>DAORKK010000080.1:0-13442 GCA_035439525.1 Chitinophagaceae bacterium
CAATTGGACTATCTGAATGATCTTGGTGTTACAGCTGTCTGGATGACACCAGTAGTGGAGAATGATATGGCCCGGACCATGGAAGGCGGCACATCACGAGCCACTTACCATGGGTATGCTTTCACCAATCAGTACCAGATAGATAAGCGGCTTGGTGGTAATAATGCCTATCATTCGCTGATCAGCTCGGCGCATAAAAAAGGAATGAAGATCATCCAGGATGCCGTGTATAACCACCTGGGCAAAGACCATTTCCTGATCCGCGACCTGCCTGACAGCAGCTGGCTGAACCGCTGGCCTTCTTATACTAATACTTCCTACAAAGATCAGCCATTGGTGGATCCTTACGCATCGGCCATTGATTATAAAACGGCGCTTGATGGCTGGTTTACACCTTTCCTGGCAGATATCAATCAGCGTAATCCTTTTGTATCCAATTTTCTGATCCAGCATGCGATCTGGGCCACTGAAGAATTCGGTATTGATGGCTGGCGGGTGGATACCTATTTCTACAGCGATCCCGTCTTCCTGAATAAAGTGAATGAAGCCTTGTACCGCGAGTTTCCCAAAGTGACGGTATTCGGTGAAGCCTGGGTACAGAGTGTAACCAACAGTGCTTACTTCTGTGAGAATACAATGGGTGTGCCTTTTAAACATAATAGCCAGGGGGTAACGGATTTCCCGCTTTACTTTGCCACCAATGACCTGCTGAATCAAAACTATGGCTGGAATGAAGGCGCTAATAAATTTTACCAGGTACTGGCCCAGGATGTGCTCTATAAAAATCCGATGCGTAACTGCATTTTCCTGGATAACCATGACCTGGATCGTTTCTATTCGGTGATCGGTGAGGATTTTTCAAAATACAAAATGGCCATAAACCTCCTGCTGACACAAAGAGGAATTCCCCAGTTGTATTATGGCAGTGAAATTCTGATGAAGAACTTTAAGAACCCGACCGATGCCGAAGTGCGCCGCGATTTTCCGGGAGGCTGGTCAGGCGATGCGGTGAATAAATTTACAGCTGCAGGACGTACAGCGCAGGAAAACGAAGCATTCGGCTATATAAAAGCCCTGGCGAATTTCAGGAAAGCGTCAACGGCTATAGGTTCTGGTAAACTGATGCAATACCTGCCGAAAGATGGGGTGTATACTTATTTTCGCTATGATACAAAACAAACCGTGATGGTTATTTCGCATACCGGCGGTCAGCCTTTCAGGCCGGACTGGAACTACCTTTCAGAACGAACAACCGGCTTTACCCGGCTCAGAAATGTAATTACCGGTGATGTTATGCCGATCACCGGTTTTGAAATCAAACCGAAAGAGAGTTTTGTGTTTGAACTGCTGAAATAAATTACAGGAAAATATTCCAGACGGCCTGTTGTCCCCATGACCCCCAGTCACTGGTGGCTTTCTTCACGTTTTCGATCAGATCCTTTCCCTGTTTCTTCTTGCCCTTCAGGGGCGGGGTAATACTGCTTTTATTGACATTGACAATATCCACTTTGGTGGCAATCCAGCTGCTGAACATTCTTGGAATCGTGATTCCGAGGATCATGCCGGGTAATCCATTTAGTCCCATCGGACCACCGGATATCAGGATCTCGTCGGTATAAAAAGCAAAGACATATACACTGTCAAACAGGATGCCTACTGCTTTGCGGCAGTTGAATCCGGCAATTTCCCGGGTTTCATTCGGCACCAGTTTCCACTCAATGTGTGCCATTGAATCTGTGAGCAGGTAATGGTCGTCAAAAACAAATTTCCGTTTGATGGAAGTGCTGGTTTCATAATCACTATACCATACATCTTCTTCCACGTTATTATTGAAGAAGGGAACTTTTGTCTTTTCATCCTGCCGGTCATACTTATACAACGACTTGTTATTATCAAAAGTAAAACTGTACCAGGAGGTGGAAAACTGGGGGATCTTATCCCGGAACATATCCGCCCATACCCCTTCCCCGATGGATTTATGGTTGTTCATTCTCATTTCAAACTCGATGGTGCCGCTGCTGATGAATTGCTGGGCATTTGCCTGCGTGGCTATACAGATCAGGAATAAACCGATAATTTTTTTCATGGTCGATTTTTTTAATGGTTAGAATCCGGTAGCCGGTTTTCCGTTTTTAGAAATATTCCAGGTCAGGGTCAGCAGCCAGAAGCGTTTTAACGTAGTGTAATAGGATTCTGTAAAACTATAGCTGTTAAAACTCCGGCTGAATCCCCGGTTCTGGTTCAGGATATCATACACCCCGAATTTTACTTCCAGGTCATTTCCTTTAAAAAAGCGTTTGGTAATATCCATATTCCATTTGGTGAAGTTATTATTCTGTGTAAATCGTTTGTCCTTCTGCCGCAGTTCTGTATTGAGGTCTGAATGAATTTCAAATTTCTTAGGAAGATTCACCCGGCCACTGACCCAGCCTTCCAGTTGCCAGAATTTTGCATTAGCGGCAGTATTGATACTGCCTTTGGAACTATTCAGTGTAAATTCCGGACCGATGTAAAAATCATACTTATTCTCTTTGTTCATACTGACATTCAGCCGGAGACCGGCATTCGTAGTGGTGGTCAGGTTTTTTATGCCATTGATAAAATCCACATTCCGGTTGATATTGGCTGTAGGTCCCGCACCCAGTCTTACTTTTTTTACCTTGAATCCATAATCAGAGTAAAAATTCATGTTATACTGTCCATCGCTGTTCACCGTCTGGTAGGTCCGGCGGCCATCCGCATCAATACTGCTTGATTGCACGAATGCCTTATCGGTCATGCTGAAATTAAAACTGGTCCAGAGCCCTTTTTCTTTCAGTACATTAAATAGGTTAAATCCGGCTCCGAAGCTATGGCGGAAAGATTGTTTTAATCCCGGGTTGCCGATATACACATTCAGCGGATCCGTATTCACCGCTACCGGCTGCAGTTGTTCAAGGCTGGGGGCCTGGGTGGAACCATTGTAGTTTAACCGGAGACTGGTATTCGGTTTGAATTTATACTGATACATCGCCTGCGGAAAGAAATTGACAAAGTTGTAATCGGTATTGGTGCTGAGGGTTTTGTTCTTCTGTTTAAAATGACTGAAGCCGGCCGCTGCCCCGAATGAATAATTGTATTTCTTTTTATTGACCCGGAAATTCAGACCAGGTGTATTGACCAGCCGGTCAAATACAAAAGAATTACTCAGGGTGTCCACCACGTCTTCGTATTTCCCGTTTCCGGACTTTTCAAAGGTTTGCCGGTCACTGGTGTTACTGTTCCAGGCAATCGTATGACTCAGCTCCATATAAAAATCCTTGGCCAGCGGTTCTGTATAGGAAATTTTTGTGCTGATGCCTTTAGCTGTGTTGTCCCTGATCTGCTCCTGGTCGATGGTATCCGTCCGGTCATGCAGACCGTTAGTATAATACTTGTTCAGCGAGTACAGAAACCCGTCATTGCTGGAATTACTGAAATTAAGATCCGTATTTACGGACAGCGTCCGGGCCAGTTTCTTAAACTTATGTTTCCAGAGCAGGGTGGTATTGAAACTGTTGTTGTCACCGGTAGAACGGCTGTCGCGGCGACTGTTATTGATACTGTCGAGCGCTTCTGTCAGCATTTCACTGTAGGACGAACTGCTGGTTGCTGTATTTTTTTTATTCACCCTTGTGGTCCATTTCAGTGAATTCGCCGAATCGAGGAAGAAGTCCATCGTCAGGTTCAGCGCATGTTTGCTGTTCGAATTATAGCTGCTGCTGTTGCTCCGGCTGAGCCAGCTGCTGTCGGGTAAAAATGTGCGGGAGAAACTTGAATTAACCGCATCGGCATTGATCCGGCTGAACTTATATCCGGAGTTAAAACTCTGTTTATCATCTTTTCCGAATTTATTACTGTAATGCAAACCTCCGTTTATATTCCTGGGTATACCATTCCGGCCTCCCCAGAAATTATCATCTCCGTCACCACTCATGCTGATCCACATGCCTCCGTCTTCTGTCATACCGGAACTCATATTATCATTGCCGCCATAATTCTGGGCATCCTGCCAGTCCAGGTTGGTCTGACCGGTATTGCTCATGATTCCATAAGCAGCGAGTTTGCGCTTATTCTGGAAGGAGTTAAACATCACCGCATTGTTGTACTTGTCTTTCAGCCCGCCTCCTGCTTCCACTTTCCCGAAATAACCCTTTTTGGTTTTCATTTTCAGGTTGATGGTTTTATCCTTTACCCCGTCATCAATGCCGGTGAATTCGGCCTGGTCGCTTTTTTTATCAAAGACTTCCACTTCTTTTACCGCATCTGCTCTCAGGTTTTTGGTGGCAATGCCGGGATCGCTTCCAAAGAATTCTTCACCATCCACCAGTACTTTTTTCACCCGTTCACCCATAGCCGTGATCTTTCCATCTTTGTCCACCTGAATTCCGGGCAAACGCCGCAACAATTCTTCCACATTAGCACCGGCTCTTACTTTAAAGCTATCAGCGGTATAAACCGTGGTATCTCCTTTAATCCGGATCGGTGAGCCGGTTTTGAGTATGACTTCCGCGAGTAATTTTGTTTTGGGTGTCATGTACACCCGGCCCAGGTCCTTGTTACTTCCGGGCTCCACACGCAGCGTATCAAAATAATCACCCATAAATGGGTGGGTGGCCAGCAGGATATAGGAACCGGGTTTAATATTTTCCAGTGTAAACTGTCCTTCTCGCCCTGCCCTGGCAAAACGGACCATTATCGAATCAGATTTTCGTAAAAGGGAGATCACCGCATTGGCCGCCGACTTTTTGTCAACAGAATCGGTTATCTGACCTTTAATGGTGGAAGACTGGGCATAGGTGGAAAGGGCTCCGGTAAGAAGCAAAAGGCCCAAAATGAGCTTTAATTTCATGGCTTATGGTTGGTTTAGGTCCGGTTAAGGCTTTACAGGCCGCTAATTTCCCATGAAATTCTGTTTAATACAATGCCGTTCGTGTAATTTTAAGTTAAAACACGGAATTACCGGAAATATATGAGCGCTAAAAAGAATACGACTGCTGCTGATAAAGCCCCAAAAAAGAAATCTGTTGCTTCACTGAAAGATAAATCGGGGCAACCGGTTCCATCATATAATAAAAAATATGAAGAAGAAAATTTTGTAGACACCAGTTTGCTGGTTTGGAATTACTCATTACTCACTGATGAGGATATCCAGAATTACCAGCAAGGCACCAACTATCAGTTGTATAAAAAATTCGGTTCTCATTCCATTGAAGTGAATAATACCTGGGGTATGTATTTCTGTGTATGGGCGCCCAATGCCACCGCTGTTTCCGTGAAAGGGAATTTCAATGACTGGAAGAATCATGAATATGCGCTTTATCCCCGTTGGGATAAAAGCGGGGTATGGGAAGGGTTTATCCCTGGTTTTAAACTGGGGGAAGCGTACAAGTATCATATTACCGGTTTTGGGAAAAAAGAACTGGATAAAGGGGATCCCTTTGCTAATTTCTGGGAAAAGCGGCCACAGACCGCCAGTATTACCTGGGATATGCATTATGACTGGGAGGATAAGGAGTGGATGAAGAAAAGGAAAAAACACAATTCATTGGAGGCGCCCTGGAGTGTGTATGAATTACACCTGGCCAGCTGGATGCGTCCTGACAAAAATGATGAGGAACGCTATAACAGTTATGATGATATCCGCGACCGGCTGGTGCCTTACCTGAAGGAAACCGGCTTCACCCATGTGGAGTTTATGCCATTAATGGAACACCCGTTCGATGGCAGCTGGGGTTATCAGTGTACCGGCTTCTTTGCCGCCACATCCCGCTTCGGCGATCCGCAGGGACTGATGCGGCTGATTGATGCGCTTCACCAGGCAGAGATCGGAGTGTTGCTGGACTGGGTGCCTTCGCATTTCCCTTACGATGCACACGGATTATTCATGTTTGACGGTACGCATACGTATGAATATGCGGATATGCGCAAAGGCTTTCATCCGGACTGGAACAGTTATATCTTCAATTATAAAAGGGGAGAAGTGAAATCCTTCCTGATCAGCAGTGCCCGTTTCTGGTTTGATCTTTTTCATATTGACGGGATACGGGTCGATGCGGTGTCCTCCATGCTGAAACTGAATTATTCCCGCAAACACGGGCAGTGGGAGCCCAATGAATACGGGGGAGATGGCAACCTGGAAGCCATTGCTTTTATTAAAGACCTGAATGAAACCATCTTCCGTGATTTCCCGGATGTGCAGACGATTGCTGAAGAAGCGACTGACTGGCCGGGTGTGAGCAAGCCTACATTTGAAGGGGGATTGGGTTTTGGAATGAAATGGATGATGGGCTGGATGCACGACACCCTGGACTATTTCAAATTTGATCCCATTTTCCGGCAACACCATCAGAATAAGTTTTCATTCAGCATGATGTATTACTATGATGAAAACTTCATGCTGCCGCTGAGTCATGATGAAGTCGTACATGGCAAAAGTCCGATGCTCTACAAGATGCCCGGTGATGAATGGCAGAAATTTGCCAACCTGCGGCTACTTTACACCTATATGTGGACCCACCCGGGAGCCAAACTGCTTTTTATGGGCAGTGAATTCGGCCAGACCAGCGAATGGAATTATAAATCAGAATTACAGTGGGAATTGTTACAATTTGATTGTCACCGGCTACTAAAGGATTGTGTGAGTGACCTGAATAAACTGCTGCGCCAGGAATCAGCAATGCACTATAACCAGTTCAGCATGGATGGGTTTGAATGGGTTGACCTGAATCACCGGGCGGAATCAGTAATTGTGTATAAGCGGAAAGGCAAGAAAAAGGGGGATGACCTGCTCGTAATCCTGAACATGACCCCATTGGTCAGACAGGACTGGAGTATTGAAGTAATTGGAAAGCCTTATTCTGCAGAAATATTTAACAGCGACCGTACAATTTATTGGGGGGCTGGTGTCGTTTTTAACCCGGAAGTAAGATGTGAGCTGATCGACAAAGCGGAGAAAAAATACCGGGTGACCGTAAATTTACCGGCTCTCGCGGGTTTAATACTGAAGTAATTACGAATTGGCACTGAAATTGGTTGATAAAGAACGGATTAAGCTTTGATTTGTCATTTCTGCGTTTTATCTTAGTTCCCCGGCTTTCACTTATGGAATGCCAAAATTCATCCTATGTTAAAAATATTCATCACTACGTGTATGTTGCTGTCCGGCAGTCTGGTTTATTCTCAGACCGCGGTACACACGATTGTTGTGCCGGTTGATAGTGCCGATTTCTTTTTACAAAAAGGATTAACGGAAAAGCAAAATGGCCGGCGGATGGAGTCCCTCAAAAATTTTGAGAAGGCGGTCCGTTACGATTCTAGCAGCAAATCCATCATTACTGAACTGGCTTCCGCCTATCATGATCTGCGGAAATACAACAATGCCCTGGTCATGTACAAGCGCCTGATTGAAATGGGCGAAGAAACACCTGCTCTGTATAAACAAGTCTTGCAGCTTTGTTTCCAGATGAAGCAAAATGAAGAAGTGGTGAAGTTTGCCAGCCGGTTGAAAAAACTGGATCCTTCGGAGAAAATCAGTTTCTATGTTGGCAAAGCCAATTACGAAATGGAAAATTACGGGGATGCCCTCAAAGCGTTAAATGAAGCGGCAAAAGAAGATCCGGCCAATGCAGAAATACCGTATATGATTGCCCGCAGTTATTCGGATATGATGAATTACAAACTGGCGGTTCCTTTCTTTAAGAAGGCGATTGAACTGGATCCCAAACAAAGCTATTGGGTCTATGAACTGGGACTGATCTGCTATGCCATGCATGATGACAAAAATGCCCTGAAGTATATACTTGAAGCGGCCGATAAGGGGCACAGACGTGATAACGAATACCTGGAAAACCTGGCCATTGCCTACCTGAATGTGGGACAGCTCGACTCCGGTGTGGCTATGCTCAATGAGATCCTGAAGAAAAGGCCCAGTGATATGAATATCCTGAACATGGTGGCCGAAGCGTTCTATTACAAAGCCAAATATGATCAGGCCATGGAATACTGGGATCGGGTGCTCGAATACGACAAGGAAAACGCCACCGCCCTCTATATGATCGGCATGTGCTATCAGAAAAAAGGCGGACGGGAGAATACCGAAAAAGGAATCACCCTCTGCGATAAAGCCATTGAACTCGACCCAAGCCTCGCGAACCTGAAGACAAAGAAGATGATGGCGGGACTCTAAGAAAGATAGTAGTTCGTAGTCGGTAGTTAGTAGTCAACAGCCCATCCTAAGATATTCATCTAGATAATTGGGATACGTTTAATTTAGAAAATCTATTTAGTAAAAATGCAATCACATAGTGATTGCATTTTTTATTTTGAGTTTGTTTGATCCATTTCTATTCGATAGGTCAATTACCACTTTCGGACTTTGACTTCTAACTACCGACTACGAACTACTATCTACATTCTCTCCGGTACCCTAATCCCCAGCAGCCCCATCGCTGAAGCGATTACATGGGCCGTCATTTCAGATAATTTTAAGCGCAATTGTTTTTTGGCTGCAGTCTCCGCGGTCAGCACATGGTGTTCGGTATAGAATGAACTGTACAACTTTGCCACTCCGAATATATAGATGGCCAGTAAAGAGGGATTATGCTCCGCACAGGCCTGTTCGATTACATTCGGGTATTGTTCCAGGGTAACGATCAGCTCCTTTTCCAGTTTCAGCAGATCGCCGGTATAAGCCGTTTCCGCCGGATTTTCCTTGCGCAGGATTGATTTTATTCGGGCATGGATAAACTGAATAAAAGGGCCGGTGAAGCCGTGAAAATCGATGGATTCTTCCGGGTTGAAGATCATTTTTTTCTTTGGGTCCACCCGCAGCAGAAAGAACTTAAGGGCGCCGAGTGCAATGGTATCATAGAGTTCTTTCAGTTCGTCTTCACTGAAGTCTTTTACCTTACCCAGTTCTTCCGTTTTGGCTTTTGCCACATTAGCCATTTCTTCCACAATATCATCGGCATCCACGACGGTTCCTTCCCGGCTTTTCATTCTGCCTGAAGGAAGTTCCACCATACCATAACTCAGGTGATGAATTCCTGCTGCATAGGGCTTGCCCAGTTTTTGCAGGATCAGTTTCAGCACCTTCATATGATAATTCTGTTCATCTGCAATTACATAAATACTCTGGTCATACCTGAATTCCTCATATTTCTGTTCGGCCAGTCCCATATCCTGGGTGATATAAACGGAAGTGCCGTCTTTCCGAAGTACCAGTTTTTCATCCAGCCCGTCTTCCGTCAGGTTGATCCAAACGCTGCCATCCTCTTTTTTATAGAACACACCTGTTTTCAATCCATCTTCCACAAACTGCTTACCCAACAGGTAAGTATTACTTTCATAATACATTTTCTGAAAATCCGCACCAATACGGGTGTATGTGGCATCAAAACCAGCATAAACCCAGCCGTTCATCTTAGCCCAGAGTTCCATGACTTCCGGTTTGCCCGCTTCCCATTCCAGCAGCATTTGCTGCGTGGCTTTCATAACCGGGGCTTCTTTTTCGGCTTCTTCTTTCTTCATACCGCCTTGAACAAGTTCTTCTACCTGGCGTTTGAATTCGTCATTGAATTTTACATAATAATCTCCAACGAAATGATCGCCTTTAATCCCGGTTGAAGCAGGAGTAGCTCCGTCAGCAAAGAGTTGCCAGGCAATCATACTTTTACAGATATGAATGCCCCGGTCATTTACGATACAGCTTTTTATCGTATCATAGCCGGCTTCCTGGTGAATCCGGGCAATACTCCAGCCAAGAAAAATATTCCGCAAGTGTCCCAGGTGAAGGGGTTTATTGGTGTTAGGAGAGGAGTACTCCACCATTACTTTATTTCCGTTGGGGGCTTTCTTACCAAATGACGGATTATTGTATTGCTCCTGCAAAACACCCAGCCAGTAAGCGTCGGTGATGGTTAAGTTTAAAAAACCTTTGATCACATTGTACGCACTGAATAATTCCGGGTGACGCTGAACCAGGGAAGTACCGATTTCCTGTCCCAGCTGTTCCGGTGATTTTTTTAATTGTTTGACAAAAGAGAACAGGACAAGGGTATAATCCCCTTCAAATTCGGGTTTGGTCGTGCTGATGGTCAGGTCGCCTTCTGAAAAAGCCTGTCCGTATAGGTCAGTCAGTGTTTGTACGATCAGTGGTTTTATCTTGCTTACTATGCTCATTTCGGGTGCTTTGGGTAGCAAATTTACGGGTTTACAAGTTGACAAGTTGAGCGGTTAACTAGTTAAAAAGTTGAAAAGTTGACAAGGAACAGGCCACCCTTATTAACATGTAAACTTTTCAACCTGTCAACCTGTTAACTTGTCAACTTTCCTGCTTCCCCCTACCTTTGCGCCACATGCGAAAGCACCTTCATACAGCCAGGGATTTCATCCTTCCAATCATTGATTTCTTCTACCCCCCTTTCCGGCGGTTCATGAACCTACAGACTTTCCGGTATGCGGCTTCCGGTGGTGGTAATGTGTTGCTTGGTTTTCTGATTTATACCCTCAGTTACAAGTTTTTATTTTTCGGGGAGGAGTTCGATTTTGGCTTCTATGCATTTAAAGGACACGTGGCAGCGTTGTTTGTTTCATTCTGCATCACGTTCCCGATCGGCTTTTTTATGTCAAAATATGTGGTCTTCAATGATTCCAATATGAAGGGGCATATTCAGCTGTTCCGGTACTTTATGGTTTGTATGTTTAACCTCGCCCTGAATTACCTCTTACTTAAAATTCTGGTTGAACGGCTGGGAATGGATGCCATTCTCTCCCAGGTGATAACCATTGTGGTAGTGGTGGTGATCAGTTACCTGGCACAGCGGAATTTTTCATTTAAAGCTACCGTGGCAAATGATGAGGAGGAGTGATTTCCCTTTATAAACTCAGTTTTCCGGCATCCACTTTTACCTGCAGATTTCCTTCACAATTACTCCGGATCACCAGGTGTTGCTGCATCGGGTACATCCGGATCAGGCGGATTTCTTGGATGGTGCCATTGCTGCTGATGCCCGGCATCCATTCCTGGTTAAGCTGTGTATTGATTGTTACTTTAGCACTGTCGATATATCCACCCAGTTCGAAACGGGCAAATTTCGTGATTTCCCGGGTAATCTTCTTGTCAAATAGCCAGCCGGCTGATCCCAGTAACAGGTTCTTGGTCTTGATGTCAAAATCCATATTGATGATTTCGATGACCCGTTTATCCGTATCATACCAGGGCTGCCCGGTCAGGTAGATCACCCCGTGGTTAGTTCCCGAAAAATGCAAGCGAATGATCAGTTTGTCAAAACCACCGCCGTAAATTTTACAGCTATCGATGATAAACTGTTTTTTGACAAAGGCTTTTTTAAAATCAAAACTTTTGCCGGCCACCTGTTGGCTCATGAGCTGACTGAGCGAGTCATAGTTCAGCATGGCATCGAGGAAAATATTAAAACCCGGACGGGTGGCAACATTACTGATATGCGGTACCGGGGAAGGACTGTCCACCGGCTGCTCAAAACTAATGATCGGCCTGGCAGAGAGTCCAAGAGAAAGATAGAGCGAATCATTTTTGGCTTCCAGCCGGTTCAGGTGTACCGCCCGTGGATTCATTTTCAACCAGCCTAAGCCATACAGGTTATAGGAAGAGGTCAGCTGATTCCAGATCTGCTGCATCCGGGGCTTCAGGTCGGTACTGCCATAGTTTTTATCAAGGTCTTTTTTGGCGGCATCCAGTTCGGCTACAAGGCCCTTCATGACCTGGTTGGTGATATTCTGTCCCCAAAAACAGACTTCACATTTGTCCAGTGGTTGCGGTTCATTCCGTTTAAAATCCAGTTTTACTTTATAATTGGTCATCAGGGACAGGCTGTTGGTGAATGACACATTCACTTTTCGTTCCGGTTCATCAAAACCACAACGACAGGGTGGGGTCCAGGGCGTCAATGCGATTCCGTTGGTGCAGGCCCGGGTGGAGCCCACAATTTTATAATAGCCCGTAAAGCCAAGCTGGAGCGAAAGCCCGCTCGCCTTCATCTGCAGTTTGCTCCGGCGGAAGGAATATTTATAACGGGTATCACAGGCTTCCTGTACCCATCCATTGGGATAACCGGGAGAGGTGAAAAGGGTATCCACCGATTTTTCAGCCATGGTATAAATGGGCTTCAGATCAATCTGTATAGGAATGTTCAATTCAGAGTCAGGCAATGAATCCAACCGGAAATTTCCCGGCGAAAGATCGGGATTGGCCGGATTGATCCGCTGCGCCATTAATTGGGTAAAACTGCAAAGGAGAATAAAAAGGAGGAACCGTATTTTGTTCATGGCTGATGAGTGCCACAAATGTAGAAAAAGAAAATAGAAGGAATTGTGAAGAAATATGCTAGAAGCTAGAAGCAAGAAGCGAGAAGGGAACAGCCCCTTAAGCCAGTCGGGAGTCGGTAGTCGGTAGTCAGTAACCTGCCTGCCGGCAAAGGCAGGTCCATAGTCCGATGCTTCGGATGTCTGGAAACAAACCTTGTCATCCTGCCTGTCCCGCCTCATGCGGGGAGTAGACGCCAAAGAATCAAATCAGGGCTTGGATATTACTTCTGCGTCGTATCGAAGGATCGTACTTTTTCTCTGAGTTTCTCCATCATTCCCTCCACCCGTTTTACCCGGGTTTCTTCTTTCTTTGCTGTCACGATCCACTCGAGATATTCTTTTTTATGCGTAAAGGCCAGGTGATTGAAATACGCCATCACGGCCTTATTTTTCTTCAGCGCGGCGGCTACATCCGGCGGCAGTTTGATCGCTTTGGTAGCCGGATTGACCCAGTTGAAAATTTCACGCATTTCTTTGGGTTTGGCGTCTTTCTTTATATCGGCTGCAGTCTTACCCCTGAACCCGAAGACAGACCAGGTCTTATCAAAAGAAATCAGGTTGATCCAGGCCAGTTTATCACCTTCAGCCTGCAGGCAATCCCAACCCTTATCGCGGGTCAGATCGGTCTGAATGCCGGATGTGCCTTTGGGGAAATAAACCCATACCGTTACCCCCGGACTAACCAGTTTCATCACCTTACTCATTTCCTTTTCTAATTGCGATTTATTGGTCACAAACCAATGCACCTGGTCTGCACCGGCCCCGGTATCCATTATTTTTACTCCCTCCGGCAATTTCCCCAGGGTTCTTTTAAAATCCGCCGGGGCATGCAGGGTGAACAGGCGGATGCCGGGTTTGATTCGGAGCTTATCGGCAAGGGGTGTAGACATGGGGACTTGGTTGATAGGTTGGTAAGTTGACAGGTTCACAAGATAAAAGTTAAAAGTAAAAAGTTGAAATTGACCCTTTTTCCCTGTTCACATTTCCCCTCAACCCCCAATTTTTTCTGATAAATCAGACTTCTATCTACTAACTCCGAACTACTAACTTCTTCAAAAACCTGCCATTTTTTCACC
>DAORKK010000081.1:0-13119 GCA_035439525.1 Chitinophagaceae bacterium
ATCTTTTACATACAAAGTATATATACCCGGGGCCACATTGGTAAATGTATTTCCTGCCTGGTAAACCGTTCCATTAATACTGAATTGTAACGGAGCAATTCCACCAGACGCTGTAGCCACGATCGTACCCGTGCTTCCACTGCAGGTTGAGGCACCGGCATTTCCGGATAATACCAGACCGGATACATTACTGATCACCACCGTTGCTGTACGGATACATCCATTCGCATCCTTTACATAAACGGTATATGTTCCACTGGCCAATCCGGTAAAAACATTACCTGCCTGGTAAGTGACACCATCGATACTATACTGTAGTGGTAACGCAGCGCCTGAACCTGTAGCGGTAATCGTTCCATTATTCACATTACAGGCCGTTGTGGTTCCGGTTGCGCTCAGCGTGAGGCCTGTACCAGCAGGAACAGTAACCGGGTAGGTACTGATACAACCGGCGGCATCCCTGACATACACAATGTAATTGCCAGGGGCAAGACCGCTGAAAATAGTTCCTGCGGTAAATGTAGTGCCATTTATACTATATGTTAATGCACCGGTACCACCTGAACCTACTGCAGTAATGGAACCATTATTGATATTACAGGCCGAAGCCACCGCCGTAGCAGTCAGGGTTGGTGCATTACTGCTGGCCACGGTGACGGACACACTATTGGTACATCCTGTGGCATCCCGTACCGTGATAATATAAGTTCCGGCAGCCAGTCCGGTAAAAATATTACCCGCCTGATAAGTTATTCCATCCCGGCTATACTCCAGCGGGGCTATCCCACCCGTACCAGTTGCGGTGATCGTACCATTGGCATTGTTACAAGCTGCGGCTGTGGTCAATGCGGTTACAGTGGGGGCAGCCGAATTGGGTATGGTCACGTTCACGGTGGCCATACATCCATTGGCGTCTTTCACGGTAACAGTATAGGCTCCCGGATTAAGATTGGTAAAGAGATTACTGGCCTGATAAACACTGCCATTGATACTGTATTCGAGTGGAGCGGTACCACTGCTGCCAAACGCAGTAATAGTCCCATTATTACTTCCACAGGTTGCGGAGGCCGGAATAGCGGTCAGTTGCGGCGCAGGCGAACTGCTGATTAATACGGCCATCGAATTGATACAGTTATTCGCGTCTTTTACATACAGGGTGTAGGTTCCACCTGTAAGCCCGGTGAAGAAATTACTGTTCTGGTAGGTTACCCCATTCATACTATAAGTATAGGGAGCTGTACCACCGGTGGCCGTTGCGGTAACCGAACCATTATTGATACCACATGCTGCATTCGTATGGGTATGAGCCAACTGCGGACCATTTATGTTGGTAATCGTAACGACACTTGTACTCTTACAACCATTGGCATCTCGAACTGTAATCGTATATACACCGGCTCCCAACCCGGCAAACGTGCCGCTTCCCTGGAAATTGGTACCATCAATACTGAATGTATAAGGTGCCAAAGCGCCGGAGCCGGTGGCCACAATCATCCCGTCGGTATTTCCACAGGTACTGTTGGTGACGGTAGCGCCGACCAAGGGTCCGGGTAATAAAAAATTAGTACTGGCCTGTGATCCGTTACAAAACTGGTTGACCGTGGCTACAATGGTGTACGTGGTATTAGAGACGAGTCCGGTGAATACGCCCGTGTTATTGGTTGCCACCTGTGTAGTTCCGTTAAATAACACATAAGTTACCGTTGAACCAACCGGAGGCACCGGAGCAATGGTAGCCGTAACTCCTGCTGTGGCGCAATTGGGTGTAGCCGTTATGGTGTAAAGTGTATTCGGACAATAGGCGGAAACATCCATGGAGGCGACAAATCCATCCCCGCTTACATATAACAATTTCCTGGATTCATCATACGCCAGGTCATATACCGATTTGCCTGACATTCCCGGAATCGTAATATCGGCCGGTGCATCACTGAAAGAGGTTCCGTTAAACTGATACACTTTTACCGTACCATTGGCCTCACCCACAAATACATTATTACAGGCATCTGCGATAACACCACCTTGCATAAAGGGGGTATTGCCGGTGAGTACCGGCGTTCCCACACCAGCACCGGTTGCTTTATTAAAGGCTTTCAGGTTACTGCCATCCCAGTAATATAAATAGGAGGCATTCACCCAAAGCATATTGGCGGAGTTATCACTTAGTCCGGTGGCAACCAGGTAAGGACGGTTGGCCGCTTCCTGTATGGTGGTAAACCCGGAAGGAACATTCCAGGCCACTGAGGCCGCACTGTATGGCGCTGTGTTTTTATAAATTTTATTATTGACACCCGGGGTACCGAATGTACTGCCGAAAATGCTGTACATTTCATTGGTGGCCGGATCAAAAACGAAGTCCGCAATATCCTGCGCCCAACCGGTTCCCCCTACATAAGGGATACCTGTAATATTAAGACCGGTAACCGTAGTGGACGGAGGAGTAAACGCCCCGAAGTTGATATTTGAATTTAGTCCACCCCCAGCAATCAGGATCTGCGGGGAACCATTATTACAGCTCCAGAACATCTTCCAGGCTTCCATAAAACTGGCATTCGCTGTAGTAATATAGTTATCATACAACCCGGTGGTGCTGATCCGGATCACGCGGAAGCCGGTACCGGGACTGAATCCCTGGCCGAGGTAAACATTCCCGGATGGCTTCTCCACCATCCAGCCACCATAGTAGGTGCCATAAGACCAGCTGGGAACAGTGAGAGATCCATTAAAGGTCCATTGCAAAGCGCCGGCTGCATTGTATTTGGCCAGACTGTGATTGCCGGTGTAGGCCCCGCCGCCCGTCACATATACATTACCGTTATAATCAAAATCCACATCCTTGGCCTTTCCCGTGTTAAGCCCGGTTAAATTAATGGTGCTGCTCACAAAAGGATCAATGACTATGGCTTTTGATTGATCATACTGTTGTGGAAAAGCAAAGCGGACTGTTTTATCATCCAGTTGAAAAGCAGTATTTACTTCTGCTTTTGCAGCCCGACTTAAATCAGTCCCGTAATAGGTGATTGGAACAGAGACCGTCACCCCTTCTATGGATGACCGGATTTCAAGTTGTCCTTTATTGTCGGCTTTGATTGAAACAATATCTCCACCATATTTTAAGGCCACCTGGCTGAGATCGGCACCAGGTTGCACTTTGAGACTATATTCAAATCCACTCTTTGCGTTATCCGTAAAATGATATACAAGATCAATCCCGGGATAAATATTCTTGTAGGTGATTCCCCCAAACGCATAAACTTTTTCATTCAGCATCCGGTAAGTATGATAGGCAGCCGCTTTATCAAAGGCCTGAATCTGGAGGGAAGGATTCGTATTCAGCCACTCCATGGTAATCACCCGGTCGGTGATGATCTTCTTTTTTTCAATTTCCTCTTCGGGTACACCCATTTTCTCCAACCGCTCTTCTTCGGCATGCGAAATTTTGTCCAGTTTCCGTTGCAGGTGAATCAGCCCTTTGGCCGTAAATAATACCGGCATGCCCAATCCTTCATACCCATATAGCACCGGTCCCATATTCTCAACCCCTTTTACAGTATGCCCATATTGACCTTTGTTTTCAATAAAACCCTGAAATAAGCCATAAGGGTCTTTAGGCGCAGAACCGGAACTGAAACGGTTAGCAGTCACTGATCTCTGTTGTGCATACATGGGACTCAGTAGCAGCATTAAAATACTGATAACCAGTATTATTCTCAGCCATTTGGCCGGCACTAAGGATGATATGTTGTCATAAACAGTCAAGCTAAAAACAGGGTCGACCGGAAACCAGGAAACCGTGTTACAACATTGAGTCATCTTCAGATACTGTTTTGTAACCTTTTAAAAGATGTTTTTTTAAGAAAGTTGAATAAGGAGGGAATTAGGGGGCTTGGGTTACATATTTGGAAACTAAGTGTATTTCATGTGAACGGAATACAAGATTCCTCCTTCGTCGGAATCACAACTGGGGAAAAAATCACTGTCCTGATCCCTCGCTTCGCTTCGGGATGACAAGGACCCTTAGAATATTTATCACCAGAAGTGAAGCGAGGGGTGTAAGTAAATATTACGGCATGGAACTCAGATTCCGACGTAGGAGGAATCTGGTATTGACTGCAAAAAAAATTAAGTGCAAATAAACCTTATTTCGTGAGATGCCAGGCTTTCAGAACCGAATCCGCTTGCTGGCGGGAAATAATCAGACGGTTATCATCCATGCTATAACTAGTTGAATAGGTATAATTTAACTGGTACTTATTTTTTCCAGAAAGCGTATCCAGTATATACTCAATCACCAGCCAACTCTTCAAGCTGTCCATTGAATTATAATTCGAACGATCATAAATCAGCTGATTCCCTTTCCACTCCAGATCCTTCCGGTCCAGGTACGGACGCCTCAGTGTACTATCTGCCCTATTTTCATCAATGGCCTTACGATTCAGCCAGCGCACCTGGTTAGTAACAGTCCATGTAATACCCATGAAATCTGCCGGCAATAAAGGAATTCCATTTGCAGCCCGGTATGCATTATATGCCAGAGAAAACTGTTGCATATATTTAAAATCATCCGGTACTTTACATTTCACCAGATCGGTTTCATCCAGGTCTTTGGCCGTTACAAACCCATCACAGGGCGAGCGTCTTTCACAAGCCGACACTAAAACAAGCAGAAAAGTAATGCTGAACAATTGACTCTTTTTAAACATATTTGGAAGATATTATTAAAGTTTAAACAAAACAAACGAATCAGCTTGACACCCCTTTTCTTCTTTCCCTATTTCCCTTTTCATGTAACTGCTGTAAAATTGGACAAGCTCTCGCCAGATTTTTTACTTTTTCCTTTTGACTTTTGACTTTCTCTGATTTGTACTAACTTTCACCAAATACTTCTTTTATGAGACCTCTCCTGTTATCGCTTCTGCTACTAATACAATTGATCAGCATTTCCCAGGACGGCTACAAAACCCCGCCCAAAGACGTGGCCGATATGTTGATGGCCAAACGTCCCCCGAATGTGAGTGTGGATGATAAGGGAGAATGGATGTTGTTTATGGAGAGCAGCAGTAATCCTTCGGTGGCTGAGCTGGCCAGGCCCGAGTTACGCATCGCGGGACTCCGGATCAATCCGGCCAATTTTGCGCCGAGCCGGCAGAATTTTATTTCCGGATTATACCTGAAGAACAGTAAAACAGACAAGGAATACAAGATCACCGGTCTGCCGGCTCCGTTATACGCGGGTAGTATTTCCTGGAGCAGGAATAATAAGAAAATCGCTTTTACGCATACCACCGACAACCGGGTGGATCTGTATATCATCGATGTGGCCACGCAAAAAGCCACCCGTATCAATAAGACCGCATTGAACTCCATCAGTGGCACTTATTCCTGGTACGATGAAAACACCGTTCTTTACCGTGGCACTATCAAACCTGCCAGTGCGGCACCACCCAAACCCGCTGTACCTGATGGTCCCACCATCCAGGAGAATTATGGCAAAGCTGCTCCGCGTCCGACCTACCAGGACCTGATCAAAAGTCCATACGATGAGCAGTTGTATGCCTTTTATGCCACCACACAATTAATTAAAAACACGAATGGAATTGAAACGAAGATCGGCCAGCCGGCGATTTACAGCAGTATCGTAGTTTCCCCGGATAAAAAATTTATGCTGATCCGGACGCTCCGGAAACCTTTCTCGTATGCGGTACCAGCCGGTGGATTTCCGGCCCTGGTGACCATTACGGATATGAATGGCAAACTGGTGAAGCAATTGGCGGAACTGCCTTCTGCCGAGACCGCCCCTTCCGGGTATGACAATGTACAACCCTTTGCCCGTGGATTTGAATGGCGGGATGATGAACCGTCTACCATCGTATGGTGTATGCCACTCGACAGTGGCCTGATCAAAAAACCCGTCGAATATCACGATGCCGTATATGCGCAGAAAGCACCCTTTACCGGCGAGGCGGAACTGTTGTTTAAAACCAAAATGCGCTTTGGTGGCATTACCTGGGGCACAGAAAGCCTGGCCATTGTAACCGAAGGACTTCGCAGCAAGCAGCTGACCCAGGTGGATCGTTATCACCCTGTAACCGGCGACCTGGAGAAATTGATTACCCGGAATACCACAGATGCCTATTCCAGTCCCGGTTTCCCGGTCACCCATCCTAACCAGTACGGCAAGAATGTATTATGGACCATTGATAATGGAAATAAAATTTTGCTGAATAATTCAACCGGCAGTTCACCCAAAGGAGATCTGCCCTTCCTGATCAGTTATGATGTACATAAAAAGAAAGCCGATACGATCTGGCGATGTTCCGAAGGGTATTTTGAAAATGTGGTGAAAGTGCTGGATGCGGAGAAAGGCATCCTGCTTACTTCGAGGGAAAGTGAAAAAGAAGTACCCAACTACTGGATCCGGAATACAAAATTGAAAATGGCCGACCGCCAGCTTACCCGCTTTGGGAATCCCTATCCGCAAATGGAAGGCGTAACTAAGGAGAAAATCAAATACAAGCGGGCCGACGGCGTTGACCTTACGGGTGATCTTTACCTGCCAAAAGGTTATAATAAGGAAAGAGATGGTAAGCTTCCTGTTATTATCTGGGCTTACCCGGCCGAATACAATTCAGCCGCCGATGCCGCACAGATCAGGGGCAGTGAGCACCGCTATACGATGGTAGGTGGTGGTTCCCCGGTTTTCTATGTCACCCAGGGCTATGCCGTACTGAATAATGCGGAGATGCCCATAGTTGCCAGCAGTAAGGATAAAAAACCAAATGATGATTTTATTCAGCAGCTGACCATGAATGCGGAGGCGGCCATCAATACGCTGGATTCGATGGGTGTGGGCGATCGTAATAAAATGGCTGTTGGCGGACATAGTTATGGCGCCTTCATGACCGCCAACCTGCTGGCCCACACCAGTCTCTTCAAAGCCGGTATTGCCCGCAGTGGTGCCTATAACCGTTCATTGACGCCCTTTGGTTTCCAGAACGAAGACCGCACTTACTGGCAGGCCACGGATTTATATAATAATATGAGTCCATTTAATTATGCCGACAAAATCAAGACCCCGCTCCTGCTGATTCATGGCGAGATGGACAATAATACCGGCACCTTCCCTATTCAGAGTGAGCGGATGTACAATGCCGTTAAGGGGCATGGCGGTACGGCACGTTTTGTGAGTCTCCCCTACGAATCACATGGCTATGCCGGCCGGGAAAACCTGTTGCATGTGCTGGCTGAGCAGTTTGAGTGGATGGAAAAATATGTGAAGGGAAATGAAAGCAAAGAGGTTAAAGGAGGAAAAGAGGAGAAGAAGGGGTTTTAGGTGAAAAGCCGGACGACTAGTTTAAATTGGAAAATCCGAATTGAAAAATGTTAAAAAACAATTTGCAAAAAGATTAATCATAATTCATACACCCAATCCTGAGAAATACCAGCCAAACTAACATAAGACATTAATTATGTTCGGACTCTTTAACAAGAAAACATATCAACCCTCCGTAACCCCTGAAGATAAAGACTGGATTGAGAAAAACATAACCTGGTTTATAGAAGTTTTTGGGATTGACAAATTGAAAGAGCAACCTTTTATTTTACCAACAGCCGGAAACTTTCCATATGACAATATCAAAGACGTTGAGCAGTTTCAAAAACTGTTTGAACAGCTTTGTAAGTACTGGGACTTAAACCCAAATGAAATAGTCATTAAGTTTTTCGACGACTTTAAATCGAAACAGTGGGAAACATTGATACCGCACGGGGAATTCAAAGAACCTAGTGGGCTTTATAATCAAATTTATACAACCGATAGAAAACGATTTAACATTCAGCTTGCAAAATCAAATCTTGATAATCCTCAACTTTTAATAGCCGTTCTTGCCCACGAACTGGCGCATGTAAAACTTTTAGGCGGGAATTACCTGAACAACAATGACCCCGACCTGGAACCACTGACAGATTTAGCATGTATCTATTTTGGCTTTGGAATTTTTGTTGCAAACAGCGCTCAGACGAAGGATATTAATTGGATTAGCCGTTCCGGCTACCTTCCTAATCAATTAATTAGTTATACAAACGCTTTACTTTGTTATATTTCAGAACAGGAAGCTGACAAATACTATTCTGTATTAAACGGAAACACTATTGACTTATTCAAAAAAGATTTTAAATTTTTAAGAGTCACCAATGACACAACTTTAAAAAAAGAAAATATTCCTGCAATTGATTTGAATTTTAAATTAGGAAAACAAATTGCAGACGGATTTGAAAAAAGGAAATATATTGAAGTAATTGAGGCTAGCAGAAGATTACTCGAAATTAACCCCAAAAATATTGCAGCTTATAATAACATCGGATACGCTCTGCTTCAACAAAAAAAATATGAAGAAGCGATTGAACAATTTACTAAAGCCATTGCTATTGAACCGTATTGGGATTACCCGTATAACAATCGCGGATACTGTAAGCTTCAACTTGGCGACTTGGAAAATGCATACATAGACTTATATCATTCATATGAGATGAACCCCGCAAACTCATTTTCCTGGAGAAACCTGGGAGCCTATTTTTTACAAACAAACGAATTAGAAAAAGCGCTTTCCCATTTTGAGGAAGCAGAAAAAATAGACCCAAAAACAGAAATGATTAATTTCTACATTGGACAAACACATTGGCAATTGAAAAACCTGGAAAGCGCTCAAAAATATCTAGACAAATCAATTGAATTAAATGAACATAACGACTCTATAATAGAGCAAAAATCTGGCCGCTAATGTGGCGAGTAGTGAATGACGAGTGTCGTGGGGTCACCTCAGCCTATTACAGGTAAACTAAAAAAGCAATAGTCAGCAGCACTTTTACATTGACATTTCCATATCTTCTGGTTTATAGGTCGAATAACCGAAACAGACCGTTCGTTTAACACATATTAAGCGTGCTAATAGTGGGAGCCGGACTCATTATAGTAACGTCACATGCAAAAGAGGATGACCCCGCTGGTTTTCTGGCCCTTTGTATGGCAGCAACACTGGTTTCTGTTATTATAGCAATAATTGCGGCTAAATTTGAAAAAAAAGTAAGTCTGAAAATACATAAATGCTAAACCACACTATATGGAGATCTCATACAGATACGATATTGTTCCCACCCCTGACCAAATAGCCGACCTATATGATGAAGCAGGATTGCCCCGGCCGACTACAGACAAGGAACGGATCCGGAAAATGTATGAACATTCAAATCTCATTGTTACCGCCTGGGACAATACTAAACTGGTCGGCGTATCGCGTTCCATTACCGACTGGGCCTGGAGTTGTTACCTGGCGGATCTGGCAGTAAGTCCAGATTACAAAAAATCCGGAATCGGAAAAAAGCTGATTGAACTAACCAAAGAAAAAGTCGGCGACCAGGTGATGATACTGCTGCTTTCTGTACCAACAGCTATGACTTATTATCCCAAGGTCGGATTTACTAAGGAAGACCGGGCTTTTGCGATATTCAGAACAGTATAGTCCAACTCAGCTGTAAACACAGTTAGAAAAAAACATCGTCATGAAGAAAACAGAAGAACCCACCCATTTTGCTCCCGAACTACATATTCCAAAAGGAACAAGGGAGATCAATTTTTACAAGCAATTCGGAGCGATTGAACATTTCTGCTTCCGGAATGAGGACGGGAGTATCCATGTGGCCGAACTGGAATTTAATGGTGCCATATTTCATATACATGAAACCATGCGGGATGCCCTTGAACCAGTCAGCGCCAAAGGGGTAACGGCAGTGATCGGGTTGTTCGTCCCCGATGTGGAAGCCGTCATGCAACAGGCGATCCGGGCAGGCGCCACATTGATCAACCCGGTCACCGATTACGAATATGGGTACAGGCAAGGGATGTTCAAAGACCCGTTCGGGCATTACTGGCAGGTTCAGAAAAAAATCTGAGCTCCCGGGAAATCCCACTTAATAGAAAAAACAAAAATATTTTGCGAAACCAATTAGTTGCATATATTTGCAACCGAACAGTTTCATAAAAACAGTACCGGTTCATGAGAAGAGATGTTTTCCAGGCCATTGCCGACCCGACCCGCAGGGCCATTATTGCCCTGATTGCCTTGCAGGCCATGACGCCGAATGCCCTTGCTGAAAACTTTAATACCACCAGGCAGGCAGTATCCAAACACCTGCGCATTCTCACCGAATGTGAACTGGTGAAACAGGAACAACAGGGCCGGGAGATCTATTACTCACTGGAAATTGAAAAAATGAAAGAGATCGATAAGTGGCTGGAACAATACCGGAAGATCTGGGAGACACGGTTCAGCCAGCTGGACAATGTTTTAAAAACGATTAAAAATAAAAACCATGGAAAATAACCTGTTGTTCGAATTCACCTTAGACAAAGCTACTAAAACCGTTTTGATCACGCGGGAATTTGATGCACCCCAATTATTGGTATGGGAGGCATTCACCACAGCAGAATTGCTGGATCAATGGGTAGCCCCGAAACCGTTTACTTCCCGTACCAAATACATGGATTTCAATGAAGGGGGTAAACGATTCTACGCCATGGTAAGCCCGGAGGGAGAAGAACGCTGGGCACTGCAGGAATATAAAACGATCCGTCCAACGACCTACTTTAAAATGTACAATGCCTTTGCCGACAAAGACGGCAACACGGAGCCGACAGGTTCTGAATGGGAATATACCTTTAGTGAGCAAAATGGCATCACCAAAGTCACCATTTCTATTTACAATGAATCGCTCGAACGCCTGGAACGCATCCTGGACGGCTTCACTATCGGCATGAAAATGTCGCTGGTCAACCTGGAAGAACTGCTGGCCCGTTTATCAAAATGAACAAAATATCAGATCACTTAAATATTCAGGGTTATGAAAGTAAAGGATCAGATCAATGAATATATAAACAGTCTGCCCGACACAAAAAGTGCTGAATTGAAAACCCTGCACCAGCGGATTCTAAAGCTTAAGCCCGGTTGTAAGCTTTGGTATCTGGATGGAAAAAATAGTGAGGGCAAAATTGTCTCCAATCCGAATATTGGCTATGGGGCCTATACCATTCAATATGCTGATGGGAAAACCAAAGAATTTTACCAGGTTGGACTGAGTGCCAACACCACGGGCATCTCCGTCTATATTATGGGAATTGCAGATAAAGCCTATTTAGCTAAAGCCTACGGCAAGGAACTGGGCAAGGCCAGTGTAAGTGGTTATTGCATCAAGTTCAAATCATTGAAAGAGATTAACACGGAAATACTCGAGGCTGCTATCAAATTCGGGTTGGAACCGAGGGACTAAAATCCGTACCTTACGGTACAAGGGATGAAAAACAGGAAAAGCCTTTATGCCATTGTTGCCATTTCACTCTTTGTCGGGCTGCTGCATTTTGTAACCGGACCTGGATACAAAGGCCCCTTCGCTGCATTTGTTCACAACTACCTTATTGATCTGTTGCTGCCTATGAACCTTTACCTCCTGCTGCAAGTAGGCGGAAGAGACTTTCTTTCGAAGAAAACTACCCGAATAACCGCAGCAATTTTTACTATAGGTTTCGGCACATTGGTGGAAACCCTGCAGTATTTCAACATTCATTTCCTGGGCAGTACCTACGATCCCTGGGACCTGGTCATGTACGGGTCCGGAACGGCAGCCGGCATCCTGATCGACTTTACCCTTATTGAAAAATGGGAGAAGAAAGCGAAAACCGGGTAACTGGGCCGTTCGAAGCACAGATCTCAACCGCTTTGTTTATATTTAATTGTGTAAAGAGCGTCCCGCTCTGTTAATCCCGTTGTTCACCGCTAAACCAAACGGCATGAAAAAAACACTCCTTATTTTCCTGATCGCCTGTACTTCCTTTATTTCAGGTTATGCTTTAAACAGCTACCTGTCACGGACACCGGACACGGTTGGTTCGTACAAAAAAGTGACCGGTATCGGCGGCATCTTTTTCAAAAGCAAGGATCCTTCCAAACTGAGGAATTGGTACAAATCCAACCTGGGGTTCAGCATCAACGATTACGGGGCCGTATTTGAATGGTACCAGGGCGCCGATTCCACCAAAAAAGGTTTCAGCCAATGGAGTCCGTTCAAAGAAACCACAAAGCACTTCTCTCCTTCCACAAAGGAATTCATGATCAATTACCGGGTGGGCAATCTCGAACGCCTGGTGGCAGACCTGAAATCAAACGGGGTGACCATTACCGATACCATTGAAACCTATGATTACGGTAAATTTGTCCATATCATGGACCCGGAGGGAAATAAAATTGAACTCTGGGAGCCTAACGATATCGTATATGAATTGATGGGCAAACAAGCCGGGTATACACCGGTCAGATAATGCTGACAGTTATTTTCCAGAACAACACTTACTTTTATTTTAAACAGTAATATGGACAATCAACGGGTTTATAAGTACGCCTTCTCTGGTATCTATCCGCATTATATTACTAAAGCGGAGAAGAAAGGCCGTACCAGGGAAGAAGTAGATACGGTCATCTGCTGGCTGACCGGCTACAGCGCCAAACAACTACAGCAGCAGATCGATAAAAAAGTGGACCTCGAAGCTTTCTTTGCACAGGCCCCGCAAATAAATCCCAATGCTTCCTTGATCACCGGCGTGATCTGCGGCTACCGGGTGGAGGATATAGAAGACAAACTGATGCAACATATCCGCTATATGGACAAACTGGTGGATGAACTGGCGAAAGGAAAGAAAATGGAGAAGATACTTAGGAGCTGATCTATGATAATAACAGACCTGTTATGTGTGGGCTGCTGGCTGCTCTATTTCTTATTAAGGAAATTTCGTTCGCTTAGTCATGGAACCCGGATCGAGTATTATCGGTATTCTTTTTTACACTGGGCAGTTGTTACTTTTATGGAAGAGTCCTGCACCTGATTTTTCAGGGAAAATTTAATCCTTTTTTTGCCTTTTTGTTATGTACAGGAATTACGATTATCGCTTTCCTTACTATTCATTACAGAAAACAAATATGAACTGATATCATTTTAAACTGCCTCCGAAAATAACCAACGAAAATAAAAATGACCGCACCTGTTTTCAACCCCGACCCTGACTGTGAAATAGTC
>DAORKK010000082.1:0-13096 GCA_035439525.1 Chitinophagaceae bacterium
ATATCCCCGAGACCGAAGGCACGGATGTGCTACGGTTTAAGTTTGCTTCCTCCGCGGCCAATGTCACCGGCAAGCAACTCATAGCTTCCGAATCCGCCACCTGGCTCAATGAACATTTTCTGTCTTCCTTAGGCGATGTAAAGAAAGCCATCGATCTCTATTTCCTCGGGGGTGTGAATCATATTGTATATCATGGAACGGCTTACTCGCCGAAGGATGTCGCCTGGCCCGGCTGGTTATTCTATGCCGCCGTGCATTTTCAGCAGACAAATCCGCAGTGGAAAGACTTTCACGCGCTGAATACCTATATCACCAGGGTGCAGAGTTTTCTGCAGCAGGGTAAACCCGCCAATGATGTATTGTTATATTATCCCATTGCCGACCGGTATTCACAGCCGGGTAATGTGATGCTCCAGCATTTTGACGGGATGGAAAAGAATTTTGAGAAAACCGATTTTGAACATGTGGCCAAATGGATGCAGGAAGAAGGCTATGGTTTTGATTTCTTCAGCGACCGGCAATTGAAAAAATTCAGTTTTACCAATAAACAGATTTTTACCGGTGGCAATAACTACAAAGCCATTTTATTACCTGCGAATAAACTGATGGATGAATTATCCATCAGTAAATTGTTAGAACTGGCCAGCAATGGAGCCACCATCCTCGTGTATAAGGAACTGCCCAAGGGTCCTCCCGGTCTCAGCAATACCGGTAAGCGGACCAAGATGTTCAACAATATTCTTGGTCAGATTGTCCCTACCGAAAATGGGAAACTACAGGTATGCGGTATTGGCAAAGGACGATTCATCATCAGTGATGATATGAAAGCCCTGATGGAAGCGGCATCGGTCAGCAAGGCCCTCGTGAATGAAAATGAGTTATCGGTCATCAAAAGAAGGATCGGTAATAAAGCCATCTACTTTGTGACCAACCGTACCGGTCAGCCCGTTGATAAATGGATCACGTTGTCCGATCCTGCTAAGGCAGCCGGTTTATTCGATCCGATGACCGGATCAAAGGGAATGGCGGATTACAGCATCACGGACAATGGCCTTACTCAGGTAAGGGTGCGGCTGGATTCTTTTGAATCGGTGATCGTGACGGCACTCGACTATCGATCTAAAGAAGGAAATTTTCCTTATAAGAACCTGGTAGATCAGCCGCTTGAACTGACAGGCACCTGGAAAGTGAAATTTCTCGAAGGTGGACCACAATTGCCCCAACCGCTTGAACTCAGCAAACTCGAATCATGGACAGGGTTTCAGGACGAAGTGAGTAAAGCTTTTTCTGGGACCGCTTTATATACCCTGGTATTTGATACACCGGCCGGGCATACCGGTGACTGGTTGCTCAACCTGGGTAAAGTGGGGGTGACGGCTGAAGTGAAACTGAATGGAGAAACCATTGGTACACTCACCGGACCGGTATTCAGCATCCGCTTACCAGCCTACAAACTGCAGGACCGGAATAAACTGGAAGTCACGGTAGCCAATCTCATGGCCAACCGCATTGCCTGGATGGACCGTAATGATAAGCCCTGGAAGATTTTTTATAATACCAATATGCCCGCCCGTAAAAGAGAGAATGTGAAGAATAATCTTTTCTATGCGGGTAATTGGGCGCCTTTAGCCTCCGGACTGATGGGACCCGTAACCCTCACGCCGTTAAAGTGAGTAAGTTTGTATCGAAAGAAATTTTTATGAAACAAATGAAATTAGTCAGCACGCTCATCCTCGCAGGTCTGTTGCTCTCTTTTACAGGAATGGCACAGGATATCAAACTGAAAAGTCCGGACAAACGGGTGGAAGTAAAAGTCATGCTGAAAGACAAGCAACTCTTCTACACCGTCAGCTACCGCGGCAAAGTCTTGTTGCAACCTTCCCAGCTCGGGATCACAAGACTGGATGCGGATTTTTATAAGGACCTTACCTGGGTAGGCAGCAGTATGTCGGCCCGTGTGAATGAATCTTATCCCATGCGGAATGGAAAGAAGTCCATCGCCGTGTATACCGCCAACAAGCAATTGATCTCCGTAAAGAATATTGCCGGGGATGAAATGCAGATGATCTTCCAGGTCTCCAATGATGGGGTGGCCTTCCGTTACATTTTTCCGGGTAAGACCACGGCCTTAAAATACATCACCAAAGAACATACGAGCTTCCATTTTTATGAAGGCGCCCGGGCCTGGTTACAACCCAAGACCGAAGCACAAAGTGGATGGGAACATAGCAATCCCTCTTACGAAGCGCATTATATGATGGATATCAAAACGGGCACTCCTGCACCGGGGGCTAATGGATGGATCTATCCTGCGATGTTTAAATATGGCGATACCTGGATGCTGATTACCGAAGCGGGACTGGGACGCAGCTATTGCGGGACCTCCTTACAACAGAACTCACCGGACAATGAATACCGGATCAATTTTCCGCAGCCGGCTGAGAAATTTACCAATGGGGCTTTGAATCCGCAGTCCGTACTGCCCTGGGAAACGCCCTGGCGTATCATTGCAGTAGGAGAGTTAAAAACAATTGTTGAATCTACCTTGGGTACTGACCTCGCTTTACCCGCCACTTTCACCGATACCTCGTATATCAAACCCGGTCGTGCATCCTGGAGCTGGATCATGAGCAAGGATGATTATATCATTTATAAAGAGCAGAAAAAATATGTCGATTATGCCGCTGATATGGGCTGGGAGTATTGTCTCGTGGATGCCGCCTGGGACAAAAAAATCGGTTATGACAGTATCCAGATATTGGCCGATTATGCTGCTACCAAAAAAGTAGGCCTGATCCTCTGGTATAATTCAGCCGGAGCCTGGAATACGGTGAAGTATACGCCGAAGGATCTGTTGCTGACCAAAGAAAGCCGGATGAAGGAATTCGGACGGATACATAAGATGGGGATCAAAGGCGTGAAGGTTGATTTCTTTGCGGGAGATGGACAATCCATGATCAATTACTACCAGGATATACTCGAAGATGCGGCCACGAATAAATTATTAGTCAATTTTCATGGGGCTACATTACCAAGAGGATGGCATCGTACCTATCCCAATCTCATGACCACCGAAGCGGTCTATGGCTATGAGATGATCACCTTTAATCAGAAGGATGCCGATCAGGCCGGTCCGCATATGGTGATGAGTGCCTTTGCCCGTAATGCGTTTGACCCGATGGATTTTACGCCGGTGAGTTTGTATAAAATACCCGGGAAAGAGCGTCGTACCAGTCCGGCTTTCGAACTGGCAACTTCGGTGATTTTCCTCTCCGGCATTCAGCATTTTGTGGAAGGCCCTGAAGGAATGGCTACGGTTGAACCTGAAGTGAAGAAGTTTATGCAACAGGTACCCGTGACCTGGGATGAGACCATCTTCCTCGATGGTTATCCCGGTAAGTCGTATGTGGTGGCCCGTCGTTCCGGCAGCAAATGGTTTGTGGCCGGGATCAATGGGGACAGCACTGAGCTTAATCTGCAACTGGATTTTCCTTTTGTAAAAGAAGCGCAGAAAGGACAGTTGTTCACCATGGACAATGGGGTGTTGAAAGCAAAAGAATATACGTCTGCCTTGCGTAAAGGACATAATCACTTTTTTCTCAAACCCAATGACGGGTTTGTGCTGGTATTTGAATAATGAAGAAAATAATTGGCATACTTACCGGGCTCTTAATCATCGTCACTGCATTTTCACAAAAAGCAGCACCTAAACCTTTGTATGATGATCCCGTGTATCATGGTGCCGCCGATCCGGTGATTGTCTACAATAAGTCGGTAAAGAAATGGTGGATGTTTTATACCAACCGCCGTGCATCCATTACTGACTCGACCGTGGCCTGGGTGCATGGTACCCGCATCGGTATTGCAGAAAGCAAAGATGGACGAGTCTGGAAATATGTCGATACCGCCAATATCAATTATCGTCCCGATCCCGGCTACACCCACTGGGCCCCGGATATTATTGAAGAGAATGGCAGCTGGCATATGTACCTCACGTATGTACCCGGCACTTTCACTGACTGGAATCATCCAAGGGTCATTGTACATCTCCACAGTACGGACCTTATCAACTGGTCAACTCCGTCAACATCGTCAACTTCCTCAGCCCCGTCAACCCTTCAACTTATAAACCAGAAAGTCATAGATGCCTCTGTTTATAAAGTAAATGACTCACTCTACCGCTTGTGGTACAACAATGAGAAGGATGGCAAAAGCATCTGGTACGCGGAAAGTAAAGATCTCTATCACTGGACCGATAAAGGCAAAGCCATTGCCGCAAGAGGGGAAGGTCCCAAAGTATTTTACTGGCAGGACCAGTACTTCATGATCGTGGATGCCTGGAAGGGCATGGAAGTTTACAGTTCCACTGATCTCTTAAAGTGGACCAAACAAAAAGACCGCATCCTCGAAGCACCCGGCAAGGGAAAGGACGATCAGGCCATCGGTGGTCATTGCGAGGTGATCGTGAATGACGGAAGGGCCTTTGTTTATTATTTCACCCATCCCGGTCGTCGGAAAGACAAGCCTGCTGCCAAAGGATCCTTTGATGATAAGCGGAGTGTGATACAGGTGGCGGAATTGGAATACAAGGATGGACAGATTGTTTGTGACCGGGATAAGCCCCTGCGTCTGAAATTAAAAAGACCTGAATGAGGCGTTGGAAAATATATAGTCTGTTCTTCTTCCTGCTGACCGCATTTGATGCAGCGGGCCAGGACCTGCAATTCGCTGATACCGGCAAGCCCGGTTACTTTCCCCTGATCGGCGGTAGCGAGTCAATACGTTTACTGACCGACAGCAGGGATGCCAAAGTCGTCGCCATCAGTGCCGCTGCCTTTGCCGGTGATTATGCGTTGTTAAGTAATAAGGCTAAACCGGAGATCAGCAATCATTCAGACTGGAAGGGAAACCGGATTGTTGTTGGTACCGTTGGACAATCCGCCTTTATCGATACCCTGATAAAAGGGCATGCAATTACAGTGGATAGCCTGAAGGGACAATGGGAACGTTTTTCCATCCAGGTCATCGACAATCCCTTTTCACCCGCACATCGTTTACTCGTTATTGCCGGGAGCGACAGAAGGGGAACCGCTTTCGGACTGTTTCATCTGTCAAGACTGATGGGTGTATCCCCTTTTGTGTGGTGGGCGGATGTATTGCCGGAAAAAAAGCAAAGTCTGTGGGTCAGCGGACAATATATATCCGCTCCTCCTTCGGTACAATTCAGGGGAATTTTTATCAATGATGAGGACTGGGGACTGCAGCCCTGGGCAGCCAAAAAAATGGATACCGCTATCCTGGACATCGGACCTAAGACCTATGCGCGGGTATTTGAACTCATGCTCCGCTTAAAAGCGAATTATATCTGGCCCGCCATGCATCCCTGCACCAAGGCTTTTTATTATTACAAGGATAATCCGAAAGTCGCGGATGATTATGCCATCATTGTAGGCGGCAGTCATTGCGAACCCATGCTCCGCAATAATGTATTTGAATGGTCCGGAAATTATGCCGCCGAATACGGAAAGAAACCCGGGGAATGGCGCTATGATCTCAATAAGGATCAGATCTATCAGTACTGGGATGATCGTATCAAAGAAGCAAAGAACTATGAGAATGTGTACACCATCGGTATGCGGGGTGTTCATGATGGCAGTATGCCCGGACCGAAAGACCCCGATGCCAAACTCTCCCTGCTGCAACAGGTGATCAGTGACCAGCGGAAGATCCTGCAGGACCGGTATGGCCGTGCGCCGGGTGAAGTGCCGCAGATCTTTGTTCCCTATAAAGAAGTACTGAGTCTGTACCGCCGTGGCCTGAAACTGGATGATGATATCACCATCATCTGGCCCGACGATAATCATGGGTATATCCGTCAGCTGCCCAATGAAAAGGAACAACAACGCAAAGGCGGCCACGGGGTCTATTATCATTTATCCTACTGGGGTTCCCCGCATGATTATCTCTGGTTATCGACGATCTCACCTTCCCTCATCGCTTATGAAATGAGCAAAGCCTGGAAGGCGGGGGCCGGTAAATTATGGGTGTTCAATGTAGGGGATATTAAACCGGCAGAACCTGAATTGCAATATGCCATGGATATGGCCTGGGATATCCGTTTATCCAGTCCTGCTCAGGCTTTTCTGTATACCCATAACTGGGCGAAGGAAATTTTCGGGACTAAACTGGCACCACAGATCGCGGAGATCCGTAACCAGTATTACCTGCTGGCTGCATCAGCCAAACCCGAACACCTGGGTATGGTGCTGTTTACGGAACAACAACGGATTGAACGGGAGAAGATCGCGGCCGGATTGCTCGTTTCATTGGATAATATCCGGGAAAAGATACCTGAGCGGTTAAAAGATGCGTGGTTCCAGTTGGTGGAGTATCCGGTAAGCGGTGCTGTACGGATGCAGGAGAAGATTTTTGCCTTACGATCCGGACAAACAGTAAAAGCCATAGCCGCCATGGCACATATCCCTCAGCTGACCCGCAAGTACAATGAAACCATTGCCAATGGTAAATGGTCCGGCATCATGAGTGATCACCCCCGCGATCTGGCCATTTTCAATATTCCTGTACATCCGGATAGTCTCAAACTGATCCGGGATACATTGAATAACAACAAGCCTGTCGTGGTGATCAACGCGGCTGACTGGTCCATTAAGCAATCACCCAAAGAGGCCTTACTCACCCGCTATCATGGGTTAGGCATCAATGGTATTGGCGTGGGATTAGAACTGTTGCGGAAAGGGGTAACTGATTTTTCAGCTGGATATACCTCTTATTATACGTCCCTGGAAGCTGGCAACTACCGCTTACGCGTGAAATGCCTGCCAACCTTTGCAATCGCGAACGGGCAGTTACGTTTCAGTGTAAAAATTAACCAGGGAGAAGTCAAAGAACGGAATGTACATACAGAAGCCGAAACAGCCCGCTGGAAACAGAATGTGGTCAACGGGTTCTCCTATGCTGAGATCGATTTTGAGGTAAAGGAGAAGGAAGGTTGTTCGATTGAGCTGCGCTGGCTCGATCCCGGACTGATCATTAATACACTTGAAATTTACCACAGCGGAAATAAGCTATGATCCGTTTACTGCCATACCTGTTAATTATTTTCCTTGCACCGGCAACCATGACGGCGCAGGAAATCTCCCTCGCCGGGAACTGGCGCTTTGCCATGGATCCCCGCGATGAAGGCATTTTACAGCATTGGGAAACAAAACAACTGGCTGATCAGATCGAATTACCCGGTAGTATGATCACCCGTAACAAGGGAGAGGAGGTAGGCCTGCATACAAAATGGACGGCTAGTATTTATGATAGTTCCTTTTTCTTTCAGCCCCGGCTGGAGAAATTCCGTCAGCCCGATAATTATAAAGTCCCCTTCTGGCTCACGCCCCAAAAATATTATGTGGGAGCGGCCTGGTACCAGAAGGATATCATGATACCTGCCAGCTGGAAAGGGAAACCCATCCGGCTCTATATGGAACGGGTGCATATCGGTTCATCGGTCTGGTTGGATGGAAAACGCATTGATAGTTTTCAGAACAGTCTGTCCACACCCCATGTCTATGAACTCAGTGCTGCTGCAACAGAAGGTCGACATACGATCACCGTACGCATCGACAACCGGATGCGGGTGGCCGATGTGGGAATGGATTCACACAGTGTAGCTGATCATACACAAGGAAATTGGAACGGGATCATCGGTAAGATCAGTCTGCAGTGGGTGCCGGATATAGAGATCATCGATGTACAGGTTTACCCGCTGGTGAAACTGAAAAGGGTCAGGGTGCTGATGGAATTGAAGAAACATGTTGCAGGTGCACCTCTTAAAACGATTGAATTTCGGATCAACGGAAAAATTGGTAAGGAACTGATGCGGAGAATTCCATTGCTCACTTCCGCTTCGAATGATAAGATGTTGGTGGAAACAGTGATAGAGATGGGGCCCACGATCAAGGAGTGGGATGAGTTCAATCCTGCGTTGTATTCACTGCAAATAAATCTCAACAAGGGCCTGCAGCGATGGCAGACCGTATTCGGCATGCGGCAGGTGAATGTAAAGGAGAAATCTATATTACTAAACTGGAAAAAGATTTTCTTAAGAGGTGATCTGAACAATTGTGAATTCCCGCTCACCGGTCACCCGCCCATGGATGTGGAAAGCTGGCGTAAACTGTTTACGACCTTAAAGGAATACGGACTTAATCATGTACGCTTTCATTCCTGGTGTCCGCCGGAAGCCGCATTTACAGCAGCCGATGAACTCGGCTTTTATTTACAACCCGAAGCACCCACCTGGCCCAATCATGGTACCTCCGTTGGCGATGGTCGTTTTATTGACCAGTATATCTATGACGAAACAAACAGGATGGTGAAAGCCTATGGCAATCATCCTTCTTTTGTGATGCTGGCAGCCGGTAATGAACCTGCAGGAAGGAATCAGTCAAAATATTTAGCCGGCTTTATTGATTACTGGAAGAAAAAAGATGATCGCCGCATTTATACAGGGGCCTCTGTGGCAACGAGCTGGCCCCTGGTGCCGGAGAATGAATACATGGTCAAGTCAGGAGCCCGCGGTCTTGACTGGAGCAAAAAGCCACCCACTTCCATGGATGATTATAATGAGACCATGTTGAAATATCCGGTCCCCTTTGTACAGCATGAACAGGGACAATGGTGTGTATTTCCCGATTTCTCGGAAATAAAATTATATACCGGAGCTTACAAGGCCCGCAATTTTGAATTGTTCCGTGAGGATATGAAGGCACAGGGGTTATTACCACTGGCACCTGCCTTCCTGCAGGCTTCGGGTAAACTCCAGGCTCTTTGTTATAAAATGGAAATGGAACGTTCCTTGCGCACCAAAGACCTGGCCGGTTTTCAGTTACTCGGTTTACAGGATTTCCCCGGACAGGGTACGGCCCTGGTGGGGGTGCTCAATGCTTTTTATAAAGAGAAAGGTTATATAAGTGCAACACAATTCAAACAGTTTTGTAATAGTGTCGTTCCATTAGTACGTCTTCCGCGCTTCACTTATACCGATAACGAAGAACTGACCGCGATGATCGAATTGTATCAGTATGGAGAAAAGGAACTAAACAATACGATCCTTGACTGGAAACTAACCGACCAGCAAGGAAAAGCCATCAGGACTGGCAGTACGGAGCCAAAGAATTATAGCCGGGGCGGCTTGCATGAAGCCGGTATGTTTAATATATCGTTGAAGGGGATTACTGGTCCGCAGGAACTGCAACTGGTTGTTGCAGTACGAGGCACAACCTACCGGAATCAATGGCCGCTCTGGGTATTTCCTTCGGAATTGCCAAGAGAGGAGTATGCTGAACGGACAGATCTGCTGATCACTGATACCCTGGATGCAAAGGCGGTTGATTTTCTGAACAGCGGCGGCAATGTATTCCTGCAACTCTATGGCAAAGTGAATAAAGGGAAAGAAGTGATACAAGCCTTCACCCCTGTATTCTGGAATACTTCCTGGTTCAAGATGCGGCCACCGCATACCCTCGGTTTACTGATCGATACCAACAGTAAAGCATTGGCTCATTTTCCCACCCGCTATCATTCCGACCTGCAGTGGTGGGAACCTGTTACCCATTCGCAGGTGATGCATCTCGAGGATTTTCCGTTAACCCTTGCTGTACCCGTCCGCCCGATCGATACCTGGTTCATGAACCGGAATCTGGCCCTGGTATTCGAAGCGAAGATGGGGAAGGGGCGCTTACTGGTCAGCAGTATTGATTTTTCCAACAAGGATAAGCGTCCGGTGCTGCGGCAGTTACATTATAGTCTCATGAACTATTTACTGACCGCGAAGCATTGGTCGGGGGTGGAAGTAAGTCCGGCCATGGTCAGGGACCTGAGTGGCAAGTCCTCCCGCTTTGTATTTGACGCCTATACCAGGGACAGTCCGGATGAATTGAAGCCCTTAAAGAACGTTAAGCAATAATTGAGTGAAGCAATAAATATACATGACATGAAAAAGCATTTACTGATCGGTATCCTGCAGTTGACCAGCATCCTGGCGTTTGCCCAGCAAAAACAGATTCAGTACCTCTCCGGTACGGATGCGGCCCATACCGTGCAGTGGGATTTTTTCTGTACCGCCGGTCGTAACAGCGGCGAATGGAAAAAGATACAAGTACCTTCCTGCTGGGAACAACAGGGCTATGGCAATTATAATTACGGCCGTGATTATAAAACCAATGGAAAGAATGCCCGGTTCTATGATGAGAAGGGGATGTATAAATATTCCTTCAAAGTTCCGGCCGCCTGGAAGGGGAAGCAGGTGAATATTGTCTTTGATGGCAGTATGACCGACACCGAAGTAAAGATCAATGGCAAATCGGCTGGTTCCATTCACCAGGGCGCTTTCTATCGTTTTAAATACGATATCAGTAAACTGCTGGATTATACAAAGACCAATACACTGGAAGTCACCGTGAGCAAAATGAGCAGTGATGCTTCCGTCAACAACGCCGAGCGGCTGGCTGACTACTGGGTATTCGGTGGCATCTTCCGTCCTGTCTTCCTGGAAGCCATGCCCGCGAATTATATTGATTATGTAGGGATCGATGCCAAAGCCGATGGAAGTTTCGCCATGCAGGTATGGCCCAAGGGACTGACCAAAGACGCGATTGTGGTTACTACCATTACCGATGCCGCTAATAAAAAAATCGGGGTGATCAAGGCTCCTGTGCCCAAGGCCGCTGACAATGTAACCGTCAATACCAACATATCCGGCATCAACACCTGGACTTCTGAAACCCCGAATCTCTATACCGCTACCGTGGTATTGCAGGATGTGGCGGGAAAGAAACTCTATGAACTCAAAGAGAAATTTGGTTTCCGCACCATTGAAATAAGATACGGACAAGGCATTTATATTAACGGCACCCAGGTGAAATTCAAAGGCGTCAACCGTCACTGCTGGTGGCCCGAGACCGCCCGTTCCCTCAGTCGTGAACAGGAAAAAATGGATGCGTTACTGTTGAAAGAAATGAATATGAATGCGGTGCGTTGTTCGCATTATCCGCCGGATAAATACTTCCTGGAGCTTTGTGATAGTCTGGGTATTTATGTACTGGATGAACTGGCCGGCTGGCAAAAATATTATTCATCCAAGGCCGGTGAGCCTTTGGTCAAAGAACTCGTACTGCGTGACCTGAACCATCCCTCCATTATTTTATGGGATAATGGCAATGAGGGCGGCACGAATAAAGACCTCGATGATGATTTTGTAAAATGGGATTTTCAAAAGCGTCCCGTGATTCATCCGCACCATCGTCCGGGTAATCAGTTCAACGGCATCGACTGCAATCACTACGAGGATTATTACAGCAGTCAGAAAATACTGAATGATTCATTGATCTATATGCCCACCGAAATGCTCCATGCCCAGGATGATGGAGGAGCCGGTGCCGCCATGGAAGATTTCTGGAACCTGCACTGGAGTGCACAGAAGAGCGGGGGCGTATTTATCTGGGCCATGGTGGATGAAGCCGTCGTACGTACGGACCTCAACAATGCCCTCGATGCCAACGGACTCAATGCCAATGATGGGATCCTCGGACCCCACCGGGAGAAAGAAGGCAGTTTTTACGCCCTGCGGGAAATCTTTTCGCCGGTTCAACTGAAGCTGCCCGCACAGCTACCTGCTGCCTTTAACGGAAGCATTCCGGTAGAGAACCGTTTTCATTTTACCAATCTGAATCAGTGCAGTTTTTACTGGGCCCTGGTGGATTTCTCCAAACCCTTTGACCGATTTGATGGCTATGTGGTAAAAACAAAAGGAGTGATTCCGGCACCGGCAGTGGCGCCTTTGCAAAAAGGAGAACTGCAATTGTCTTTGCCCGCTGACTATACCAATTATGATGCCCTGGTGATTGTGGCCAAAGATCCTTCCGGCCGTGAGCTGTACAAATGGACCGCGGAAGTAAAACCGAAGAAGACCCAGATACAAAATTTTGTGACCGTAAAGAATGATTCCACATTTATCACCGAAACCGATACGGTCTATACGATCCGCGGCGGTGAAGTAACCGTGGTGCTCGATAAGAAATCCGGTAATCTCGTCACTACGAAGAATACCGCGAATGATTATGTATTGTCCTTTAACAACGGACCGGTCCTGGTAAAAGGAACCGCTGCTGTCACCAGTTCCAAAGCCTGGAAAGAAGGCAATGATGCCGTAGTGGAGTTCACCTATACCGGCGACCTGAAGTACACCCGCTGGAAGATCAACAGCAGCGGCTGGACCACCCTCGAGTACGAATACAACGCCACCGGTGATCTGCCCTTTGCCGGCATCAGTTTTAATTATCCGGAGAATTATATTCTCGGTACCCGCTGGCTCGGCAAAGGTCCTTATCGTCAATGGAAAAACCGTATGGCCGGCACACCCATCAATGTATGGCAGAATATTTACAACAACACCCATACCGGTTATGCCGCCCATATCTATCCCGAGTTCAAGGGTTATTATGGCGAACTCACCTGGATGGAACTCAGCACCGTCGAAGGAAAATTGTATATCGCTTCACCCGATACCGGACTCTTTGTAAGGCTCTTTGATTTCTATGCCCTCAGCAGTGCCAACAAACCCCATCCAGAAATCCCGGTTGGAAATATTTCCTTCCTCGATTGCATTCCACCCATCGGCACCAAACTCGCCACCGGACTCACCACCAACACCCGGGTGTACGGTCCCATGAGCGAACTGAATCACCTGAACGGCAGCAAGAAACGTACCCTGCATTTCTATTTCGGGCTGCCGAAGACGACGAATGCCAAAGAGCAGTATAGCAGACCGGCTATAGATAACGTATTCTAGAAGATTAGCTTTTGAGTTGCGAGTTGCGAGATGTGAGTTGCGAGCAGAGAGGCGAGAAGCAAGAAGCTAGAAGCGAGAAGGGACGATCGCCGTAGTCTATGTTTAAAACTTGAGCGTAACAAGCCCGAAGGGCTGACATGATTATAGAAATGAAGAAACACGGGTTATGGAATTGGGGAACCCAGAATGGGTGACATGATTATAAAGCCGAAAGGAAACTGTATTCAGGCCCGAAGG
>DAORKK010000083.1:0-13063 GCA_035439525.1 Chitinophagaceae bacterium
CCCCCACTCCCCACTCCCCACTCACCACTCACCACTCACCATCACTGATACACCCTCACCCAATCCACCAGCATCTTTTGCGGGAAGATCGCATCGTCCACGCCAAACTTACCGCCCCAGTTACCACCGACGGCTATGTTCAGCAGCAGGTGAAACTCTTTATCGAAAGGCCAGGCGGCAAAACCGGTCTTGTCATTGCTGAACCGGTTGACTTCCCTTCCATCTACATAAAAGAACATTTCGTTTTCGGTCCACTCCATGGAATAGACATGATATTTAGTGGAGATGCCGGGTTCATGTACCCCCTTGGTTTTTTGCGTATTGATCATGCCATTGTACGCTTCCGTATGTACGGTGGCAAGCACCGAGTCGGGCCAGTAGCCCACATTCTCCATGATATCTATTTCGCCACTCTTTGGCCAGCCGCCATACTCCCATTTGGTGGGCAGCATCCAGAGGGCGGGCCACATACCACGACCGGCCGGCAATATCGCTTTGATCTCGATACGGCCATATTTCCAGTCGCCCTTGTTCTTGGTCACCAGGCGTGCCGAGGTGTACTTCATGCCCTGCATGTCTTCCTTCCGGGCTTCGATCACCAGGTGACCGTCTTCCACCCGGGCATTCTCGGGGCGGTTCCAGGTATAATACTGTAATTCATTGTTGCCCCAGCCGCATACATCCGGACAACCGGTCCCCTTATCATAGCTCCATTTGGCGCTGTCGGGTAATCCTTTGTAGTTAAACTCTTCAGACCAGACTAATTTTTTATACTTGGACTGGCTGTTCAGGGAAGGAGTGCAACCCACTAAAAAGAATAGAATAAACAAACCAGCAAGGGATGGCAAAACCGTTTTCATGATTGATCGTTTGTAGATGAAAATAAAAGTGGAAGTAATATCCTGGAAAGGACTTAACGTTCCACTTTCAAGACTGCTCGTTAATAATTGCCTGTGAACCTAAAAATCGAAACTCTTTATTGATAAACCCGTAAATAATCTATTTCCATTTCACCGGTAGTAAATGCCGGATCCACCGCGCCACCAAAATTGCCACCCATGGCCACATTCAGAATAAAGAAGAAATTCTGATTGAAGGGCAATGTGCTGTTATTGGTAAATGTGTAGAATACGACATCATCCACCGAAAACTTAATCGAGGCCGGTGTCCACTCCACGCCATACCGGTGAAACTCCGTTGTTACATTGGGGATATTGACCGTACCGCCGTCTGCATTACCACCGGAATGTCCGGGATGATGCACGGTGCCGAAGATCTTATTCAACTGATTCCCCACATGCTCCATGATATCGATCTCCCCACAGGCGGGCCAGCTTACGGTTCCGATATTATCGCCCAGCATCCAGATGGCAGGCCAGGTGCCGCCGCCCGCAGGCAGTTTGGCACGGGCTTCCACTTTACCATATTTGAATGAGAACTTATTCCTGGATAATATCCGGGCAGACGTATAGGCACTGCCGCTGAATGCTTCTTTCTTCAATATGATCTTCAGTGTTCCGTTGGAAACTACGGCGTTGTCCAGCCGGTTCGTATAATACTGCAACTCATTATTGCCCCATCCGCCGGCACCGAGGTCATAACCCCATCTGGCAGGATCAGGCGCACCGGGTGTATCAAACTCATCAGACCAGATCAGGGACATCGTCACTGCTACCGTAACCGAAATAGACTTGGAAATGGTTTGTCCGCCACTGCCTTTGGCAATTACATTCACCGTATAGGTACCGGAAGCCGGATACTTATAGGTAACGATTCCCGAAGGCACGATGGCAAAAACCCCGTTTCCATAATCATACTCATAGGTCACCGCATTGGTGGCCGAAGCAGTGAACGCCACATTACCACTGTTATCCGTAGCCACCACCGCATTCACCGTGAGGTTGGTGGGTGCCGGGTTATTGGGCTTGGGATCATCCTTGCCGCAGGATAACAGTACGGTTACAAACAGGACCGATAATATAGCTGCACGCATGGTATTATGGTTTAGGCTTTAATTTCTGATACCAGGAATTACCATCAGCACCGATATTCCGCAGGTGCAGGCTGGTATTGCTGATCGACAGGATCTCGTATGTAGTACCACCGGTACCAAAGTTGATGATACCATTACCCGGTACCATGAACTGGATCTGGGTGGATACCGCTGCGGTAGAACCGGAAGTGGCACCCATAAACGCCAGGGGTCTTGTACCACCGGTATTTACTGCATAACATCCATCACCACCACTGAATCCATACACACCAGTGGCCGCTCCGATAGAGAAAGAAGTGCCTTTGTTGTCAATGGTCATGGATACGCGGTTCAGGGCATTGCGGGAAAACGTGATCTCATCATCATACGCACAGGCTTCGCGGGTATTGGGACCGGCTGCATACCAGATCGGGGCGAATTCTGTATTCGGACCTACGCCGAAATGGCCGGGGGCATCATTATCCGTTACCCATATTTTGGAACCTGTACCGGTGAGCGGATTCAATACCACTGCAGGAATTTCAAAGGCAACAAACACGGTGATGCGTTTGCTGATCGTGGAAATTGCACCGCCGGTTCCGATAGCGTTAACCGTAATGGTATAACTGTTAGTACCGGGCGTGCTGTACTTTTTAACGAATGTACCGGAAGGCACCACATTGGTGGTTCCGTCGCCAAAGTCGATATTATAGGTCAGCACATCGGTTGCGGTAGTGGTAATGGTGACCGTACCGGTACCATTCCCGTTGGGGTTGGACACATCCACCCCGGCGATCACTGCCGTAAGGGTCAGGTCTTTCGGTGTTTTGATGTCACCGAAAGCATATTCTTCCTTTTTACAGCTGCTTACCACCAGTACGGCGGCCAGGCAGAGCAGGGACAGTTTTTTTATTGTATTCATCATGACTGAATGATTTTAGGTTTAGTTAAGCTTGATGTCATCAAAGTAGAAGGTATAGTTGGGTGAGCCATCGCCCATTGTACCGAGATCAAATATCAATACAATTTTCCGATAGGAGTTGGCGACATTGATACCGGTGTAGTCAAAGGTCAGCTCTTCCCATCCATTGGCAACCGTAGTCAATACTTCTTTTTCAAAACTGATGGCTCCATTGGTCATGTTCTCCACTTTCAGTAACACTTTAGCACCAACCCGCGGAGACCATACTTTCGCTTTGAATGTACGCAGTGCACCAAAGTTGATCGGCGCATCCAGGGCAATCCAGGAACCACCCCAGGGCTGACCGGCATTCTTCACCATCTTAGCCACTTTCGTACTGGTATTAATACCGGCAGACTGCGGATTGTTTACAATGGTCACATCGCCACCATCAAAATTGGTAAAGGAATAGTTCAGTGTACCTGATTCAAAATCCAGCGGAAGTTCGATACCCGGAATATTTACCGGCAGGAACGTCACATCATCCCAGTAAAAAATACTTCCGGTTCCGGCTGCACCAAAATTAAAGAACAGCGAAGCCATATTGTAGGTATAGGTCAGATTCAGTGCCGCAGTTCCGGTAGCCTGATTTCTGAAATCAAATACCAGGGTTTCCCAGGCATTCGCCACTGTCGTCAAGGTCTCCGTTTCTACTGAACGGGTATTGTCATTCCGGTCTTCTACTTTCAGCCGGATCGGCAGACCCGCTGCAGGTGAATAAACACGTACCGTCATTTGCGTAGCGGTAGCTGAAAAAGCCAGCGGTGTAATAAAGCCTGCACCGATCGTTGTTCCGGCCCAGGTTTCTGCACCATTGGTTTTGGTGGTCTTTTTAACGCTATTGGCCGCATTATCCGGATCGGCAGCAGTAACTGAGTTATTTCCGCCGAAATCCACCATCGCATAGTTGATACCGGGCAGATCAAATGTTACCGGCAGGTTCAGCAATGAACCGGGGATCGCATTGGTCTGGCGGATATCATCAAAATAGAAAGTGAAATCAGATGTACCATCACCCGTAGTACCGAGTTCAAAAATGAGCACGATATGATTATAGGGGTTCGCTGTATTGATCGCGTTGAAATCAAACACCAGGTCTTCCCAGGCATTCGCCACGGAAGTCGTGGCTTCTTTTTCAAAATTCTGTGCGGTGTTCGCTCCATTCTCCACTTTCAGTAACACTTTGGCACCGGCGCGGGGTGACCATACTTTCATCCGGAATACTTTGTTGACAGAAAAGTCAATGGGAGAACTTAATCCGATCCATGAACCACCCCAAACCTGACCACCGGGACCTTTTACCATTTTACCCACTTTAGCCGTGGTATTGATACCGGCCGGCTGGGGGTTGGCTACCACTGTTGCATTACCACCGTCAAAATTATTGAAGGCGTAATTGATGGTGGGAGATTCGAAGGTTAAGGGCAACAACACGGGGTCCACAATAGTGATTGTCCTGGTTACCTGGGTGGTGGCCGCGCCTCCGCTATAAGCTACCACACGTACGGTATAGTCACCAACCGCTGCATAGGTATGACTTACGGTTTGTCCTTCGAGGAAAACGGTACCTACTTCATTCGTCACATCACCGAAGAATACACGGAAATTGGTTTCATATAAAGCCGTAGCCGATACATTCAGTTTAAAATTACTGGCGGCATCGATAGTCGTGGTCACATCCAGGTTCTCCGGCGCCCGGAATGAAACCGTGAGCTGCTTGGTGGTCTCCGTAGTTTTGCCATTCACACTATAGCCTACAATCTTTACCGTATACACACCCTCGGGATATACATGGGTGGTGTTTTTACCAGCCTGTACTTTTACCGGTGTGGTACCGCCGTGGCCATAATAAATATCATAGCTGACCGCACCGGCCCCGTTGGGGGTAATGGTTACCAGCCCGGTATTATCCTGGGTGATTTCAAATAAGACACCCAGCTGATCGGGAGCAATAGCTGTTTCCACAAAAGAAACATCTTCGTAGGTATCCTTTTTACAGCCCGTGGAGAAGGCCAGTAATAAGGCCAGTCCGGTTATATATTTTAATGCTTTCATTTGCTTTCGTTTTGAGTTTGATTAATAACCGGCATTCTGGGTCAGTCCGGAAATAATTATTTCTTCCTGCGGAATCGGGAATACTTCATGTTTGCCAGCGGTGAAACCCGTGATCTTGGTGGCTGCCTGACCGGTACGAACCAGGTCAAAGAAACGGTCACCTTCCATAGCGAGTTCCAGGCGGCGCTCATCGATGATATTCAGGTAAAGCGCATTACCGGTGGTAGTGATATCATGCAGGTTATCGCCAAAAGCACGGCGGCGTACCTGGTTCACATATCCCTGTGCTTTTGTGTCATTGGGAGCGGTAGACTTGTTCCAGGCTTCAGCCGCCATTAACAGCACATCTGAGTACCGGATGATCCGGTAGTTATTCAGGTAGTTCAGTTCCAGCTGACCGGAAGTCTGACCCTTACGCGGATGATATTTCTGACTATATAAACCGGTGTTCTTATAAGGAGCTACCTGGTACGTGATATTGAAAGAAGGATTCGCGGCTTTATACGCTTCAATATCCAGGATGGTGGCTGCTTTACGCTGGTCACCTGCTGTATAGGCGTTGGACAGGTTCTGCGTAGGCAGGTTGGTACTCCATCCAGCTGCATACGGCATTGCTCCGGAACCATTCAGTCCGCGGATACCACATTGCTGTACGGCATAGTTACCCTGGCCCCTGGTGGCACCACCCCAGTTATAATAAGGGGAGGTGTTGGAGTACTGGATCTCAAAAACAGATTCAGCACCATTTTCACCGGTTGACAGGAACATACCCGCATAATCATTCACCAGGGTGAAGGCGTTGGACGTGATGATGCTTTCCAGCACGGGAGCAGCTTCATTGTATTTTTTCTGATAGAGGTATACTTTACCAAGGAGGGCCTGTGCGGCATACTTGGTGATCCGTCCTTTCTGTACCTGTACGGCAGGTAAAACAGCAATGGCGGCAATCAGGTCATTTTCCACCTGCTTGTATACATCTGCTTTAGGACTACGACCCAGGCTGCCGGATTCAGCAAGACCCAGACGCTTGTCAGTAAACAGGGGTACATCACCAAAGAATTTCACGAGGGTGAAATAATAATAAGCACGGAGGAAATGAATCTCTCCATACAGGGCTTCCTTACCGGCAAACTCTACTGACTTACCAGCCGGGTTAGCGGCTTTATACTGGGTCAGGTAATTGGCGCGGTTCACCCCTTCATAAGCTGACTTCCATAATTCTGATAAAGTAGCGTTATTGGGTGTATGCGTGTAATCATCAATTTGCTGCAGGGGTAACACGTCGGACGCGTTTTCACCACCACTCACCGCATTATCCGAAGCGATCTCTCCGACCACCACGGCCTGGTTCAGCCACTGGAGCGGAGTATATACGCTCACCGCCATGGTGCGGTAGTCGCTTTCTGACTGCAGGTAGTCCAGTTCAGTGATCTTGAACTCCTCCTGGGGATTGTAGTCGATCCATTTTTTGCAGGAGGCCAGTGACAGGACCAGCAGTGCAAAGAAGGTTGATTTAATTAATAAGGTCTTCATTGTATAATAATTTTATAACGGTTTAAAGTTTGATATCAATACCGACAGCGTAGGTACGTGCCAGGGGATAAGCGCCTCTGTCCACACCTGTATCGAGAATACCGCCGGCGATCTCAGGATCAAATCCGGTATACTTGGTAAAGGTGAAAGCGTTTTTCACCTGTGCATAAATACGGAGGCGGCTGAAGACCTTACGGGTCATCTGCTGCGGGAAAGTATAACCCAGCTGCAGGTTCTTTAATTTAATGAAAGAACCATCTTCCACATACCTGTCTGATACGCGGATATTGCTGTTGGCATCCGTAAAGGAATAACGAGGATTCTTGGCGCTGTTGGTGCTGTTCTCACCGGTCCAGCGGGCCAGGATCATGCGGTCCTTATTGGTATAGTTCGCATTTCTTTCATAAGCCCTGTATACTTCATTACCTACAGAAGCGTATGTGAAAGCGGTGAAATCAAAATTCTTAAACTCCAGGTTCAGGTTCCATCCGAGGGTGAATTCAGGGAACGGATCACCGATCTTGGTCTTATCTGCATCATTGATCACCCCATCCTTGTTCATATCCACAAAGCGGATATCACCCGGCTGGGCACCTGTCTGCGTAGGACCGGCATTTACTTCGGTATAATTCTGGAAGAGACCGTTGGTTTTGAAACCGTAGAAATAACCGGGGGTCTGGCCTTTTTCAAAGACAGTCACATTCTGAGACTGACCGTTGAAATAGAAACCACCCAGGATTTTCGCTGTACCATCATTGTTAGTGGCGGTCACTTCGTTTTTCGCGGTGGTGAAGGTCACACTACTGTTAAACTTAAAGGATTTACCAAATGTTTCATTAAAGGAAAGCATCAGGTCAATACCACTGCTCTTGGTGGAACCGATATTCGCTGTCGGGAAAGGTACGGTACCCAGGTACAGGGAACCTGAAGGCGTAAACAATAATCCTTCCACTTCTTTCTGGAAATAATCGGCAGAAATGGTGAATCTTCTTTTGAAGAAGGTCATATCAAAACCTACGTTCGCCTGAATCTGTTTTTCCCAGGCCAGGGCGTCGTTGGCAGCAGAACCTACGGTAGAACCGGGATAGAAGATATCGCCGAAGGTATAACCGTTACTGTTGGCAGTAGGACCATAACTCGGTCCGCCGGTTACAATACTTACAAACTGGGGATCCACGTTTTCATTACCGATGGAGCCGTAGCTACCGCGGATCTTCAGGTGATCGATGAATTCAGATTTAAAGAAATTCTCTTTAGACACCACCCATCCCAGTGAACCGGAGAAGAAGTTGGCGTATTTGTTATTCTTACCAAATGCATAGGATCCGTCGCGGCGGGCCGTGAAGGAAGCCAGGTATTTTTCCTGGTAGTCATAGTTGATCCGGGAGAAGTAAGACAGGTTACGGCGGAAATACTGGTAGTAATAACCGGTCACCGCATTGGTATTGGTGGCGGTATTGTTACCGGTAGCTGCAGTGAAGTCCGCGAATTCCCATGAGTTAAACGGCACATCCTGGCGGCTGGCACCAGCGGCGTTGCCGGATGTCTTGGCCATGGAGAAACCGAGTACGGTTTCAAAGTTGTGGTCTTCTTTTACTTTGAAGTTATAGTTTGCAAAAGATTCCCAGGTCCAGTTGAAGTTGCTGGTCTTTTCGTGTGATACACTGTTGAAGCGGCCTGTTACAGTCGATCCATCGGCGTTCATGGAATTCTCTACGTTCAGCGGACCATAGAATACCAGCGGGCTGAAGGATTTGGCATTCCCATCATATTTGGTATAACCAAAACGGCTGGTGAGTTTCAGGTTCTTCAGTACATCATATTGTAATTCGCCTTTACCATAAAGTTTGTTCCCTACATTCTTATTAAAGGTATTATCCAGTTTGGTCAGCGGGTTGAAGATCTCGGAGAGCAGCAGGTTGCTGTATCCGTAAGTACCCACTGTATTGGGAACGGTGTTGTATTTAGGTACGGTGGGGTCGAAATTGATCGCGGAACCCAGTACACTGTTAAAGGAGTTTTCCTGGATGCCTCTGCCATCCAGTAATACCGCAGTGGTATTGAGGATGAATTTCAGGCGGGGAGCCAGGTCAAAATTCAGGTTGGCGGTCAGGTTACCGCGGTTAAACCTGGATTTATCATTACCTCCCACGATACCGCCCTGGCTGAGCCAGCCACCGGAGAGGAAATAAGACATTTTTTCACTGCCGCCGCGGGCAGATACGTTATGGGACTGCATACTGGCCATTTTGAATACTTCATTCTGCCAGTTGGTACCCACGCCTACTGTACTCAGGTTGGGGAAAATCACCGGGCCGCCGGCCGTAGTGCTTCCTTCATTGATGATAGCGGCATATTCAGAAGCGTTCAGGACCCCGAGGGTATTTACCACTTCCTGTACTCCGTAATTACTGTTGAACGTGATATCGGTTTTCTGGTTCTTGCGGCCATTCTTCGTGGTCACTACAATTACCCCGTTACCCCCTTTCACCCCGTAGATGGCGGTGGTAGCCGCATCTTTCAGCAGGTTGATGGATTCAATGTCAGCGGCATTAATGGAGTTGAAATCAGTCAGTGACTGGGGAACTCCGTCGATGATCACCAGCGGATCGGTACCGGAGAAGGAGGGAATACCTCTTACCAGTACGGTGGGTTTGGCACCCGGTGTACCACTGTTAACCACCACCACACCGGAAGCACGGCCCTGGAGGGCTTCTTCCACCCGGACGGGTTTCAGTTTTTCAATGTCAGCACTTTTAATGGTAGAGATGGCACCGGACACTTTCGTGACCTTTTGGGTACCATAACCCACGACCACCACATCCGTAAGGGTGCTGGTTGTGCTTTCTTCTAATTGGATGTTGACCGCCGATTTGTTATCGGAGACCGTAAACTCAACCTGTTTCATACCGGTGTAGCTGAATACCAGGACGGACCCGGCTTTCGGGATCGCAATGGTAAACTGGCCATTCGCACCGGTCATGGTATTGGTACGGGTACCTTTTACCGAGATGGTGGCGCCAACCAAAGGCTCGCCGGTTGATTTGTTGGAAACGGTGCCGGAAACTGGCAGGTTTTGTCCTGAGGCCGTCTGAAGCAGGCCTGTCAATAGGACGCAGAGACTCAGCAATGCAGTTTTTAATTTCATATAGCAATTATTTTAGCGAACAAAAATGCTTTTTAAAGCCCGGCCAAGTTACGCCTGCAATCCACTTTTTTGAAATTATTACCTACAACAACTATACATCAAAAAACGTAACTAATTGATATTGTAATAATTAAACTACATCATTCCTACATCAAAAGCTTTTCCCTACTTTCACATTACGAATCACTGCCCCATCATGAGAAAATTTATACTGCTCGTTTTTTTACTTCCGGTTACGGTCTTTTGCCAAAATACAATTGGCTTACCTGACATTATAAATTACTCAAAACAAGCATATGCGGCCGGTCTTCAAAACTGGGATATCCGCCAGGACCGGCAAGGAATCCTCTATCTGGCTAATAATGAAGGGGTACTGAGCTTTGACGGGAAATATTGGAATCTCTACCCACTTCCGAATAAAACCATCGTGCGGTCCGTCGAAATTGGGGCCGGAGACCGGGTTTATGCGGGAGGACAAGACGAACTGGGCTATTTCTCCCCTGGCCGGAACGGAAGCCTGCGCTTTACCTCCCTCGTTGAACTGTTGCCTGAAAAAGAGCGGTCTTTCGGGGATGTATGGGATATCTGTGTATATAAGAAAGATGTCTATTTCCGGACACCGGGGAAAATATTCCGGTATACCGGGAATGCCATGGCGGTGTTTACCGCCCCCTCTGAATGGTCCTATCTCGGTGTTTGCGGCGACCGTCTTTTTGCCCATGATTATGTGAATGGGATCATGACATTCAATAATAATATCTGGAGCCCTGTGCTGAACAGCAATCAGTTGCCGGGCTCCGACCCCATTACGGCGATCCTGCCAATCGGCCGTGACAGCAGCCTGGTGACCACCCTCAAAAACGGGATCTATATATTAAGTAAGGAGGGGGCTGTAAAACTGAACTCCCCGGCCCTGGCCCTGATCGAAAAGGACCGGATCTATGCAGCAACCGCAATTAATGCAGAATGGGTGGCCCTCGCCACGAATAATAATGGCGTGCAGATTGTTGATACCAGGGGCAACCTGATTCAGCGCTTTAACCGGTCTGAAGGACTTCAGAATAATAATGTACTCAGCATTTTCCTGGACCGGCAACAGAATCTCTGGCTGGGACTCGATAATGGCATAGACTTTATTGCCTATAACAGTGCCATCAAACGGATCAGCCCCTACTCGCAGGACGGATCCGGTTACTCGGCAATTATCCATAAGGATGTATTATATACAGGCACTTCTGCCGGACTTTATTCGGTACCGCTTCAGCCCTTGAAGGATTATAGTTTCAGCAAAGGACAGTTTACACAGGTAACCAATACCACAGGTCAGGTATGGGGACTGGCCACTATCAATAATACCTTATTGCTCGGGCATCATGACGGGGCCTTTATTGTTGACGGAAATACGGCCACCCCTTTCTTTAGTTCGGAAAAAGGGGTATGGAACTTCACCCCGCTTTCAACCGTGTTTCCCACGGCCCGGATGATCACCGGTACTTACAGGGGGCTTAGTTTATTTGATTACAGCAATAACCGGTTTATTCCGGCCGAAAATGTAAAAGGGCTGGATGAATCCTGCCGGTTCGTAGCCATCGACAAAGACAATGCGGTTTGGGTATCTCACCCCTACCACGGCGTGTACCGGTTGAACCCGGATGGCAACGGCCAGTATCAGTCTAAACTTTACACCGCCGCCAATGGACTTCCTTCCACCCTCAACAATCACGTTTATAAAATAAACAATGAAGTGGTGGTGGCCACCGAAAAAGGCGTGTATAGTTTTGATCCGGCCAAAGACCGGTTCATCCCCTCTCCCTATTACCAGGAATTACTCGGGCAACAAAGCATCCGGTACCTGAAAGAAGATCCCGAGGGAAATATCTGGTTTATTCATGATAAACAACTGGGGGTGCTCGACCGTCGTGATAAAAAACCGCAACTGATTCACCTGCCCGAACTGAGCAGTAAAATGCTCAGCGGTTTTGAATTTATCTACCCGGTGAATAACAACAATGTTTTTATCGGGGCGGAAAAAGGATTCTTCCTGATCAACTATGAAAAGTACAAAAAGAATATCCCGGTGCTGGAAGTCATGGTCAGGAATGTGCGCATCTTCAACCGCCGTGACAGCCTGCTGTATGGCGGGTATGCGGCCGATTCAGAGAAGATCAGCCAGCCTTCCATCGCGCATCAGTGGGGAACGCTTCATTTCGAATATTCATCACCGTTATTTGGCCAGCAAACCAGCCTGGAATACAGTTGTCGCCTGCGGGGCTTTGATGACAACTGGAGTGAATGGTCGGCCAAGACGGAAAAAGAATATACCCACCTGCCGGCCGGCAGCTATCATTTTGAAGTAAAAGTGCGGAACAACCTGGGCAATGAATCCGTGCCCTATATCTACTCCTTCCGGATACTTCCACCCTGGTATCAGACACTATGGGCTTACCTGGTTTATTTCCTGATCGGTTGTATTGGAGTTTTTTATCTCTATAAATGGCAGAAGAAAAAATTCTACTTGCAGCAGGAAAAATATGAAGAAGAACAGAAACGCCTGCAATACCTGCACCAGCTGGAGATCAATAAAGCCGAGAATGAACTGGTGGCCCTGCGGAATGAAAAACTCCAGGCGGAAGTGGATTTTAAAAATTCGGAGCTGGCCACCAATGCCATGCACCTGGTACAGAAAGGAGAACTGCTCAGCAAGATCAAGGCCGAACTGAGTCAGCTGACCAAGGCCGTTGACAATGAAAAAGCGGCCAGCGAGTTGAAGAAAATGATGAAAGTACTGGGTGAAGATGAAAAAATGGACAAGGACTGGGAACATTTCACCCATCACTTTGATAAGGTACACAGTGATTTTGTGGTGGTGTTAAAAGAGAAATATCCGTCGATCACGGCGAATGAACTTAAACTCTCCGCCTATTTACGGATGAACCTGTCCACTAAAGAGATCGCGCAGCTGATGAATATCTCCGTCCGCGGTGTGGAGATCAGCCGTTATCGTTTAAGAAAAAAACTCGGCATCAGTTCGGAGGTGAATTTGTTTGATTTTCTGATGAGTATTAAGAGTTAGTCCTAAAGCGGGGAAAAAATACATAATGTGCCAATTAGCCAATGAGGTTTCTTAGAAGGGTCCGATGAAGAGCCTGGGCAATACCTTTTCATAGCGTATCACAATACACCCCTAAAGGGGTGAGGGGGGCATACGTTATTGCTTTAGGCTACCAACAATGCACCCCTAACGGGGTGAAAAGACAATTACATTTACATCAATTTGAACATTTTACATCACCCCTGTAATAATGAATCAACCAATCACTTCTCCATTGGTGCATTGTAATCTCCGGAATAAAACCAATTGCATTTTTCACCCCGTTAGGGGTGCATTGTTGGT
>DAORKK010000084.1:0-3812 GCA_035439525.1 Chitinophagaceae bacterium
GAATATCTCCCATAAAGGAAATTATGACCTGGGCAAACATGCCTGGCAATGGGGATTGGGTTATGATAAAAGTAAAATCAATGACAAACTGAATGAATGGGAGTTCCAGGATTCAGCCGGCTATGCCCTGCCCTACCAGCCCAACCTGCTGCAGTTAAGCAAAGTCATCAAATCAAACGCATCACTGGACATCAATAAATTCTCCGGTTATATACAGGATAATCTATTACTTGGCGATTCGGCCCAATCCTTCACGGTGACGGCCGGACTGCGTTTCAATTACAATTCGCTTAACCAGGAATTCCTGCTTTCCCCTCGGCTAGGCGCCAGCTGGAAACCGGCTTCTAAAAAAGATATTGTTTACAGAGTGGCCCTTGGTGCTTATCATCAGCCGCCCTTCTACCGGGAGTTACGCCGTTACGATGGCACGGTGAACCCAGATCTGAAAGCGCAAAAAAGCTGGCAGGCTGTAGGTGGCTTTGACTATAATTTTATCGGCCTGAATAATCGTCCCATGCGCTGGACCACGGAAGCGTATTACAAAAGCATGAGTGATGTGGTGCCTTATGATGTGGACAATGTACGCATCCGTTACTTCGGTGAAAATGTGGCCAAAGCCTATGCCACCGGTATTGAAATGCGGCTGCATGGCGAGCTGGTGCCGGATGCGGAGAGCTGGATCAGTATCGGCATTATGAAGAGTGCGGAGAATATTGAAGGGGATCATTATTACCGGTATAAAAACGCGGCGGGTGAATTCATCACCGCCCAGACAACGGACCAGGTGGTAACAGACAGTTCCCGTTTTGATGTAGGCTGGTTACGTCGTCCAACGGACCGCCGGATCACCTTTGGCATGTTCTTCCAGGATTACCTGCCCACCAATAAGAACTTCAAGATGTTCCTCAACCTGCTCTATGGAAGTAATCTACCTTACAATATACCGGGAGCTGTAAAGTACCGGAATGCAGCCGTGATCGAACCTTATATCCGGGCTGATATTGGTTTCAGTGCCCTGCTGGTGGATGATGACCGCAGCAAACGCCGGAGTCATTCGCCTTTCCGCAATTTTGATAATATCTGGGCCAGCCTGGAAATATTCAATATCATTGACCGGGCTAATATTATTTCTTATCTCTTTGTAAAAGATTTTTCCAATACCGTCTATCTTATGCCGAACCGGCTGACACCACGGTTATTGAATTTTAAGATCGTAGCCCGCTGGTAAACTTTTCTACGTACGCATACTTACCAGTATTAAAAATTAACACCGATTTCCGGAAGAAAGAGCCGAACTGACTACCATCATTCGTTGAACCCTTTTTACTTTTGTTCCGGACAACAATCCGATCCCTATGAAAGAAATATGAGCCCCGTATCCTCTGTATCAATCAACTTCTACACCACTTCAGGGCCATATAACTAGCCCCGGTTTATTACCGGGGTTTTTTATGCTGTTGACGGGGAAACCACAGCGACGATGCGCATAAAAAATGTTGTACTTTAGTTTCCTCATGAAGCCCGGGCACCTTCTCCTTTTAATCAGCTTACTCACTTATGGGGAATGTCAGTCACAGCTATTTCTTTTCAATTCCAATAAACGAACCGACACATCGCAATGGTTTATCAGGAATAAATCAGCAGGTATTATTCCCGGCAATTGTACTTATTTCGGTGCAGCGGTGAATTTTGCCCGTAACCGGGAACCGGAGCTCAGTATTGGCCGAACTAATATCATACTAAGTGAATACGGCCGGGGCATGACAAGGAGCGCCATTACAAGCTGGGGCTTCACCTATGCATTTACGAAAATCGCCGGCCAGGATCAGCATACGGGAAAATTTTTCCTGGAGTATATCAACATTCCACCACTCCTCTTTGGCAATTTTGTTTTACGTACCGACTACTCAGTGAATTTTACCAATAAACAACATTACTTCAGACCCTCGCTAGGAATAACATTAAAATATGCGGACTTACTTTATGGCTATTCTTTTAAAACAGTTGGGCCAGGAATTAATCAATACCGGCATGGATTCACTATAAGGGCAAAACTTTTTGCCGGATTAAAAAATCTGGAAAGGGATTATTTTATCAAAAACAGGCCTTGGCTTAAGAAGCAACTGCAGTTGCAGTATAGTCAAAAATAACTTTCCCGAAATGTTTAATTTTATGTTTTTAAAAAAAGAAAAGCATCTTCTCAAAATGAATCGCCTGTTAATTTTCATATTTACGATTATAACGCTGAATTCGTCTGCCCAATCAAAATCTGATTTATATATTAAAGTGGTAACCCTTTTTAAAGATTCACTCCACTTTGATACCAATAACTTTGAACAGCTAACTAATAACAATATCCGGCTGAAAGATGCACCCCTTAAAACACCGGCCATAATTATAAACGAAGGTTTTATTGAACCTTACAGACTGAACTACGCTACGGTAAAAGATGTAAAATCCATACTAATTCTACAGCGCCCTGAAGCATCTGCCATTTTAGGCATTGATGGGAAATTTGGGGCTATAATTATAACAGGAAAGAAACGACTGATCAGAAAATTGTTTCCAGATTAATCTATTTTAATGAATAAAATCGTTGTTCTATTCTTTTTGCTTTGTATCGGGCTCATTCTCCTGATAATTACGATGCAGACCAGCCACACGAAAGACGGCGAATTCAGCGGTGGCCTGCTTATATTGTATGGTGGTTGTGTCATACTTTATTATAACCGGAAAAAAGAGAAGCACGAAATGGCCGGTCTTCGGTTCAGGGGACTGGTGACCGGTATCTCATGTGTGGCGGGCGGATTGTACCTGCTGTTTAGTTACTTTTTCCTTCATTGACCTGCCGCCTCGCCATTTTTTCCTGCATTATTAAAAACAAAAGAAAAGACCGGTTGTTATTCGCTAAAACGATGCTATGACAAGTAACCGCCTCCCGCTGTTGCTGGCCTTGCTTTTCGTCCTGCACAGTGCCACCAGCCACTCACAAGTCAATAAGTTTCATACCTGGAACCTGAGTATCGGCGCCGACGCGCTGTTCCCGGAAAATAATTTCAAAAAAACACACGGACAAGGATTTGGCATTACCGGAAAAGCTGAATATTTATTTGCCAGGCATACCAGTGTCATATTTTCCACCGGTATTTATACCCTTAATGGGAAAACCAATCTCCTGAATCCGGCTGGTAAAGCGGCCACTACCGTGCCGGTAAAAATCGGCGGACGTTATTACCTTGGCAATTTTTATATCGGCGGGGAAACAGGATGGCTGTATCAGCAAGGCTTTAAACCTAATAACGGTTTCCTCTATTCCTTCTTCCTGGGGGATGAACTTATAACCAATAAAAACGGAAACAGCCTGGATATCAGTCTGCGGCATGAAGCCTGGGTCACCGATGACACCAGGGCTTTTGTCGGTCTCCGGCTGGCCTATGAATTCCGGCTTCGTTAATTCAGGCTCCGGCCAATAAAGGATAAAAAACAGGATGAAATATTCCCTAATTTAGAACGGAAGCAATCGCCTGCCGTTTTACAGGGTTGTGGTTGCTTTGATGATTCCACCACAAACCATTGGCTATGCAACTTTTTTTGCGATTGCTTCTCCTGCTTTTCCTTTCTTCCGGGCTTTCAGCTCAATCTTATTCATTTCCGGACTGGTCACTGGAATTGAATACCCGTGGAGAAATCAGTGCACTGAAAGATAATCATACCGGTGTGAATTATATTGTCACCGGGCAGGCGGCCCCGCTTGTATCTATAAAAACAAAAGACACGCTGCTTTTACCGGTCAAAACTACTTTCGGCGATCA
>DAORKK010000084.1:3912-6015 GCA_035439525.1 Chitinophagaceae bacterium
GCGGCGCGCCCAACCTGGTACGGCAGTTCACTGCAGGCTTATACCCGCAACCGGAATAAAGACCGGGTGATCGCCAACTGGGGCTATGATGCTTATACCTCCCCTGCCTATAAAGATGGTGGTATCAACGGTTCTAAAATTGTATTGTTTGGTTGCCCTACCGCTAATACGCTGGACAGAATTGAGGAAATTGAACTCAGTGAAGGCCTTCCACATCCGACCATCAATGGCCAATGGATAAAAAAATCACCCGTAATCAATTCCTCATACCTGATCATGGATTTTACCGAAAGCAATATGGACAGCTGTATTGATGTGGTGAAAAAATCCGGATTGCATTATCTCTACCATGGCCATCCTTTCAGCGACTGGGGTCATTTTAATTTAATTCCTGAACAATTTCCCCAGGGATGGAATGGTATGAAAAAATGTGTTCAGCAGGCTGAGCTTGCAGGCATATTTACCGGCACCCATGTGCTCTCCAATTTCATTACGACTAATGATGCTTATGTAACACCTGTACCGGACAAACGGCTGGCAACGGCCGGTAGTACAACGATCCTGCAGGCGATCAGTGCGGCAGATACCAGCATTGAAATTGCCGATCCGCTCTTTTTTAATCAGCATAAGAATGACAACCTGCATAGCGTAGTTATCGGTACTGAGATTATCCGGTACAGCACAGTTACGGATAAAGCCCCCTGGAAACTGAAGGACTGTATACGGGGTGCATTCGGTACAAAGGCTTCAGCGCATCCAAAAAACGAAACGATTGCCAAGCTGGCCGATCATGGATATAAAGTATTCCTGGGGAATGCGGCCCTGAACCAGGAGATCGCCCGGAAGATCGCTTCCTTTATGAACTATACTGGTGTACGGATGCTGGATTTCGATGGACTGGAAGGCAACCATTCGTCCGGCTATGGCAATTATGGAGAAGCCCAGTTTGCACAGGCCTGGCTGGACAGTCTGCAACCCGCTATCAAAAATCATTTTTTACTCGGGGCCAGTCGTTCCGGTCATTATTTCTGGCATATCTATTCGCGGATGAACTGGGGTGAGCCCTGGTATGCGGGTTTCCGGGAAAGCCAGACGGAGTACCGTTTATTCAACCAGAAATATTATAAACGCAACCTGATGCCCGGTATGCTGGGCTGGTTTAAGATGACGGCCTCCACCACGGTAGAAGATATTGAATGGCTGATGGCAAGGTCGGCTTCTTATAATGCCGGATTTGCCTTTGTTACAGACCTGAATACCGTAAGACAGAATGGAGCCAGTGAAGATATCTTCTCCATACTCAACACCTGGGAAAATGCCCGGCTGGAGGGAAAGTTTTCCCCGGAGTGGATGGAACGCATGAAGCCCCTGGAAAATGAATTCAAACTCAAAAAAACCGGGACAGGCTCATTATGGATTACACCGGTCTACTCTTATAAATTTACGCATACAAAAAAAATACTTCAGCCCGGTCAGCCGGCTTATAGTACTTACTCCATTGAAAACAAAGCCGGTGACCAGCCCCTTCGTTTTATCATCACCGCCCCGGATGAATCCGTTTCCGGCATCCGGATTGAACTCAATGGGGCAAAGACACTGGAGATTCCCGTCACTTTAGAAAAAGGACAAACCCTGAAATATACGGAGGGTTCCGAAGCGTTGCTCTATGATAACCATTGGAAAATAGTCCGGAAGATTCCCGTTAATACATCCTTACTTCAATGCGCTGCCGGCAAACAACAAGTACAGGTGGATGCCCGGTTTGAGGGAACCAATGAAGCGCCCAAACTCAAACTCGAATTCCTGTTCTTTGGTCCGGCGGAGAAACTGGAAAAATAAAATTGCCATGCAAGCATATATCGCCATTCCTTACCAGGGCAGAAAAGAGATCCGGGAAGAACTGGATACTATAACCAGTATTTTGAATCAATGTGGAGTCAGTTCATTCGTATTTGCAGATCAGTACTCATTCAAAGCGGAAGAAGAAAAGGAGATGATGCAGCAGGCCATGGAAGCAATCATTCAATCGGATTGGCTGATTGCCCTGGTTTCCGAAAAAGCCATCGGCATCGGCATCGAAGCCGGCTATGCCAAAGGAAAAGG
>DAORKK010000084.1:6115-12883 GCA_035439525.1 Chitinophagaceae bacterium
TATCTCCATTTATTCCTGAACCGATCCCAAGTAGTCAGTCCGATTTTTACCTGCACGGGGTTATTGAATTTGTTCGCCGCTGAACCGACAACATAGACTCCCAGTTTTACCCTGGCCAGCGGATTGAATGGCCATTTGAATACCCGCTCCACCCCGGCAAAGAATTCGAAATAACGCAGGGCTCTTTCCTTGGTAAAGAGGAAGCCGCCTCCGGCGATCTCCTGGAGTTTGAGTTTTTTCAGGAAAGGAATCTTATTGATCAGGGCACCATTGAATTCATGGAGCAGGTTGCCCTGGAAATAACGGTCAAATACCGGGAAGGTTGAATCCAGTGCCTGGAAGGCTTTTTGCGGATTCTGGAAAAACAACGGATCGCCCTGGCGCATGAATTTATAATCAATAATCCGCAGGTCTTTGGTGTTAAAAAAATCACCGGTCTTAATGATATATGAAGTATTGCCCATTACCCCAAAATTGATACTCTGCTCCAGTCCAAGTTCCAGGTAGTCAAAATTGATCTCACTTTTAATAAGTCCCGGAATTCCCTTTTTCCAGATCACATAGAATGTCGGCCATTTAGAACCGAGAAAAATCTTTTCTTTTGGCTCACGGATATATTTCAACCCAGGGGTAATGTAAAGTTTGATCTCATTATACGTGGCATTATACGGATCGAAGTCAACTGGCGGTTCATTGGGAATTCCAAAAATACTGTCCGCGTTATTACCCACTTTGTAATCAGAGACGGATCGGCGGAAAGCTACTTCAAACCGGTTCATCAACCGGACCCCATTTATTATCTCCAGTTCATGGCTGGCTTCAAGAGAGGTATTCAGGTAGATATTGCTCCGCTTCAGCACATTCACCCAGGCATCGCCCGGATAGATGAATTCAAAATTCCGGCCTGCGGTGAAATTGAACTGTCCCTGGTTAAACGGATTATACTTTCTTCTTAAACCAATAGTACCATTCAGGTCCCGGTTTCGGAATCCATAGTTCAGGTCGGCTTCCAGTGCTAGATTTTTCCGGGAGGGATAGGTTTTCCGATAAGCCCCGGCCATTTTTAACCGGGCACCTCCAAATGCGATCGGCTGGATCAGGGAAGTAATCGGCGGCAATATCCACATCCGTTCCTTCTTATGATCATTAAAGGTTTGTCCGAAAATCAGCATCTTACTCCAGGTGATCTTATTCAAGATCCGGTCAATGGAATCGAGATAGGTTTCACTCCGCATATACTGGTACACACTGTCCTGGTAGCGGATATATTTGGCCTGCTGGACCGACATCGGTTCTGTCCGCACGGTACGCCAGAACAAGGAATCTTTTTCATAAGCCTGTTGGGTGGTGGTACTGACTTCATTGCCGAAATGACCTCTTTTAAAATTCTTTTTCAGGTCGTAACCCGTATAGACAGCGATGGTTTCTCCATACAGACGTCCACCCTTTACCTTGGTATAGTAGTTGAACTGTTGCCGGGTAATCATCCGGGCGCTGTCACCAACATTGCCATAATCCTGTTTCACTTCCATATAGTCAAACTCGGGCATATGGGCGGAAGGTATTCGAAATTCGCTGCTGAAAACGGTCCAGGTGCTGTCCTGTATCCGGATTTCTCCTTCGATGGTAGCATTACTCAGCTGGCGCGGCCTGATAGCAATGGTATAAATTTTAGGTTTGACGGTCCGGTCGATCTTGATCGTTTTGAATTTATAGGCTACGAGACCGCTATAACTCAGTGGCGAAACGAAGGGAATCTTAGATACCGGAGGAGCCTGAATCAGGTTATTAAAAATATAAAAGTCGCCATCAGTAGTCGTCAGGTAAAACAGGCTTTCTTCCCGTCCTCCCCGTTTAATTACACCTACCCGTTCTTCCCGTATTTGCCCCCCTGCGCTTTTATCAAGATGCAGGGAAACTTCGGTCATTGACATGCCATCAAAATTTTCCCGCTGTACACTATCGGTTTCTTCTGGCTTTCTTCTTTTCACCACCCCGGAATCCATCTGGAAGGCCCGGATATAGACATTCACGGAATAGGAACCGATCGCGTTGAGAATCGGTTCTTTGTTTTTGATCACATTCCGGATCAGTTCTTCTGCCCGGTCGCGGGTTTTAACTTTTAGTATCACTTCACCCAGGCTGGGTCCATCATCAATTTCCATCATCACGTTTTCCACCACATCTTCATTATTGATATAAAAGGTGACGATTTTAGTCTTAAAACCAACCATACTCACCACCAGGTCATATTTTCCCCTTTCCAGGAAAAAACTGAAGGAGCCATCATCCTTGGTAACGGTACCCTTCCGGAGTTCCTTTACCTCCACGCTGGCCAGCTGCAGGGGTTCCTTCTTATTATCCATCACCACCCCGGACACTTTATACAATTGTGCCCCGGCCATAAAAGAGGTCAGGAGAAATAAAATGAGAAATATGGGTTTACCGATCATTTTCAGGGTAAGCATTACAGGTTAAACTACAAATGTTGCATATTGTAACGGCATATCCTGACGCATAGATGCATTTTTGCATTTTTTAACATCCCGGAACAGCGGGCAGGAAACCATACTAATTGCACTGCAAAAATAGCTGTTTATTTTGCTTATTGGCGGATAACCGGTTTGCGGCCTTTCAGAGCGGAATTGTGACAGTGAGTTTAAATCCTTTACCCGGTGCCGTATCAATCTGTAGTGAACCTCCGTAAATACTGACACGACCACGCATATTCCGGATGCCGATACCATCGGTGCTTTTTCCAGGTTCCATGCCCGCTCCGTTGTCTTTTATGATGAGGTGAACCTGGGACTGCTTTATCCGGAGACTGATATCCACCCGGGTGGCCCTGGCGTATTTAATAATATTCGTGCATTGTTCCTGGGCTATCCGGTACAGTGCAATCTTACGTTTATCATCCATCAGTTCTTCGTTGAACCCTTTACTACTGAAGGACACTTTTACAGGTTGCTGGTAGAACATGCCATGGGCCAGGCTCGACAATTGTTTCGGCAGGCTCATCAGTTTCAAATCCGGTGTTGCCAGCGAGTGAGACAGTTTCCTGTTTTCCTCAATTGCCCGCTGGATATTCTGGATGCTGTTATCCAGTACATCTCTGTATTTCTCCGGGTCTTCAGCGACTACAGAAAGTATCAGTTTGGTACCAACCAGTATCTGGTTAACATTATCATGCAGTTCCTGTCCGAGGAAATTCCGTTCTTTCTCCTGTGCATCAAGGGCTGTTTCGGTAATCCGGACCTGCTCCCCTCTTTCCCGTTCTTTCAGTTCCTGTTCCAGCTTTCTTTTTTCCGTTATATCACTCCGAATGGCCAGAAACTGGGTAGGTTTTCCTTTTGCATCAAGGAAGGGCACAATGGTGGTATCTGCCCAGTGAAGACTGCCATCCTTTGCTTTGTTGCAGACTTCCGCCTTCAGCACATTACCTGACTTAATGGCGAGCCAGAATTTTTTCCAGAAATCACCGGCATGTATACCCGAATTCAGGATATTATGATTTACCCCGATGATCTCCTTTTTCGAATAGCCATATAACCGTTCAAAATTATCATTCACATGGGTGATATTGCCGGCAGGATCAGAAAATGAAACGATCGTTGCCTGATCAATGGCATATTTATAGGCCGAAATTTCCTTTATACTTTCCTGTAATGCCTGTTCTGCTTTCTTCCGGTCGGTTATATCCCTCCAGACCGTATAAAACAATTGCCGTCCTTTAACAAAGATCGGGGTCAGCATCACTTCTACCGGGAAATCGCTACCATCCGCTTTCCGGTGAATCCATTCAAAGCGGTTAAACCCGTTTTCCAGGGCTTCATTAATCAGGCGTTTGGCTTTAACAGAAGACAACTCCCCATCCGGCTGTTTTTTAGGAGACAGCTTCCAGGGAGGCTGGAGCAGGAATTCATCCCGGGAAGAATAGCCCAGTAAGGATACGGTAGCGTCATTACAATCAATAAAGTTCCGGCCATCCAGCAGCAGAATGGCTTCATTTGACTCATGGAATAAGCGGTTAAACGCTTCTTCGCTTTCCACGAGTTCCTGTTGGGTTCTTTTAAGCGTGGTAATATCGGTACCCATCCCCACAATACAGGGAATACCCTCGTAGATAAGCGCCATGGAGTTAATATAGATCGGCACTTTTCGTTTATCCTTAGTGGTAAGTATCACATCCACTCCGGGGAGCGCTTCATGAAAATGATGAAGAAGCCGGTCTTTTACTTTTTCCTTATCCTCTCCGTCATAAAAGTCAAGCGGATGCATCTGCCGGATCTCAAAGGCATTATACCCGGTGATAGTTTCAAAATTCTTATTCCAGCGCAGGAATTTCCCATCCCGTGTGTAGAGATAAAACAGACCCGGCATTTTCTGGATCAGGGAATCCGACAGCATTTTTTCAAACTGCAGTTTTTCTTCAATCAGTTTCTGCTGGGTTATATCGACATAAGCACCGATCACCCGGACCGGCTGCCCTTCTTCATTGCGGATAACATAGGCCCTGTCGAGCACGGTTCCCCAGGTATTATCGGACAACTGGTAACGGAAACTATCCTGCCATGAATCCACCTGGTTTTTGCGAATCCTTTTCAGGCGGCTGACGATTTTGTCGCGGTCATCCGGGTGCACTTTACGGATCCAGTCCGGAAGCGGTGGAACCGGACCGGTCGGATCATAACCCATCATGGTAAAGTAAGCCTCATTCCACCACATCGTATCATTTATGATATCCCATTCCCATACTGCATCATTCGTTGCTTTGGAAAGCAATTGTATCCGTTCGTTGAACTGGCGGATCTGGCCTTCATTTCTCCGGTAATCACTGATATCATGAAAGATCAGGCTGATCATCTTCTTATCACCTGCATCAAACAAAACCGATGAAGAAAATAAAACAGGAAATCTTGAACCGTCTTTACGGATCAGATAGATTTCACTGATGGCATAGCCATGTTCTTTTCTTTTCAACAGGTGATCAGCCCATGACGGGTCTTCCATATCCACCAAGCCGTCTCTGCCAAGTGCATTCATTTCCTGTTCCGTCATACCAAACATCTGCTGGGCTGACTGATTTGCCGATACCACGCCGCCTTCTTCGGTACCGATAATAATTCCGTCCATACTCCGGTCAAAGAAAGCCCTGAGTTTATTTTCACTTTCCTGCAATTTTATCCGGGCGTTTCGCTCCTCATGAATGTCCCTGAAATTGATGGAAATCACTTCCACATCCTTAATATGAAGCAGATTTGAGAATGTACTTTCAATATAATGCCAGTCTCCGTCCTTATAGCGGAACCGGTATTGGGTGGTAATCACTTTTCCGGGTACCCCGATCAGTTCATTTAACAACGTCAAAAGCCCGGGCAGATCTTCCGGATGTGTGAAAGAATCGGGATCGATTCCCAGGATAGGGTCATCCAGGTATCCGGTGATCCGTCGTGCCGAATCACTTACGAATTTAAATTTGAACTGTTTATCCAGCAGGATAATCCCGCTGGGTGAGTTCTCAGCAATCTCCCGGAACAGTGTTTCACTTTCCGCCAGCCGGATCTGTGCATCCCTTCGCTTGGTAATGTCGATAAATGAACCAAACATACAGGCGGGTGCTCCTTTTTCATCCAGGATGATATTCGCGGCAAACTCCACGGGGAAAAGCGAGCCGTCGACTCTTTTTGCCATATCCTCTCCTCTTGCTGATCCGTCCTTCCGAAGCAACTGTAATGACTGTTGAATGACATCCCCATGAAATACGTCTGCCAGGTTTTTCCCGACCAGTTCTTCGCTTCTCTTTGCTCCCCACATTTTTATAATGGCCGGATTCACATATGTAATGTTTCCTTCCAGATCGGCCATGCCGATACCACTCAGCGTACCTTCTACTGCCAGACTTTTCAAACGCAGTTCACTTTCTCTTACGACCCTTTCCGTTATATGTTCATGAATGCCGATAATGCGTTTTGCTTTCCCGGCCTGATCACGATCTGTCACTTTACCGGTAAAACGGAACCACTTTAACTCCCCGTTGCGGCAAACAACCCTGAAAGTTGCATCAAAAGAAGGCAGTCTGCCTTTGAGCGTTTGTATAAACTTATCAATGGTAACAGCCTGGTCCTCCTGGTAAATTGCATTCAGCCAGAAATCCGGACGTGCCAGATCGGTTTCATTCTGATAACCGGTTTGTTCCCTGGTTTTTGCAGAAATGAAAGCGCTGTTCATTTCAAAGTTCATTTCCCAAACCCCAAGTTCGCTTGTATCCAGCGCCAGTTTCCAGCGCAATTCGTTTTCCTTAATAGAACTTTCTGCATTTTTCCTGGCGGTAATGTCCCGCATAAAGGAAACATAGCTACTGTCTGTCAGCCTCCTGGTCGTCGTTTCAATATAAATAGCAGATCCGTCTTTTTTTCTGAATAAACGTTCATTGGTTACGGTGTTACCCATTTCCAATCCTAAAAAACGGGGAGGATTCTTTTTAACCTCATCAGTGAAAGTAAGAGCAAGTATGCTGAGTTTCAGAAACTCTTCTTTTGTGTACCCGAATAATTCGGTCATTCGTTTATTGACCCCGATATACTTGTCTTTATCAACATCATAAAAACAAACGCCATCGGCCCCTTCTTCGAAAAGAGTCCTGTATCGGAATTCGCTTTCCTGCAGTTCCATTTCCATTTTCTTCCGGGAGCTGATATCGCGGCCGATCACCAATATCCTGTCTCCGGTAAGCAACTTGGAATTCAGTTCAGCATGAAAAACAGTACC
>DAORKK010000085.1:0-12674 GCA_035439525.1 Chitinophagaceae bacterium
GATTTAGTCATCATACATGCATCTCTGGGGCATGATTTTAAAGAGCTGATTGATGGAGCAAGGCTTCTGGCACCAACGGCTACTGTGGTAGCAGCTTCCTGTTGCGGAATTGTTGGGAAGGAAGGCGTAAGTGAAACCATGAAAGATATAGCGGTTATGGCGGTTCGGGGAAAATCGTTCGGCGTTTCCTGGGTAAATGAAATTTATGGCAGAAATTCCTTTGAAAAAGCAAAGGAAATGGCGGAGGAGCTTTACCGGCAACAACCCGGCACCCGTTTTATTTATTTTCTGGCATCCGGTATTGATATAGCCAATGATCGTTGTATTGAAGGTATTGAATCGGTATTTGGTCCCGATGTTACAATTTTTGGTGCTACATCAGCAGACAATATGAAGGGGGTGGTCAGTTACCAGGCCGTGGCCGGTCAGGTATTTGAACACGCTGCTTTCATGATCGGTTTTGCCGATCCCACACTTGAAGTGAATACCCAGGCTACGCATGGATTTGTAGCCATTGGTGAACCCTTTGTGGTCACCCGTGCCGAAGGCCACTATATTTATGAACTCAATGGAAAGCCCGCCTGGACAGAATTCACCCGCCACCTCGGTCTGTCACCCACGGCCACCTGCGGAGATTCAATTCCGATTGGAGCACTGGCAGAAAAATTAAGTCCTGAAGTCGCCCGGGAGTATGGCAATCAGCACATCCTCCGGGTTGTGACCCGGCATGAAGGAGATACGATGCTTTATGCCACGACGATCAAAACCGGCACCGAACTCTGGCTGACGATACGTGATGAACCACTAATCTTTAATGAAATGGACCGGATGGTAAGAGAAATGGACAGTAAAATGGGAGGCCGAAAGCCCATTGCCGTTTTCCATGCGGACTGTCTCGCACGAGGGCGATTCCTTTTTAACCGGGTATTAAAAGAAGAACTGGTAAGCCGTATGCAGTTTCCGTTTAACAGTAATGGTCAATGTCCTCCATGGCTTGGCATGTATGGGTTTGGCGAATTTGCCCGTTTAGGTGGAAAGAACACGTACCATAATTATACCACAGCCCTGTATACCATCTACCGGAAACAATAAGTATAATGTCATCCAGGAATACGCATAATCTGAATAATTCTCCGGACTACCAGGAGCTTAAAAAAAAGTACGACGAACTGCAGCTTCGGGTCACCCGTTTTTCAGTAATTGAACAGGAACTGATCCATGCCCGGAACCAGATGGACCAGGAAGTGATGATCTATCGCCAGATGCAGCAATTCAACACAAAGGCACTGGAAGATATTACGGATGAATTTTATACCCGGCTGGTTACTGAAACCTTGCTGGAGATCTTCGAAACAGAATTGGCTTTTGTCTGTATTGATATCCCCAATACCGGTAATTCTGCATTAAGGCATGTCGAAGGTTATTCCCTGAATGAAGAACAAAAGTTTGAACTACACCTGTACATGATCAATCTCTTTACTGATCTGCCCTCTGGAACACTCCGGAGTTTTGAACCCAGGCCGTCAGACAAAATACGAACCATTTTACCCATCCGGCACCTGATGGTTACCCAGGTAAGGGATCCGCAACTGAATATAACCATTACCCTGATGGGTGGGATCTCGGATAAGGGCAGCCCCTTCTATGAACCAATCCGGAAGGACCGGGAAGCGGCTTTCACCGTTTTCTCCCAACAGGTACTAACCTACCAGACCAACCGGTTTAAGACACATACCATCCGTGAACAATTCAATGCGCTTACCATTGAGCAAAAAAGAATCACGAGTATAGCGGAGAATTTCCTGAATTTCGATACCAATCCGGATAAAAACATCCAACGGATGGTGGACCTTTCTGTACAGCTTCTTTCGGGCAATTGCAGTGTATATGAAAAACTTGAAAATGAACTGATCTTTACTTCTTCTTCTTACTCAAAAGACGGCTACCATAACAACACATCGGAAGAAAAAATCTGTTACCGGATCACCCATTTGTCCGGAAGGGACATTGTATGTCAGCTGATCACCAACGATCTGCTGCAACAGCACAAAAGCCCCTGGCTGAGTCAGTTTGCCGGTCTTACCCTTCTCGGTTCCGTACTGCGGATCGATAAAAAACCAATTGGCACGCTGGTTGTATTCCTGGACAGTTCCGTACCGATCAATGACAGCATTTTCCAATTGGCCCGCATCCTTACTGCCGCCATAGCGGTGGAAGAACGAAGAAAAAACGCATTGAAAGCCCTGAGTGAAAGCGAAGAAAAATACCGGATGATTTTCGAAGGCACGCCGAACGGAATTATAGTGGCCGATCCGGTCATTCAACGTTTTCAATATGTAAACCGGTCGGCCTGTCAGCTTTTTGGATACAATGAAGAAGAATTCCTGAACCTGACATTGGATGACCTTCATCCGGCAGCATCCACGGATGACGTAAAGCAGCTTTTCAAAAGCCTGGAGAAAGGGGAAATTAAAGTTGCCATGGAAGTTCCCTGTATCCATAAAAACAGATCCATTTTCTATGCAGACATCTCTTCCAGCCGGATCAGTATTGGCGGCCGGTCTCTGCTGGCCGGTTTCTTTACCGATGTAACACAGCAACGGTTTGATCAGCAAGCCATTCTGAAAAGTAATATTGAACTTAAAAAAATCAACTCAGAGCTCGACAATTTCGTTTACAGCGTATCACATGACCTTCGTTCTCCTTTGCTGGCGATACTTGGACTGGTTCAACTGATTCACCAGCACCAGCAATCTGACGAAGCAATGCAAAAATATATCTCTATGATTGCGGCATCCGCCACCCGGATGGATGATACGATCAAGGAGATCCTCGACTATTCCAGGAATGCACGGCTTGATATTGTTGTCAGCCCGGTTGACTTTAACCTGCTGATCCGGGAAATTTTTGAAGATGTAAGGCATATATCCCCTGAGAAAATTACACTTGAACTGAATATTAAACAGGATATTCCTTTTTATTCTGACAGCAACCGGATCAGTACCCTGATTAAGAATATCATATCCAATTCAGTAAAATACCGTAAGAAAGGCGTAAATAATTCCTATATCAATATTAACATCCTGATTACTCCTGAAAAGGCCGTGTTACGGTTTGAAGATAACGGGGAAGGGATTGAAGCAATCCACCAGGACCGGATATTTGACATGTTTTACCGCGCTTCCAATTCAGCGCCGGGTACGGGGCTCGGACTTTATATTTGTAAAGAAATCCTGCATAATATTAACGGAACCATCACCCTGGATTCTGCGGCCGGGGAAGGTTCAGTTTTTACGGTAACAATTAAGAATAAAACCAATTAATCCAATACCATGAACAAGTACATGCTCATTGACGACGATGATTTTTTCCTGATACTCAATAAAGATATTCTGTCACTGACCGATCCCGATGCTGGTATCATTCAATTCAATTCCGCGATTGCCGCATTGGAATGGATGGATAAAACAATCCAGGATCAGGAGACCGAATGGCCGGAAAATATCCTGCTCGATATCCGTATGCCCTTTATGAATGGCTTTGATTTCCTGGAAAGAATGAAAGCCTATCCCCTCCACGCCATCCAAAAAATAAAAGTGTTTATGATGACTTCATCGCTGGATGAGCGTGACTTTATTAAAGCCCAGCATTATCCATTTGTATATAATTATTTCACCAAACCCCTGACCATTGAAATGATCGCGGATATTGCTTCAACAGAAATGAAGGATTGGAAACTGGAATCAGGGCAGTAAACAGCCTTTCCATTACCGCGGCATCCTGTTATTTTCATCCGGGAAAATAATGACCGGCTTAAAACTACGGGCTGCATCCCGGTCTATCTGTATATAACTGACGATAATGAGGATATCCCCCTTCTGTACTTTACGTGCTGCGGCTCCATTCAGGCAGATTGTACCTGTCCCCCGTTCTCCCTTTATCACATAGGTTTCCAGCCGTTCCCCGTTATTGTTATTGACCACCTGCACTTTTTCAAATTCGATCAGATCCGCGGCATCCATCAGGTCCTCATCGATGGTAATACTACCCACATAATCCAGATTCGCATCCGTTACACGTACCCGGTGTATTTTCGACTTTAGCATTTCTATCTGCTGCATATACTTGGTTATTGTCCGGCGCAAAGATAGTCAGAAATAGATTGAGGGTTGAAGGTTGAACGTTGTGGGGGGAGGATTTAGGGGACTTCAGGACTATTCCTTACATTTAAAGTACCGAAACTAAACCAACCATGCACCGTATCATCATACCCGTTGATTTTTCTGAAACTTCCCTGAATGCAGCCCGATATGCAGCGAAGATGCTGGCCTGGAATGAAGGAGCCACGGCTGTACTTTATCATAATTATGAAAGCGAAAATGACGTGGATATCTCCCTTTTCTACCTGGAAAGCCTGAAAAAGGAATTTAATAAAGCAGGGGTTCGCCAGGTGGAATGTGAACATGAAATGGGAGGCGACCTCATAGAGAATATTTCCCGGTTGGCTCATACCATGCGGGCCACCCTGGTACTGATGGGCATTACCGGAAAATCCGCACTCCGCCAGGTGATGTTTGGCAGCAACACGCTAAAACTGATCGATAAAAACCTGTATCCGGTTATGATCATTCCGCCAGACGCCGTGTATAAAGGAGTATCCAAAGTGGCATTTGCCACTGATTACAGACAGGTGGAGCTCAGTACCCCTTCTCAACTTATCGGCTCCGTATTAAAACTCCTCGATCCAAAGCTGCATATCGTACATGTGAGTAAAGAAACCGTCAGGACCCTGCCTCCCGCCCTGCAACTTGAAAAAGAAAAAGTGGACCAGATGTTCGCGGATTTTAAAAAGGAATTCTTCTTCCTGACAAGCGAGGATTTTTATGAAGCATTAGACGGGTTTATCAACGAAAAAGATATAGATATTCTGGTCACTGTTCCCAAACATCCCAGCAACTCTTCCTCCCTGTTCAGGACCTCCCATACCAAAAAACTGGCCTATCATAGTCATATCCCCATCCTGGCTGCACATCAATAGCATTAATTATCAACGACTTACATGGTATAAAATTACTAAACACAAACGAACGTTATTTGATTTTGGTCAAAGTTTGGTTATCTTTGTGTTCTTCTATGAAGTCCGCAATTTTCATTCATCGAACCATTTTTACATTTGCCGAGCAATCCCTGCCCGCCAATTTTTACATTCCGGATTAAGCGGAACCCTTTTCATTTTAGTTAACCCTTTTCCCCGCCGAAACCGGCATTGACTATCCAACACAGGCTTGTATGAAAAATATTAAACTGATTGAAGTTCCCTCTGAAATAGGAGCCGGTACCCGCGGCGCCAGCCTTGGAATTGAAGCGATTAAAATCGCCGCCCTTGATTTCATGAGTAATTTTTTTATCCATTTCCCTTCAGAGAAAATACAGACAGAAAACAAACTGCTTTATGAACCGATCGAATCACCCTATGCAAAACGAATCAAAGGGATCAGTTCGATCTATGAACGGGTAAGTAAATCAGTCAGTGAAACCATCAAGAACAATTTCTTTCCGGTTGTGCTGAGCGGCGACCACAGCACTGCAGGTGCCGTAATTGCCGGTATTAAAATGGCAAAACCCAAATGCAAGCTGGGCGTGATCTGGATTGATGCACATGCTGACCTGCATACCCCCTATACAACACCTTCCGGAAATATGCATGGCATGCCTATGGCTGCGGCCATCAACGAGGACAATGAGGATTGTGCCGTACACGACCTGGATGAAGAAACCACCCGGCAATGGAATGCCCTGAAAAGTATCGGGAAAATCGCCCCAAAAGTGCATCCCGAGAATGTGGTCTTTATTTCCCTCCGGGACTTTGAAAAAGAAGAAAGGCACCTGATTGAAAAATATGGTATGAAAGTCATCACCACAAAAGAAGTGCGAAATAAAGGCGCTGAAAATGTGGTTCGTTCCGTGATCCGCTACCTGTCAGACTGCACGGATATCTATGTTTCTTTTGATGTGGACAGTCTTGACTCCTCCATCTCCAAAGGTACCGGCACACCAGTGGGCAATGGGCTGCGCGAGCGGGAAGCCGAAGACCTGATCAGTAAGTTTATGCAAAACCGGAAAATCTGCTGTTTTGAAATTGCCGAGGTCAACCCTACCCTGGATAAAGAAAACCTGATGGCCGAAATCGCCTTTAATATTTTACAACGAAGCGTGAACGTGCTGATGATGAACTAAATTGCCGAATGAAGTATTCCCTGCTTTTCCTCCTGCTGTTCCTGGGCCAGGTACTCAGCGCACAGCCTGTCTATTACCTGGATTCTGTTACGGCATTCAGAAATCATTATATCACCACCCATGGAGTTATAAAGGAAAAAGACAGGGCCGGCCTGCAGTTTTTTCCAATCGACACCGCATTCCTAACAGTTACCCGTGTTGAACGGATCTTTGACGCGCCGTGGTTTGCAATGGAAACCTCCGGAAAGGTCAAAAAGACATACCGTATATATGCCATCCTTCATTTCATGATCCAGGGTACTCCCCTTCGTTTATCCGTTTACCAGTCGCAGCAATTGATGGAGACAGAAGCGTATAAGGACTATCTTTTTATACCATTTACCGACCTCAGTAATGGGGAACAGACCTATGAAAACGGACGTTATATGGATATCGTCATCAGCGACCTGGAAAAAACGCCTTTCTTCCTCGATTTCAATAAAGCATATAACCCATACTGTGCGTATGTAAGTGATGTCTATAACTGCCCGGTTCCACCGGCAGAAAACAGATTAGCCTTTTCAATAAATGCAGGGGAAAAGAAATTCCGTCTGCATGAATAATACAGACTGATTGATTGTCATCGGGTATTGTTCAACCCCGGAAAAGTTTTAGCCAGTCCTTCTTCAAAAGATATCGGCGTATAACACAGTTCCATTTTTGCTTTCGCAATTGTAAAGCCGGTCTTTGCCGGTCTTCTTGCCGGTTGGGAAAAAGTATCAGCAGTTACTCTTGTCAGTAACTGCCGGTCATAACCCAGGAAATCGGCTGTTTTACATGCCATCGCATAGGGGGTGAGCACATCAGCTCCACTCAGGTGCCAGGTACCGGTTGCCTTCTTTTGAATGATGGTCACAATTCCGTCCGCCAGGTCACCGACATAAGTGGGTGTACGAACCTGGTCATCCACGACCCTGTATCCCTCCCCTTTTTCGAGTTTTGCTTTTACGATAGAAAGAATATTACTTCTGCCGGCAAGGGGTTGCCCATATACCAGCACCGTTCGTACAATTGCCCGGTCGTGTGCATATCCTTGTACGGCCTGTTCTGCCTCATACTTTGTCTGGCCATAATAATTCACCGGGGCAGGCAGGTCTTCTTCTGCATACATTCCTTTTTCTCCATTAAAAACAAAGTCGGAAGAGATATACACAAAGAAAGCCTTTACCGCTGCTGCTGCCTGTAACAGGTGATGGGTTCCCCCGGTATTGATCTGCCAGGCATGTGCCTGATTCAGTTCACATTCATCGGGCTGACTGAGTGCTCCCGCATGAACCACAATATCCGGTGTAAAATGGCTAACGGTGGCCAGGGTGGATGACCGATCTGTAAAATCCATTTCCGCATAAGCAAAACCGTTAGTACCGGTCAGTTTCAGCCGGCAGGCCCCCTTACCGGTGGCCAGCACGTCTATCCCCTGTTCCAGTAAAGCGGGTACCAGGTAATGGCCGAGAAAACCATTGGCCCCGGTGATCAGTACTTTCATGAAAAAGCAATTAACGGATCAATCAGAATGCTTTCTTCCCGTCCGGTGTCAGTTTGAATTCCGGCTTAACACCGATATTGTAAAAGATAAACGAATAAATATCCGCGGTGGTTTCGAGTGCCTTCTTCAGGTTACTCGCCCCATGGCCTGAATTCACATCAATCCGGATCAGCATCGGGTTATTGCCCTTATAATATTCCTGCAGGGTGGCCGCATACTTAAAGGAATGGGCGGGCACCACACGGTCATCATGATCTGCCGTGGTTACCAGGGTGGCCGGGTAATTGATGCCGGATTTGATATTATGAATGGGCGAATACCCAAAAAGATTCTTAAAATCAGCAGGCTTATCACTGCTGCCGTACTCCGCTATCCAGTTCCAGCCGATGGTGAACTTATGAAAACGCAGCATATCCATTACCCCAACCTGCGGGATCGCAACTTTAAAAAGATCAGGTCGTTGATTGATTACGGTACCTACCAGCAATCCCCCGTTTGAACCACCTTGTGCGGCCAGGTATTCCGGTGAACTGTATCCCTTCGCATGCAGGAATTCGGCGGCCGCAATAAAATCATCAAACACATTCTGCTTTTTCTCCCGCATTCCGGCTTCATGCCATTTCTCTCCATATTCACTTCCACCCCGGAGATTCGCAATGCAATACACCCCACCCTGTTCCAGCCAGGCAATACGGGTCGGCGAAAAATTGGGCGTACTGCTGATATTGAAGCCGCCATAACCATAAAGTATCGTAGGGTTCTTTCCATTCAGTTCCAGTCCCTTCTTATGTACAATAAACATCGGAATCTGTGTGCCGTCCTTTGAAGGATAAAATACCTGTACGGTTTCAAAATCCTCCGGCTCAAATTTCACTTCCGGTTTACGGAAAAGCGTGCTTTCACCTGTGATGAGATCATACTTGAAAATGGTGGGTGGATATGTAATGGACGTAAACGTATAAAAGACAAATTTATCTTCCCGCTTGCCACCAAAACCGCCAGCGGACCCCAATCCGGGCAACTTCACTTCGCGTTCCAGCTTCCCGTTCAGGTCATATACATAAACCCGGCTGGTCACATCCTTCATATAGGTCACAAACAATTTATTTCCGGCACTGGTCACGCCTGACATATTTTCTTCGGCTTCGGGAATGATGGTTTTCCAGTTCTCTTTTTCCGGATGCAGCGGATCCACCAGGATAATCCGGCGGTTACGGGCTCCATCATTGGTTTGCAAAAGAAATTTCCCATTTACTTCCTCAATAAAACTGTACTGGTAATCCCCGATATCCTTTATCAGCGGCTTAAATGTTTTATCCGGTAAGTTACTGTCATAATACCATAAGCGATTTCCTTCTTTGCCCTTGCCACGATCACTGCTGGTGAGAAAAACATAACGTTCGGTTTCATCCGTAAACACAGAATTGAACTGCTGCGGATTGGCCTGGTCTTCATACACCAGCTGATCCTTATCCTGGCCTGTACCGACAACATGATAGAATACCTGGTGATTTTCATTTTTCGTAGAGAGTTCTTTGCCTTTCTCCGGTGCAGGGTAACGGCTGTAAAAGAAACCGTTTCCTTTCCAGGCAGCACCTGAAACCTTTACCCAGGCCAGGGAATCCTTCCCGTATTTTTTTGTGCTGAGATCCATAACAAATAAAGTGCGCCAGTCACTGCCACCCGATGATTTACCCACTACTGCATACTTTCCATTCTTGGAAACACTGAATGCGGCCAATGCCGTAGTTCCTTCTGAAGAAAACTGATTCGGATCCAGCAGCAATTCGGGTTTCCCGTTCAGTCCTTTTTGGCGGTAAAGTACACTCTGGTTCTGCAGTCCGTCATTCTTATAAAAGTAGTAATACAACCCCTCCCGGAAAGGTGAAGAGTACTTGGCATAATTATTAATCGCCTCCAGTCTTTCCTGCCACTGCTTACGGTAGGGTATCGCACCGAGGTAGTTAAACGTTACTTTATTCTGACGGGTCACCCAATCTTTGGTGGAATCGCTGCGGTCATCTTCCAGCCAGCGATAAGGATCGGCAACCGGAGTACCATGATAATTATCGACGGTATTCCCTTTGGCGGTTACCGGGTAATCCATCTGTGCAGCAGCCATTACAGGCAGATATACGAAGAGTAAAAGCAGTTTTTTCATATAAACCTTATTTGAAGTACTAAGTTAATTTATTCACCGCAGGTGTAACAGATCTGTTCAGGAATGAAGAATTTCCGGGAAGAGTGGTATAAAATGAACGAAAATCCGGTTACAACACTTTTTAGTTGCATTCCCTTTGTCAAATTGTTACTTTTTTGTGCAGGAACCCGCTTAAATCCATAAATAAAAAGAATAAATCAGATATTTGGAAAACTGTTTAATACTAACGATTGTGTGCCTGGTACACATTACAAAACAAAAGCCTATTTTTGCCAAGTTTTAAAATTCAAGATGGAAAAGAAAGTAACAAGAATTGGTGTTCTTACATCGGGTGGTGATGCCCCCGGTATGAATGCCGCAATCAGGGCAGTTGTTCGTACAGGTATTTATCATGGGTTGGAAGTTTTCGGGATTATGCGGGGTTACCAGGGACTGATCGATGATGATATCTTCAGGATGGAAGGCCGCTCAGTAGCCAATATTATTCAGCGGGGAGGTACCATTCTCAAAACTGCCCGTTGTAAGGAGTTTTATGAACCAGCAGGCCGTAAGCTCGGATACGAAAACCTCAAAAAAAGAGGAATCAACGGGCTCGTGATCATTGGTGGGGATGGCTCTTTCCGGGGTGCTGTCAATTTCAGTAAGGAATTTGATATTCCCTGTGTGGGACTGGCCGGAACCATTGATAAAGATATTTCAGGTACAGACTTCACGATAGGTTTTGATACAGCGGTGAATACCGCTGTGGAAGCCATTGACAAAGTGCGTGACACAATGGATGCGCATGACCGGATCTTTATCATTGAAGTGATGGGCCGTGATGCCGGGTATATCGCCCTGCACAGCGGGATTGCCACTGGTGCGGAAAACATTCTCATCCCCGAACGCAAAACCGATATCAACAGTATAATTGCCTCCCTGCAGGAAAAAGAACGCCGTAAGAAAATGGTGAACCTGATCGTGGTGGCAGAAGGCGATGAATTTGGCGGTGCCAACGAAGTACAACGGGTATTGCAGGATAAATTGCCCAAGGCCGAGATCCGTGTTTGTATCCTCGGACATATCCAGCGAGGCGGTGCACCGAGCTGTATGGACAGGCTGATCGCCAGCCGGATGGGTTATCATGCCGTTGAATCCTTACTGGAAGGCCGCCATAATGTATTTGTTGGCATCCAGAATAACAGGATGAATTATATTCCGCTGGAAACGGCGGTAAAAAATAAAGGGAAGATCAGTGATGAATGGATGAAAATCGTGAAGATTCTCGCCAGCTGATACTGATTGATTACCTTTCACCTCTACTTAAAGAACGCCACTTATTATGAACAAAAACATTGACAAATACCTTCATAAATCATTTGATAAAGAAGCCGGCCGCTTACATGCATTTAAACGGACCAAGATCGTTGCCACAGTCGGACCGGCCTGTGACACCTATGAAAAATTACTGGAACTGGTAAAAGCCGGCGTGAACGTTTTCCGCCTGAATTTCTCGCACGGGGCGCATGAAGATAAAGCCCGGATCATTGAACTGATTCATAAGATCAATAAATCAGAGCCGTATAATATTGCCATTCTGGCTGACCTGCAGGGACCTAAACTCCGCGTAGGTGATCTGGAAGGCGGAGCCCTTGAAATAAACGAAGGGGATATCCTCACGTTCACCAATGAAAAAGTGATCGGGAACCGGGAACGGATCTATGTCTCCTATCCCGATCTGCATACCGATGTGAAAGTGGGTGAAAAGATCCTGTTTGATGATGGTAAACTTGAAGTGATCGTCAAGGAAATCACTCCTGCTAAAGAAGTAAAAGTGGAAGTGACCCTGGGTGGGGTTTTGTTGCCCAAAAAAGGAATGAACCTCCCGGATACCCGCATTTCACTGCCCTCGCTGACTGAAAAAGACCTGGCTGACCTGGAGTTTATTATGAAACAACGGGTGGAATGGATTGCCCTTTCCTTTGTCCGGAGTCCGGATGATATAACCGGACTGAAAGAGAAGATCAAAAAAGCCGGTCACACTGCGAAAGTGATTGCCAAAATAGAAATGCCGCAGGCGATCGTCAACCTGCGTGATATTATTGTGGAAAGTGATGGCATCATGATTGCCCGGGGTGATCTCGGGGTGGAATTACCGGTGGAAGCGATTCCCCTGATTCAGAAAGATATTATTAAGAAATGCCTTCACCGGGCCAAACCGGTTATCGTGGCCACCCAGATGATGGAGAGCATGATCGACCGCACCAAACCCAACCGCAGTGAGATCACAGACGTGGCCAATGCGGTACTGGAAGGTGCCGATGCGGTGATGCTGAGTGGTGAAACCGCTACCGGTAAATACCCCAAGCTGGTGGTTGAAACCATGACCAAGATTATCCTGGAAGTCGAAACAAAAGCTTATGACTACAACCGGGAAGAAATGCTGAAACCACAATCGCACTCGCCTTCTTTCCTGAGTGATGCGATCTGTTATAATGCCTGCAAACTGGCCGAGGATGTGAATGCGGATGCCCTGATCGGGATGACCCAGAGCGGTTATACCGGTTTTATGCTGAGCAGTTACCGTCCAAAAGCGCACCTGTATATTTTTACCAAGATCCGCTCTCTGGTCAATCAGCTGAGTCTGAGCTGGGGTGTACGTGCTTTCTACTATGATGAGGAAGAAAGCCTGGATGATATCTTCTCTGATCAGATCGATATTCTGAAAGAAAGAGATTTTGTCAGAAAGGGAGATGTGGTCGTAAGTACCGG
>DAORKK010000086.1:0-7944 GCA_035439525.1 Chitinophagaceae bacterium
ATCCAGTCATCCACCGAAATTTTTGCCGCCAGTTCGCCGATGAGTTTAAGTGGAATATCCTCCGCTTTTTTATACCGCACACAGCTTTTACCCATGTCCAGTTTTTTGGAAGAAGCTTTCGCATGCTCATCGGTAAACCATTTGAGCAGTTTCGGATCGCCATAGATCCCCATATGATAGAAGTTAACACTGTTTTTCTGAGAGGCCAGTCCCATAAATGGCAATGGATCTTTTGGATTACAATGGTAGCCACCCGGATACTTACTATGTGGCACCACCCAGCCAATCATGCCATAGTTCATGCATTCCTGGAATCCCTTGGGCAGGTTTTTTTTGATCACTTTTCTGAATTCATTGATCATTTTTTGCCTGTCTTCCGGCAATTCGGCTATATAAGCATCGACTGTGGTTGCTTTGGATTGCATACGCATATTTTAATCTGGTACTAAGAAAAGTTGGCAAAAGGGAGGTTCAGTTCAACCTGTTTATTTTCCTCCGGGAACCGAATGCAGCCCGATCCGGTTGCCTTCTGTATCAATGATTACGGCCATATAGCCGTATTCCGGCGAGATTTCTGTTTTGGGCATCATGATTTGGCCACCGGCAGCTTCTACTTTATCCAGCACCTGTTGTACATCCGGGTTGCCATTCAGGTAGATCAGCGGTCCATCGGTCAGGGATGGTTTGTGAAAGCCCCCGCTGTCCACTACAGCTCCTCCTACCTGGGTCATCATATCGTCCAGGGGAAACATCCGCATCCGGATATTGGGCAGGTCCATGACGGCCAGGCTGACTCCAAAAATGGTTTCGTAAAAACGGGTGGCGCGCTCAAGATCCAAAGCGGGAATCTCGAACCAGCTGATTGCATTTTGCATGTCGTTGATTTTGGTTTAAGTTCAGAATTTTTCCCGGAATTTCAACTCCGTTCATAAAAAAAACCGTCTCCTGGAAAAGAAACGGTTTGCTGCTTATGCTTATATGAAAAAAACTTATTGCTGACCTCCGCCGCCACCTTGTCCGCCGCCACCCGGGCGCTGTGGACGCATTGAGGGTTGTATTTTTTCCTTCCAGATGGCATATTGTTCGGCTGAAAGGACCGCTTTCAGGATTTCTTCCTGGGCGTCTGTATATTTTTGACGTTCTGCCATCATTGTCTCCCGGTCAGGTCTTTCGCCACCGGAAAAGATCTCCTGCATCCGGGCATCCTGTTTCTTGTAGAGGACGGTCAGGGCCGTATCTAAAGTGGCCAATTTGGCCGGTTCCAGTTTAAAGGCACTATCCAGCTTTTGGTGTACACGGGCTACCCTTTCTTCGGCGGTCTGGCGCTGAAAACCACCACCGGGCTGGGCATAAATTACGGCTGACAGGGAAACCGCGGTCAGCAGGAGGAAAATCATCTTTTTCATTGATAATAATGTTTTTGGTAAAGGTAAGTTCCGGTTTATAGGACGGCAGTTTGCGAAAAAACGTTCGGCCCCGGGGAAACTTTAATTTCAAATCTACCGATTTGGCAGAACTCAAGTATCTTGCAGTCCCTAATTATTTAAAAAGATATGGAATACAGTAAATTAGTTGCCGTGACCGGTCTCCCGGGTTTATTCGAATTGCTCAGCAGTAAAACCGACGGGGCCATCGTGCGTTCCCTGGATGATAAAAGCACCCGTTTTGTATCGACCCGGGTGCACAACTTTTCACACCTGGAAAGTATCGAAGTATATACCGTTCGTGATAATGTAAACCTGGTGGACGTTTTTACCGCTATGGATAAAGCCGGACTGGCGCTCCCGGATGATAAGGATGCCGCAGCTGTAAGAAGCTATTTTGGTAAAGCCTACCCTGATATGGATTTTGACCGGGTGTATGCCAGTGATATGAAGAAAATGGTGAAATGGTTCGCCATCCTGAAGGCAGCGAATGTGGAGATCAAACTGAGTGAAATACCAGAAGAGGAAGAAGAAGTGGTGGAAGCCGCCCCTGCTCCGGAACCCGTAGCCGAAGAAAAACCGGTGAAAAAAGCCAGGGCGAAAAAAGAAACCGCTGAAAAGCCGGCAGAAACCGCCGAAGAGAAGCCCAAAAAAGCGCCTGCCAAAAAGAAAAAAGCCGAATAATTAACATTTATTGCAGCAGTCCGCTGCTGTAAGCCGGAGCCAGCCTGATTGATCAGGATGGCTCTTTGCTTTTTTAAAAATTTGAACCCAATGACATATAGCGCCGATATCAAAAAACTGCCCCGGCATTTCTTACCGCAAGACTTTGCCATTCTTAACTGGGAGAACCTGGCTCCCTATTTCAGCAACCTGGATGAGCGGGTAATTGGCTCTATCGCTGAATTGGAACAATGGCTCAAAGATGCCAGTGAACTGGAAGCAGTAATCAGCGAAGACGCCTGCTGGCGCCAGATCCGGATGACTTGTGATACAGAAAATAAAGACCTGGAAGAATCCTTCAATTTCTTTATGATGGAGATTCAGCCGAAGATCCAGCCATATGCTGATAAACTGAACAGGAAACTGGTGAATTGTCCTTTTACCAACCAACTGGATCCCCAAAAGTATTTCACTTACCTGCGCAATGTAAAAAAGAACATCGACCTGTTCCGCGAAGAGAATATTGCCATTACGGCTGAACTGAATGTGTTGCAACAACAATTTGGTATGATCTCCGGCAAAATGACCATTGAAGTAAATGGCCGAGAATACACATTACAGCAGGCTGCTAAATTCCTGGAAGATGAAGATCGTGGTGTACGGGAGTCGGTTTACCGCAAAATCAATGAACGCCGGTTGCAGGATAAAGAAGCATTGAATGAATTATTCAGCACTTTATTACAAAAACGGCACCAGGTAGCCCTGAATGCGGGTTTTGCCAATTTCCGTGATTTCCGTTTCCTGGAACTGGGCCGGTTTGACTATAAAAAAGAAGATTGTTACCAGTTTCATGATGCGGTAAAACTGCATGTCATGCCCCTGGTGAACCAGCTTTATGCGGCCAAAAAGCAAAAACTGGGGCTAAGTGAGCTTCGCCCCTGGGATATAGAAGCGGAACCGGCTGGTACCCAACCGCTTCGCCCTTTCCAGACCGGCACCGAACTGACCGAAAAAACGATCCGGTGTTTCAATGAGATGCAGCCCTTTTTTGGAGACTGCCTGGCAAAAATGCGGGAAATGGGCCAGCTTGATCTGGAAAGCCGTAAAGGGAAAGCGCCCGGAGGATATAACTGTCCCCTGGCCGAAACAGGTGCCCCTTTTATATTCATGAATGCTGCGGGTACACTGGATGATGTGACTACGATGGTTCACGAAGGGGGGCATGCCATCCATTCCTTTCTTTCCCATGAACTGGAACTCAATGGATTTAAAGAATACCCCACGGAGATTGCCGAAGTGGCCAGTATGAGTATGGAGCTTTTCTCCATGGATCACTGGCAGGTTTTCTTCCAGGATAAAGAGGAGTTGAAGCGCGCCAAAGAACAGCAACTGGAACGGGTGATTACTATTTTCCCCTGGATTGCCACCATTGACAAATTCCAGCACTGGGTCTATGAAAATCCTGATCATACTGTTTCAGAAAGAGCGGAAAAATGGCTGGCTATCCTGAATGAATTTTCTTCACCGGAAATTGACTTTTCCGGGTTGGATGCGTATCGTATGTACGGGTGGCACCGGCAACTGCACCTGTACGAAGTGCCATTTTATTATATCGAATATGGAATTGCCCAGCTGGGTGCTATCGGGTTGTGGAAACAATTCAAGCAAAATCCGGAAAATGCGGTAACTAATTATGTGAATGCGTTGCGACTGGGTGGAACGAAAACTTTACCCGAATTGTTCAAAACCGCTGGTTTACAATTCGATTTCTCCCCGGAAGCCATAAAAGAGCTGATGGAATTTGTTAAAACTGAGATGGATACGCTTTAAACAGTAAAAAATACCCCGAAAGTGGTATATCATTTTTTCGGAAATATGAAAAGCACATACTACATTTGAACTTGAAAAATAGATGCTCCATTGCACTAAACCATATTGCTGCGATTAATCATTGCAGTAAACATAGCTACTAATCAGAGCCTTAACCTAAAGTCCCGATGTTTCTACACCGGGGCTTTGTTTTTTACTAAAGCAGATAGCTAATTAAAGATTGGTAATAGTCTTAAAGAAGAAGTCGGGAGTTAGTAGTCGGGAGTCGGGAGTCTTGCTAAGTATATTCTGATTTCTACCTTGAAGGATTTGTAATAAAATCCAAATTCCAACCATAACCCCGGAGAATGGGTTGAGATTTATCTATTGAAATTTATTTGAAATTGGATTCTTGGTGCTTCTTTGGATCTTGGCATCTTGGCTTCTTGGTTCTTCATTGCCCTCCGTAGCTTCAGCGAAGGAGGGTCCCTCATGCCTTGCAATTCTTACAAACCCCTTCCACCACCACTTCCACATGTTCCGCCTGGTAGCCCTTAGGTAATTTGATATCGGGTGTCACCACATCATCCAGGCAATAGGTATTATCACATTGGGAACAGACAAAATGGATATGATGATCATGATGATGGCCGCCGGAACATTCGTCTTTGCAAAGTGCATAGCGGATGGAATTATCGGCAGTAGGGATAGTATGGATGATTCCTTTTTCGACAAAAGTCTGCAGCGTGCGGTATACGGTCACCCGGTCGAATTTTTCTCCGGCCTTTCGTTCAATATCTCCATGAGCCAGCGCACCCGGCTGTTCCAGGAAAAGCTGAAGTATTTTACGGCGGCTATCCGTGACACTCAGGTCACAACGCTTCAGTAAAGCGGCTATCCGTGTTTCTATATCTTGTGTTGCTTGTCTGGGCATATAAATTATTCTTTCATCAGTTTTTTCGCATCCCTGATCATATCCTTTACTTCCTTGTATTTTATACCATCATAAATTTTCCGTACATCCCCATTGCGATCTACCAGGGCCCAGAATTGTGTATGCAAAAACTGGTCCTCAATCCGCTTCAGGTTATTGTTCGGATCATCAATCGTATAACTGATACGGGCCGTATTATACAAGCTGTCTTTGCGGCCGGTCAGAAAGACCCAGCGGCGATGATCCACCTGCATCGAGTCAGCATATTTCTTAATCTGAGGCACTGAATCCGTTTCCGGATCACAGGTATGCGAAAGGATCAGGAAGTCCTTTTCATCCTTCATTTCATTGTAAACTTCCCGCAGATGGTTGTTCATAATCGGGCAGATCGTCTTACAGGTGGTGAAAAAATACTCCGCCACATACACTTTTCCGGCCACATCTTTCTCCGTGAAAGGCTGGCCATCCTGCGTGGTAAAACGGAAGGGACGTACAAAACTGACCGGAACTACTTTGGGCGTGGTAAATCCGGGAATGACCTGTGCCAGAACAAAATAAAAGCCAAGTGCCAGCGTCACAAAAAACAACGTATAAATCCATCCCTTTTTCGACATACTATATCCTTTAAAAAACAAAGTTAAGCCCCGGATAGTTCAGATATATCTTTTCGATTAGATTTTGCAACTATGTTGCCTTTTCATATCTTTACCAGCTCGAATGAAAGGAAAGATCAACTGGGACGCATTAGGAATCGGGGCTTCACTGGCCTGTGCTATTCATTGTGCCCTGCTGCCCCTGTTTTTCAGTACACTCCCTCTTTTTGGGATCAATATCATCCACCATATCGGTTTCGAAATCGGGATGATCGCACTGGCCCTGGTGATTGGTACATACTCCCTGTATCATGGTTACAAAAAACACCACCATAGTCTCCTGCCCATGGGACTTTTTTATACCGGATTTGTATTCCTGGTTTTAAAACAGTTTTTACTGGAATACCATAACTGGCTGCTGATACCTGCCGTCATACTGATCGTAGTGGCACATGTCAATAATTACCGTTCCTGCCAGGTCCATAATCACGCCCATGCAGACGATTGCAATCACTGAGCATTTTCCCGCATTTCACCTATCTTTCTGAAAATCTATTGGTGTATGAAACCATACCTGCTGCTTATTTGCCTGATCCTGTCATCAACGGTTAATGCCCAGTCTAATGATGAAACCAGCATCCGTCAGTTGCTTGATAAACAAACAGCCGCCTGGAACAGGGGCGATATCGACCGGTTTATGGAAGGTTATTGGGAAAATGACTCCCTGATGTTTATCGGGAAAAGCGGGGTGACCTATGGCTGGACCAATACCCTGAATAATTATAAAAGAGGTTACCCGGATACAGCCGCCATGGGAAAGCTTCGCTTTGAATTACTGACAGTAAAAAGATTGTCTGATGAATATTACTTCGTGGTGGGAAAATGGTTCCTGCAACGCAGCATCGGGAATCTGGGCGGTCATTACAATCTGCTCTTCCGCAAAATAAACGGCAAATGGGTCATCATTGCCGATCACAGCAGTTAAGCAATTTGCAGTTTCTGCTGCAGTCTTCCAAATACAAAATAGGATAACCCCAATCCGAAGGACGAAAACAGGATATCAAAATAATCAAAGGTCCGGCCAAATACCGGAATCAGTTGCAGGTACTCATTCAGCACCAACATTCCGAAACCAAGCAGACAGAACTGGCGCAGGTCAGTCAACCCATCCACCCGTAACACCCGTGCAATAAAATGATTGCGTCCGCTGAAAAACCAGCAGGCCGCAAAGGGCAGGAGAAAAGAACCGAGGAAATTCGGGGCTATACCCAGAAAAAAATGCAGGGGTTGGTCAAAATGAAAAAAGGGACGGATGAACAATTTGATCGTCCAGATCAATAAAGCACCGGCGATGACCATCCGTTTACTAAGTGGCTTTAACTCCATGCGGTTGTAGAATGAGTGACTAAAATAGGGATATCTGTAACCCGGACAATCCCCTCGAAAGGGTATTTTCAGGCTTTCTTCCAGGTTTTGTACAAATAACGAACCAGCCCGTAAAAAGTAACAGCCAATAGAATGTAAAAAATGATATGACCGGTCAAAGAAGTACTTCCGACCAGGGCCAGTTTGAAATAAAGTCCTGCTGTGACTGCTGCCAGTACCCATAACAGTGTCATGGCGACTGAATTCAGGATTTTCACAAAAAAGACTTTTACATCATCGTCCCAGCCCTGTTCCATGTGTTGAATTGAACAGACAAGTTACTACAATTTAAGCCTGCCAGATATCCTGTTCAACGGATCAGCAGTTCCCGGAATTCCGCAGAATCGCCGTTGAACACATTGAAGTCAACGGGCGAAACAATCCCGTTTACCCGGCCCCGGTCACTATGCTGCCAGAGCACCCAGCCCCGTCTGATCCTGGGCTGAACCGGTTGGTAATAATGGGCCACCCAGAGTGGATATTCATCAAAATCCTCTCCCAGGTAACGATTATAAAAATCAACATTGGTATAAATGATGGGCTTCACTCCATAATGGGCTTCCACAATCTCCAGCCATTCTTTGGCTTCCCGTTTCAGCTGGGAAACCGGAGTGCTGTTCAGTTGCTCCACATCCAGCACCGGGGGAAAATCCCCCTCCTCCAGTTTCACTTCACCGATGAAATTAGCCGCCTGGGCCTTCCCATCCCGGGAGGGTGTAAAAAAATGATAGGCCCCTCGCACAATCCCGGCATCCCGTGATTTTCTCCAATTGCGCCTGAACTGCGGATCCGTGTACCCCGTGCCTTCCGTGGCTTTGATAAAGGCAAATCCCAGCTGAATCTCTTTCACCTTCATTTTCCTGACCCCATCCCAGGCAATCAGGTGCTGGTATTTGGACACATCAATACCATGAATGGAATAACCACCGGGAATGGATATCCCAAAAGCCGGGTAATGGGTATATCGGGCTTGCCGCAACTGCCACCACTGCCAGCCCCTCCAGCCAGCCACCCCTAACAGGGCAAGCAGTACCAGGATGAGGATAATGCGGCGGAATTTCTTCTTTTGCTTGGCGGTGGGCATGAGGGACGTGAA
>DAORKK010000086.1:8044-12501 GCA_035439525.1 Chitinophagaceae bacterium
TCCACTATCCGCAGCTTCGCATAATTCAACATAATCTTCTTCTCCCCGTTATGTTCAAACTTCACGGTGGCTATGGGATTATGAGCGGCGCCTTCCATTTTCATTACTTCCCCAAAACCGAATTTCTGGTGCTCCACTTTTTGTCCGGCCTGAAGGTTGGACGTGTCACTGGCCACAAAATCTTCTGACGGGGTATGTTCCACCACTTTGGGAGGAGCCCCTTTCGGAGCAAGATAAGATGGGGTGCTTTGCTTTTTCTCGGGCGGGGCGCCATAACGTTTCTCCGCTTCCCGTACATTATCCTGCTTGCCATCACTGCCCCAACCCTTCATCCGGTTAAAGGCAGAACCGCCTCCCCAGTTATTTGCGGGCTTTCCTGATGAACCGACTCCGGCAAAACTGCGGTCCAGGTAATCTTCCGGAATCTCTTCGATAAACCGGCTGGGATCATTCTGTACGAGCTGACCAAAGCGGTAGCGCGTATTTGCATAAGTGATCCAGAGCCGTTGCTTGGCCCTCGTGACCACCACATAAAACAAACGTCGTTCTTCTTCCAGTTCTTCCCGGGTATTAATGGCCATGGCATTGGGGAAAAGCATTTCCTCCAGTCCGGCGGCAAACACACAACCAAACTCCAGTCCCTTTGCCGCGTGAATGGTCATCAGTTTCACCGTATCAGCATCGGGATCTTTTTCATCCGCATCCGTAAGCAGGGTAATCTGTTGTAAATAAGAAGCGAGACTTTTGTCCACCACTTCCCCATCTTCATTATCGGGACTCTCCGTCCATTCTTTAATCGAGTTCAGTAATTCCTGGATATTCTCATACCGCTGCACCCCTTCCGTACTCTTATCATTGAACAGCTCTTTCACCAGGTTGGTCTGCTTGCCCACATGCACCGCCACTTCATAGGCATTCTTATTATTCAGCATGCTGGCGAAGCTTTTGATCATGATCACAAACTCATCCAGCGCGGATAGGGTGCCTGACCGGAACCCAAACTGCTGCGCATTCTCCAGGACTTTCCAGAGCGTAATGTTATTCTCGTTGGCCGACAGGATTAACCGGTCCATCGTAGTCTTGCCAATCCCCCTGGCCGGGTAGTTGATCACCCGTTTGATCGCTTCTTCATCACTTGGGTTTACAATAATGCGGAGATACGCCACCAGGTCTTTGATTTCCTTGCGCTGGTAGAAACTGATTCCGCCATAGATTGTATAAGGGATCGCCATCCTACGCAGGGCTTCCTCAAAGGCACGGCTCTGGGCATTGGTTCGGTAGAGAATGGCAAAATCCTTATTGCTGTAATGATTGCGGAGTTTTTGTTCCTGGATGCTGTCCGCTACAAATTTACCTTCATCATTATCCGTCATCGTACGGATCAGTTTGATCTTCTCCCCCTGCCCGTTATCGGTAAACAGTATTTTTTCAATCTGGCCTTTGTTGTTTTTGATCACTTCATTGGCCACATGAAGGATGCTCTTGGTACTCCGGTAATTCTGTTCCAGCTTCACTACTTTCACTTCATCATAATCCTTTTGGAACTGGAGGATGTTTTCAATCGTGGCACCGCGGAAGGAATAGATACTCTGTGCATCATCCCCCACCACACATACATTTTCATGCATGGCCCCCAGGAGTTTGATCACTTCATACTGGGCCGGGTTGGTATCCTGGTACTCATCAATGAGGATGTATTTGAATTTGTGCTGGTATTTGGAAAGACTCTCCGGCACATTCTTCAGTAATTCATAGAATTTGAGCAGGAGATCATCGAAATCCATCGCGCCGTTTTTAAAACAACGTTTGACGTAGGTATCATAGATCTGCCCGATAGCAGGACGGTTGGCCCGCATATCTTCTTGCTGAAGTCCGTAGTCATTCCGGTACTCAGCCGGTCCTACCAGGGCGTTCTTGGCCGAAGAAATCCTGTTGTACACCTGGTTAGGCTTATACAGTTTGTCATCGAGGTTCATCTCGTTGACCACCGCTTTCACCACACTCTTGGCATCATCGGTATCATAAATAGTAAAATTGCGGGGGTACCCGATTTTCTCCGCTTCAAATCGCAGGATCCGGGCAAAGACGGAGTGAAAGGTGCCGATATAGAGATTACGGGCTTCGCCATTGCCAAGGATCTTCTCCACCCGCTCTTTCATTTCCTTGGCGGCTTTATTGGTAAACGTAAGGGCCAGTATATTAAACGCATCCACCCGGTGGGCGGCCATCAGGTGAATGATCCGGGTAGTCAGTACCTTGGTTTTACCACTGCCTGCACCCGCCACAATCATGATGGGCCCGTCTTTATGAAGAACTGCTTCCCGCTGCCTGTCGTTAAGTCCTGCTAAATAATCCTGCATGTTTTTATCGCCCCATTTTATTCCGGGTCACAAGCCCGCAAGTTAAGTTTTCTCCCGATGGAATCCGTAGACTGTGGATTAATAGATAATGCCCGGAAAGCAGCCCCCTTGTCAACCTTTCAACCTTTTAACTTGTCAACCCGTCAACTTACCATCATACCTTCCGCTTACTCGCCAGGTACTTCTCATGTACAATCGCACCCATCGGTTTATTGTACACTTTCCCTTCTACCCATGAAATAATATCCAGGTAAGCAAAGGCGCGGGTCTGGAAACGGTTGGTCTCGAAGTGTTTGATCTGTTGCAGGAATTTTTCAAACTCCGGCTTGAGCTGCCGGGTGGGGATGGTGATGGAATGCCGCAGGAATTTAAACATGGCTTCCTCTATGGCCGTAAGATTTTTCATCTTGGCCATAAAGCGGAAGACGGATTTGGTCAGGGATTCCATCAGCATATCATTGCCCAGTTCATAGTGAGCCAGCAGGTGCACCAGGCGTGCATAACACTGCAGGTCATAGCGCAGGTTATTTTTATCGTAGATGATTTTTTGCAGATAGTCGATGCAGGTATTGAAATCGCCACTGCCGAAATACAGCATGGCGAATTTGTAATTCAGTACCAGTACACGGTGGCTGTCGAGGAAGATCTCGTTTTCTTCCAGGTCCTTTTCAATAGAAGGCACGAGTGATAATCCTTCTTTAAACGTGCCCTGCATGAAATGCTGATTGATTTTTGCCTGGCTGCTGTAAATAAAAAGCTGGATCCTGAAGTTGTCGTTTTCCTTTACCCGTTCAGACTGGGAAAAGGTTTCCATCAGTTTCAGGGTCTTTTCAAACTGGCGGTGATTCCGTAAGTCAAAATGCGCATTCAGCAGGTTATGGATACCCTTGATATAGTGACCGGTTTCCACCCGGATCATCAGGGGTTGTTCATGAAAAAGATCCACCCATTTCTGCGTATAGCGGTAATACTGCAGGAAGTCCTGCCGGATAAATGCATACCAGGTATAACTCTGGTAGAGATACATCCGTTCATAGAATCCGGTTTCCTTCCAGGCACCGGAAGGCAGGTTCTGCGTCATGAATTTGCGGATATCCTTCTCATCATATTCATCCCGGGAGTGGCCATGTTGTACAAACCAACTGAACAACTGTAAAGCCAGGTTAGAAAGACGGGCCACTTTATCGATATGCATATTCACTTCATTGGCCTCAATGGATAACGCATCCGCACGGGTGTGAATATGACGGGTAATATGTAGTCCTTCTATTCTTTTCTCAAGGGCGATCAGTTGGGGCAGGAAATTGAATTTCTGGTTGGTTCTGGCGATTTCCTTGGCCCGGTCAATGATCCGGAGGCTCTGCATAAACAGGCCCTTTTTATACAGAATATGTGCGTAGTCAAACTGTTCATTTAATTGTAAATCAAGGCTTTCATCACTTTTAAGGAGCCGGAGACTGGCCAGTATTTGTTTGTAAAGATGGGTTTTAAGGTTGGCCAGCTGGGGTTTGGTGACATCATCCATCCGCTTCAGGAGGATTTTTTCGTCATAATCCTTCAATTTGTCCATCGCATCGAAGAGCCGGACGATTTTCAGCTCTTCTTTCCCCGAACTCCGTTTGATATAGAGCTTAAAATGGCGCTTTTCGGCCTTTTCGAGCGACTTTATTAATTGAAATAAAATATCATTTGAACGGTTGGGCATCATAAAGAGTTTTCGCTGAAATCCGCTACCAGCAAAGGTTTCAACATTCTCCATGGCCCTTAGACGTAATGAAACTAAGCCATAATTGGTTTTAGTGACCAGAAAATGCTGACTACATTTGTGTCAGAAGATTAAAACATACGGCAGCAATCGTTAGAAGGGCAAACGTCAGAGGTCAAAGTTAAAGCCGATAATCTTCAAAAACGCTGATAATCGGCCCAAAAAGTCAGCAAACAACTCTTACTTCGAAGAATTTTCATATGGCAAGCAATCGTTAGAGGTCAGTCCGTTTCTACGGAAGGGCCTTTTTTGTTTAAAGGCCTGCTAAAGTAGCAATTAATTCAGATCAACAAAACATCCGGGGCTTTTTTTTTAATATTTTCTATCCACAG
>DAORKK010000087.1:0-12486 GCA_035439525.1 Chitinophagaceae bacterium
GTAAATTTTTAGGTGTATAAATAACCTCAGGTACCCGGGAATGAAAACAATAAACGAATGACCGGATGCGGGGGTTGATGGTGAAGGTAAACTATTTTAGGCAAGAATAACGGGTAAACCAATCGGGCCGGTTTATCCAGCGGGTAATCCCGCTTCCAACCCGGTGTTTCCATTGCAATAAATACAGTTTAATGTCATTATCCCATTCATAATGAGGTACTAAACTATCCGGAATGATTGCCATTCTCCTGTTAATAGCAAACAGCCGCAGTTTGCGGCTGTTTGCTATTAACAGGAAATCCACACAATTGAAAGTGTGGCTTCTTACACTACTGTTTTAAAAAATTCAAATTAAATCGTGCATTTCCTTGTTGCCGGAGGAGATAAATACCTGCCGGAAGCAGACCGGTTTGGAGTTCAATTAATTGCGTACCAGTAACCAGGCTGACATTAAATTGTTTCAAAAGCGTACCTGCCTGGTTATACATCATAAACGTCTGCTCTCCCGCTTTATCACTGTTTAAATTCAGGAAGACCGATGTTCCTTGTACCGGGTTAGGATAAAGACTTGCCGGCTGAATAGTATTGAAATCCCTGTTGATCATCAGCACCGGGGTATAACTTATTTTTCCGTCAATATCCAACTGGCGCAGCCGGTACCAGGATTTACCAGATAAGGGCCAGCGGTCGGTAAACCGGTATTGCTGTTCCTGGCTAGATGTACCATAACCGGGCACCTGGCCTATTTCCATAAAATGCAATCCGTCAGCGGATCGCTCAATGGCAAAATAGTGATTGTTTGTTTCAGTACTGGTTAACCAATGAAGCACCACCTCGTTTGCAGCCGGTACAACATAAAACCTGATCAATTTTACGGCCAACGGTGCACTGATATTCGCCAGTGTAAACCGATTCAGGATATCGATCCCTCCCAAAGAAAGTATATTGGCACTCTGATCGATGCCATCCTCTCCCATATTGAGCCATTGAACACCCCCATTGGCACTGGAAAAAAAAGCCAGGTTCGGTTCAGCTATACCCGCGAGTTCATTATCGAAGTAGAAAAAATCAACCATGGCATCTAATCCGCTATTATTCGTGGGCGTAACAGTAAAATACCTGTAAATGGAAGCACCTGACTGTTGCTGATGCCCCCTTCGGATAACAGTGCTGCCTAAATCTGAAGTACTACTGATTTTAAATCCCAGGTTACCCGGATTAACACCGGCAGGAGCATTCAGGTTTTGTGTGGACTGAACATATCCACCGGTACGACCGGTTATGCGCTTATTGCCTGTTTCTCCCATCAGGATACCCGTTGAACCGAGATCAATGTTAAATCCATTCAGGAACAAACTATCACCACTGGCAAAAAGCAGAATATTACTGAGCGTGATATGCCGGCCCAGCTGCAGGCCATTAGCCGATTTATTAAGAGTCAGGTTATAAAATCCGGTCGGTGAAGTGCCGTTGATAAAGGAGCCTGCAGTTCCACCTGAACCTGAGAAGACAACGTCTCCGTTGCCTGGATTAAACGTGCCATTATTGGTAAATCCTGCATTTTTAAGCACGAGCTTTACATTTCCTTTGGCAACAATTTGCGTACCATTGGCATTCAGTAAGACCTGGCCTGATAACCGGCCTGAGTAAAAGACCAGTATGAAAAGCGGAATATATTTATGCGTCAGCATAGGATTAGGATTTGCATTTGGATAATGAATGATTAAACAGGTACTGCTCTTTTATTTTACAAAAGTACTTCTGCTGCCATAGCCATCAATCTGGATATGGAAATCTAAAAAAAGCAACCCTGCATCATCATTATAAGTGTCCCCGGAGGTAGAGGAGTTTCTCCATAACCGGCAAATCAGGATACTGGAGATTTTCTTACCTGTGCCATCAATGCCTGCATTGGCAGTGGACAAAGCCGTTATATAATGTCCGTTTTGTACAAAATTTCCGGAAGCAGGTGACGCCACCACTGAATTAGTGGTAATGTCAGGAAAAACCTGAACCGTTGTAGCATCATAATTAGCCCAGGAATATTCAAGGTTCCATTCAACATTTCCGGAAACATTATTGCCCCGGGGTGTCCAGTGCAGGTGCGGGTAAATGGTGGTGCCTTCCACCCAGGTATGTGGCAACTGTACCTGAAAAGACATCGCTTCCACTCCCTGACCATATCGGAAGTACCAGAGTTGTGGTCCGGAAATACCGGGAATTGAATTGATTTGTGCCGCATTAGAACCATTATCCAGCGTAACCCTCAGATCATCCCATTTTATATCTCCACCCATCGCCAGTTTTCGCCATGAGGGTGCGATACTGGTCCCTGCATTGTAATAATAGCCAACACCGTCACCATAAGATCCCGTAATAGAGGCATTGGTATTATAGACCAACAGGCTGACTGCAGGTGTCGCAATGGTTGAAGCATCCGTAGAGGAGGTCAATGCAACTCGTGGTAATAGTAAGCCTTTTGAAGAATTCACGATATCGAGCATGGCCGAAACATCCGGATCGGATCCATCTGTATTAATGGCCACATTCTGAGCGGATGATCGGCTCATAACTGCAAATGACAGGAATAGGAAAAGCAGATGTTGAAAACTCGGTTTCATAAAGCGGATTTTAAAAGTTTAATAACCTGGTGAAAAAGAAAAGTGCGTGACTTAGTAGTTAACACAAGCTGCCTGGCAGCAACTGGAAATGATCTGTACCTGGTCAGTACATTTTTCATAAGTAGGGATTGGATCTGTAAACAGGTGTAAGTAATATGTACTTACATCATAAACAAACTTATGGTATTATGATAGTTACTTAAATGATATGTGTCAAAACCCGGTAATATTTTAAGCAACTAAGTAATAACACATACTACCCAAACGTGTTTAAGAGTATATGCCCAGCCTCCACAGCTATAAATGGCTACTGGCATCAGTATGACCGGTCTGCTATTTCCCGGAAGGCATAATAAATTCTCTGCTGGTTATCCGCTTTTACCTGCTTTCAGACTTTGGGAGAATGCATTCAAAATATAAGCCAGGTCCTTGTAAAGAATTGTTTCGTTAACCGTAATCAGCGTTTTTGTTTTACCGGGGGCAAAAGGTATACGAATAGAAAAATCTGTATTTAGTTTCTGCTGAAAATTCCGGCCACCGGTTCCGCCCGTTAATTCCAGTTGATAAATATTGGTTCCCCCGTCAAGCGGGCTTATACGGATATCATTTCGCTTATTTAACTGGGCAAATAACTCCTCCCCTTTTGCCTTAGCCTTCTGTAACCGGTCTTCCAACCCTTCTAGCCGCCCCAGCGCCATAGCCGCATTTGTCCAGTTACCATACATACTCCCCCCGTGAATTTTCACCAGGTGGGGCATTTTGTTGATTATGTCCTTATCCCCGCAAAGAACCGCCCCGCCACTTGCACCCAGGTATTTATAAAGGGAGATATACACCGTATCAAAATAGGTGGAATATTCCTGTATAGAAATTCCTGACCACGCACTGGCCATATAAATCCGGGCCCCATCGAGATGAAGTTTAATTCCCTTACTGCTGCAGTATTCACTGATTTTTTTAATTTCCCCAATGGGAATCATTCTCCCATCAGTCCGGCGTACAGGGTTTTCAATCGAAACAGCCCCAATCCCACTACCAAATACTTCCTGTTCCGGCAGCTGCTCAATAGCCGTTTGCAAAGTGGCTGCAGTAAAATATGTTTCCTCTTTGGCCAAAGGATAAAGTCGCTTTTGGAATACCGACTGCGCTGCATCCGCTTCATCGCGGTAAACATGACTCGTATCCTGAACAAAAACCTTGGTTTGATCACCACTCAGAACAGAAATGGCCAGTTGATTGGCCATAGTGCCACTGGGCATGTAAATGGCTTTCTCCTTACCTGTAATCTCCGCCATCCTTTTCTCCAATGCTTCCACAGCCCCTCCGGATCCGTACCGGTCCTTTTGTATAGCTGCCTGGGTATTCAGTTTCTGTAATTCTGCCAGGTATTCAGCCGGCTCAAACATTTCACCATCGCCAAAAAATTTGATCACGTCCTGAGATAATTCAGCCGCAGGTGTGCCCTGTGAAAGAGCCATTGAGGCATTTCCCAAAAATGGCAGTGCGGCTAAGCTGGAAAAGCGCAGGAACCGTCGACGATTAAAATCAGGCATGTTATTTCTTTTATGTTATCTAATATACAACAAACTACCCCTGTATCCGCTTCCCCATTTCCAGTTGAAATTTACGGGTACTCCAGGTGACCAGGATTTTCTGTTGTGTAGGATGGCGGATAGGACCGAAACAGGTTGCGGGTTATTTTAACAAAGAGGTTTATCCTGAAATCAGCGGGCTGGAGATGATTCAACAGCAGTGGTCCATTGGGCCTGGCAGTTGCGAGAATTTCCCGGAAATTGGCTTCACTGTTTTGGTAGAAAACACTATCCCTGTATTCAGTGATCAGCACGAGGTTAAAGGTACCGGCAGAATCTGCCACTACTTCCTCGAGGCGGTAAGAGAGAATAAACCCCTTCTTGACCGCAATATCCCGGTAAAGCTTCCAGTTATTTTCATAAAAGAAAACAGCTTCTGCCCTGTGTCCTTCTTTCACCTGAACAAAGTCCATTACCGTGATCGTCTGGGCTTCGACTTGAAAACTCAGCGACAGAAAAAATAAATACAAATAACGCATAACCTTCTTTTACAGGCAAACTAATATGAAAACCAGTAATTGCTGACAAAAATTATATAACCGGCGGTCAAGTTTTGCACAAATTGGCTGTTACCCTTCAAAATCAATGAATATTCCGGTCTTCCGGGCAGGATAGGCGTAGCTTGCGGTTAATACAGGCAATACAGCCTGGATTAAAATGCGATCTATGTCTAACATTACAGAACTCGTTGCAGCCGATAAAAACCTGTCCACATTGCTCAGAGGGGTAAAAGCCGCTGACATGGAAACGGAACTCAGCCAGAACGGACCGTTTACAGTATTTGCCCCATCCGAAAGTGCTTTTGGCAAACTACCACAAGGAGAACTGCCCTTTTTACTGAAAGCGGAAAACAAAATAATTCTGAAAGCGCTGCTGGGAAGTCATATTGTGCCTGGTAAAAGCGTTTTCAGCGATTTCCGTGACGGGCAAAAGCTGACAACGATCAGTGGCCGTGAACTTCAGGTGAAAGTGACAAGCGGAAATGTATGGATAAACGGATCTGCCATCCTGGGACGTGATCAGGATGCATCAAATGGCGTGATTCACTCCCTTGATTCGGTAATACCGGTTGATTAAAAAGATATTCCGGTAAACTTTCCGAAATCACCCTGAATGCCGCAGATTTTTTATTCCTTTGTATCAGCATTGGTACCATGAACGGGTACAAAATCTACGATATTAAAGATGCCGACCGGTTTAATCCTTACAATTATCCGGAAGTCAGCGATGAATTAGACAGGTTGTTTTCCGCGGCCTATCTCTTCACCACCCCTGAGAAAGAGAGTATTATCATTTCCTACCTGAAGGATCATTCCCTGCACAGTCACTGGCTTAGGGAACATAAAGAACTCTGCGACCTTGTTACGCATGGTAATTGTGAAACCGGGCATATTGAAGCATTGTTTGAAGCCTGTAAAGGCAACCGCCAGTTCCTCCATAGTTATGAAGAGTATATCCGGAATATTGAAGTAGAGTAACCCAACTTACTGCCCTTGACAGCCACAAAAAAAGCCACCCCTTGGGGCAGCTTTTTTCAAGACAGACGATGTTATCAGAATTTAAATCCGGCGCCTAATCCGATAATAAACGGATTAACCTTTACATCAGATAATACAACCGGTATCGCTCCCTTAATAGTTACATCTGTTTTTAACAGGATCTTTTTCAGGTCAAGGTTCAGGAACCATTTTTCATTGAGCTGATAATCAAAACCGGCCTGCGTGGAAAACCCTACATTATTTTTATAACCGAGATCCAGCGCCTCTTTTTTCGCACCATAAAAAATGGAATAGTTTATGCCTGCCCCGATATAGGGTGTAAATGCTTTCCCGGCAAAATGATATTGCAGGTTAACGGTTGGAGGTAATAACCATACTTTACCAAGTTTGGTGGAAGAACTCCCGTCATCCAGTTTAACAGTATGCTTCGTAGTACCCAGGATCAGTTCGGCAGCAAAATGCTTATTGAAGAAATAGGTAAAATCCAGCTCCGGTGCTACCGCCGTTGAAATCTTGATATCATCACCGGACAGGTCATAACTGGAGGCGGGTGGAATGGCGCCCAAAACACGGAATCTCATTTTCCATTTGGGTGTTTCAGGGGCGTTGGTTTTACTCTCCTGGGAAAAAGCAACCAAACCGGCTGCCACAAAAAAAACAAGCAGTGCAATTTTTTTCATAAGTGTTTTTATTTAGGCAGCAAATGTAGCCGTCGATAATTCCCTTATTTCGTGATTGGTTTCATAAAAGCTCATGATCAATATTATTTATTTTATCATCTTTTTAATTTATCTTATAGTTAAAAGACAACCTGCTCTTTAATGACCGGTATTTACAAACCTGTTTGACCCGGATTGCCAACAGGTATTGCTATCAGCACCAGCCTGAATAGTATAGAGTATCTTTTGCTGCCAAATCCTTGTACAAGCATTATACCCTTACTTTCTGAAAGCCTTTTCCTGCTTAACTGCAAAAAAACGGATAAAACAAAACGACGTTTAGTGCGTCGATCATTCAGGTACAGGAGTTCCTGATCAAATGCCAACAAACACCATCAACCGCCGTAAAAAACCCTGAAACTCCGGTCATTTCCCCCTGACCAGACGAATTATTATTTCTTCTTTACACCTGCATAAAGAAGCATCAGATGACCGGAACTGTTTCTTATGGAAGGCGGGTTGCTGTATTGTCCATTATTAAAAACCTGCAATAGAAACCGGCGTACTGATATACTCCGTCAATTGCATCTGCGAGGCGGAACGCTTCACTGAGCGGCTAACTTGAATTTTATCAACAGGCCACAGGCGAGATAATACAGCTGCCGGGCTGAAAGCCCGGCAGCAAGAAACAAATGTAATATGGGAAAAATGACTTATGCTGACAGAGCCGGCTATAAAATAAGGGACCAGGCCGCCACTCACTTTCTGACATTTACTGTTGTTGGCCGGATCGATATTTTCAGCAGAAAACGTTACCGGGATATCATGTTGGAAAGCCTGGACTTTTGCCGCAAGAATAAAGGACTGCAGCTGAATGCCAATGTGATCATGTCCAATCACATTCATTTTATCTGGACCTCCACTGATAAAAATCTGAGTGGCCTGATCCGGGACTTCAAAAGTCATACCAGTAAACGCTTAACTGCTTCCATACAGGAAGAGCCTGAAAGCCGTCGTGACTGGCTTTTACATCTGTTCAGGTTTCATGCCAACCAGACGAATGCTAATGAAATTTTCCGGGTCTGGACCGGTGATAATCATCCCGAGGAAATTCATTCTGCTCCTTTCTTTACTACCAAACTGAATTGTATCCATCAGAACCCGGTCAGGAACGGACTCGTTGCCAATCCTGCCAGTTACCTCTATAGCAGTGCTTCAAATTATGAAGGCCGGAAAGGCCTTATAGATATAGATATTTTACACTGGCAACCACGGAGCTTCCAGCTCCGTGGTTGTATTATGTCGCCTCCGGAGACCTGCGACAATACAAAGCAGCCCTGTATTCCCCACTTCCCATTTCCCATTTCCCATTCCCCACTCCCCATTCCCCCCTATTCCCTAAATTTGCCCCATGCAACACCTCAAATCCCAATTTCTCTTAAGAGATGATATCACCTACCTCAATTTCGGCTCCTTTGGCGCCTGTGTTAAACCGGTATTTGAAAAGTACCAGCAATACCAATTAGAACTTGAACAGGAACCTGTATTGTTTATTACAGGTACCGGACCGAAATACCTGGAACAATCCAGGGAGGCATTGGGTCAATACCTGCATGCAGACAAAGACGATTTAGTGTATGTCACAAATCCCTCTTTTGCCGTAAATACAGTTGCAAGAAGCATGAAGCTTAAAGCCGGGGATGAAGTGCTGACCACGAACCTGGAATATGGCGCCTGCGACATGACCTGGAATTATTACTGTGAGCAGACAGGTGCCCGTTATACCCGCCAGGCAATCACCTTACCGCTGAAAACTAAAGAAGAATTTGTTCAGGAACTATTCAACGGTGTCAGTCCGAACACGCGGCTTGTATTCATCAGCCATATCACCAGCAGTACGGGGCTGCGTCTGCCGGTAGAGGAAGTGATCGCCAAAGCTAAAACCCTGGGCATCCCTGTATTTGTGGATGGAGCGCATGCACCCGGACAAGTACCACTCAACCTGACTACATTAGATCCGGATTTTTATACCGGTGCCTGTCATAAATGGATGCTGACGCCCAAAGGCAGCTCTTTTCTATATGTAAAAAAAGAAAAGCAGGCCGCCATTGATCCACTGGTAATCAGTTGGGGATATAAGGCCGCCACTCCTTCCTCATCCACATACCTGGATTACCATCAGTTCAACGGAACCCGTGATTTTTCTGCTTTCCTGACGATCCCTTCAGCTATTGACTTCATGAAAGAAAATGATTGGGATAAAGTGGCCGCTTCCTGCCGGCAACTGGTAAAGGAGAATGCCGGTCGCTTTTTTGGTATAGCCGGGGGGCAGGCGCTTGCCCCAATGACCGATGACTTTATTTTACAATTACTCAGTACTGAAATTAAAACCAGCGAACCCGATAAACTGCATGACCTGTTAGTTGAAAAATATAAAATACAGGTGCCCGTGATGCGGCATGGAGAGAAGGTGTACCTGCGTTATTCTATCAATGCATTTAACAGCCAGGGAGACCTGGATAAATTAGCAGCTGCCCTGGAGGATATAAAATCCACCAGCAACCTGATTGCATAAAAAAGGCCGTGTATAAGTTCAGCTTATACACGGCCATATATTAGCCTGCCATTAAACCATTTCCACTTCTTCTTTGGCCAATGGTTTCATACAGAAGAACCAGTCCTTGCAGTAAACACCTTCATCCTTACCCGCCATCCGGTCGGCCGCAGCCCCGCAACTATTGGCGGGAGGTACGATCACATCCTCGCCTGGCTGCCAGTCAGCCGGAAGCGCTACCGCATGTTTATCGGCGGTCTGCAGCCCGATAATCACTCTTTTTAATTCCTTGAAATTACGGCCCAGTGAAAGCGGGTAGTAAATCATCGCCCGGATAATTCCTTTGGGATCGATAAAGAAAACGGCCCGGACGGCTTTGGTTGAACTTTCATTCGGCTGTATCATGCCGTACTTCGTGGCTACATTCATGGAAATGTCTTCAATCAATGGAAACTTCACTTCCACATTCTTCATGTCACGGAATTCTATCCGCTCCTTGATGGTCCTTAACCAGGCGATATGGCTGTATAATCCGTCCACACTTAAACCGACCAACTGGGTGTTTAACCGGTTAAAATCCGCCTCCAGTTTGGCAAAGGTCATAAACTCCGATGTACACACGGGTGTAAAATCAGCGGGGTGACTGAAAAAAATGATCCATTTCCCTTTATAATCCTCAGGGAACGATATATTTCCCTGCGTGGTCACTGCTTCAAAATGCGGAGCAGGATCGCCAATACGGGGCATACTGGTGATAGTGGTTTTCTCTTCTTGCTGTGTCATAACTTTTTTGTTTTACAGGTAAAAAATATTACCCGGACCGGTAATTTAACGCAGACGGAGGCCTGTCCGAAATGAGATGTGTCAGTTGCCAATATGATTACCAATCAAAAACCGCCTGGAATTAAAAAAGGCCACGGTTATACCGCGGCCTTTTACAGCTTTACCTGAATCCCTTATATATTTCTTATGCTTTCATTTTCTCCGGCAGTTCATTCCGGAATACCACTACTCCGTCAAATACATCCACCAGTACCGGCTTGCTCTTGTCGATATCCCCGGCGAGGATACGTTTGGATAACTGATTCACGATTTCTTTCTGAATCAATCGTTTCAACGGACGGGCCCCGAACTGCGGATCAAATCCCTGGTCGGATAAAAATTCAAGGGCATAGTCACTGAATTGTAAAGTGATACCGTTCTCCGCCACCAGTTTCTTCAGGGAGTTGAGCTGTATTTTTACAATCCCCATGATCTCTCTTTTCAGCAGCGGCTGGAACATAATGATTTCATCCACACGGTTCAGAAATTCCGGACGGATCGTCTGCCTTAAGAGGTTCATCACTTCCAGTTTTGCTTTAGCATTGGCCTCCTCAATATCCTTTTCCTTGATTCCTTCAAAAGCATCCATGATCAGGTGACTCCCGATATTGCTGGTCATGATGATGATCGTGTTCTTGAAATTAACCACCCGGCCTTTGTTATCAGTCAGTCGTCCGTCATCCAGCACCTGGAGCAACACATTCCATACGTCCGGGTGTGCTTTTTCAATTTCATCGAGTAACACCACACTATAGGGTTTACGGCGAACCGATTCGGTCAGCTGCCCGCCTTCATCATACCCCACATAGCCGGGAGGCGCTCCCACCAGCCGGGATACGGTATGTTTTTCCTGGTACTCACTCATATCAATCCGGGTCATCATAATCTCATCATCAAAGAGGTATTCGGCCAGGGCTTTTGCCAATTCCGTTTTGCCTACACCGGTTGTACCCAGGAAAATAAAGGAACCAATCGGTTTCTTCGGATCCTGGAGACCGGCCCGGCTGCGGCGGATCGCATCCGCCACGGCAGTGATTGCTTCTTCCTGTCCCACCACCCGCTCATGCAGGTGCTCTTCGAGATGCAGTAATTTCTCCCGGTCACTCTGCAGCATTTTCTGTACAGGGATACCGGTGGCTTTTGCCACACTTTCAGCTATATCTTCAGCATCTACTTCTTCCTTCAGCAGACGTTTCTCTGTTGAGTTGGCAAGTTGAAAGGTTAACGAGTTGATCAGCGACTCCTGCTCCTTGATTTTGCCGTAACGGATTTCAGCTACTTTACCGTAATCTCCTTCCCTTTCCGCTCTTTCGGCCAGTTGCTTCAGGTTTTCTATTTCCGCTTTCCCGTTCTGAATTTTTTCCACCACCTCTTTTTCTTCCCGCCACTTTGATTTCAGGGTATCGCGCTGCACGGCCATATTTGCGATCTCGGTATTCAGTTCTTTCAGCTTTGCTTCATCATTTTCCCTTTTAATTGCTTCCCGTTCAATTTCCAATTGACGGATCTGGCGTTCCAGTGTATCCAGTTCTTCCGGCATGGAGTTCATTTCCAGCCGCAGTTTGGCCGCGCTTTCATCGATCAGGTCAATGGCTTTATCGGGCAGGAAACGGTCGGTAACATACCGGCTGGATAATTCCACCGCGGCAATGATTGCCTCATCCTTGATCCGGACATGGTGGTGTGTTTCATACCGGTCTTTCAGGCCGCGCAGAATGGAGATCGCATCTTCCACGGAGGGTTCATCGATCATTACTTTCTGAAAACGTCTCTCGAGCGCTTTATCCTTCTCAAAAAATTTCTGATATTCATTCAATGTGGTTGCTCCCACGGCCCGGAGATCGCCCTTGGCCAGTGCCGGTTTCAGGATATTGGCCGCATCCATCGCGCCTTCCCCGCCACCTGCACCAACCAGGGTATGGATCTCATCAATAAATAAAATAATCTCTCCTTCACTTCCGGCAACTTCTTTAACCACCGCCTTCAGCCTTTCCTCAAATTCTCCCTTATACTTGGCACCGGCAATCAACAGCCCCATATCCAATGCATAAATGATTTTTGATTTCAGGTTATCGGGCACATCCCCGTTTACAATGCGGTGTGCAATACCCTCCGCAATAGCCGTCTTTCCCACACCCGGTTCACCTACCAGTATTGGGTTGTTCTTGGTACGGCGGGAAAGAATATGCAAGGTCCGGCGGATTTCCTCATCCCGGCCGATCACAGGATCCAGCTTCCCCTGCCGGGCCATTTCATTCAGGTTCTTGGCATATTTATTCAGGGCATTGAATTCCTGTGACTGTGTCTGGGAAGTCACTTTCTCCCCTTTTCTTAATTCATTAATGGCAGTAATCAATCCCTTTTCGGTCAGCCCGGCATTCTTGAGCAGTTTGGCCGGGGCATCATTTCCCTGGACGATTGCCAGCATCAGGTGTTCCGGCGTGACAAACTCATCGCCGAAGGTTTTGAGCGCCGCTCCCGCCCGAAGTACCACATTATTGGCATCCCGGCTGATTTGCTGGGCGGCATCTCCTGAGGCCTTTGGCAATTTGCTGATCAGTTCATCCAGCTTGGACTCGAGCAGGTTGATGGTAACATTATTCTTTTTGAGCAGGTACTCTACCGGTGAATCCGGCAGATCCAGCAACGCTTTCAGGATATGTTCCGTTTCAATATTCGGACTTTGCGCATTAAAAGCGGTTTGCTGGGCCAGTTGAATGGCTTCAGCGGCTTTGATGG
>DAORKK010000088.1:0-12358 GCA_035439525.1 Chitinophagaceae bacterium
ATTGTTCAGAGCAAATCCACTCAAAAAGCCAATGGCCAGGAAATGGAAGTGGTAACCAGTTTCAGCAATTATGAAAAACTGCCTGAAGGTATCGTGGTGGCTAAATCCCTGACCCTGCCTTTTGGTGAAATGAATATGAGTAAGATCACCGTGAATGGTCCGGTAGAAGAATCCTTCTTCAAGAAATAATTTTCTGCCCGTATTTTTACAAAACCCCGATCCCTGTATCGGGGTTTCTTTTAATATCCATTAATATTTACCTATGCGGATTTTTACAACTGCTTTAGCCCTGCTCATTGCTGCGACAGGGTTTGCGCAGACAACCATCAACAGCAGCACTTTTGGTATGATGGAAGCCCGCTGGCTCGGACCAGGCACTATGAGCGGACGGATCACCGCCATTGAAGGGGTGGCCCAGGATGGCAAGACCATCTATGTAGGTACTGCCGGTGGTGGCATCTGGAAAACCACCAATGCAGGCGCTTCCTTTAAACCCATTTTTGACCGTTACTGCCAGAGTATCGGTGCCCTGGCCATCGATCCGAAAAATCCCAAAGTGATCTTTGCAGGTACCGGTGAAAGTAATATGCGTAACTCCGTTTCGATCGGGGATGGATTGTATAAATCCACCGATGGCGGGGATAACTGGACTAAACTGGGAGGTCTGGAAAAAACCGAACATATCGCGAAAGTGGTGATCAATCCCCGCGAGACCAACACTATTTATGTGGCGGCGCCGGGTCCGCTCTGGCACAGCAGCAAGGAAAGAGGACTATACAAATCGACCGATGGCGGCAAAACCTTTGAAAAAATATTATTTATCAGTGAAGAAGCCGGTTGTGCTGATGTGGCCGTGGATCCCGAGCATCCGGATACCGTCTATGCATCCACCTGGGAATTCCGGCGCAAACCCTATGCCTTCAACTCCGGTGGCAATGGCAGTGGCATGTGGAAGAGTACCGATGGGGGCAAGACCTGGAAGGAATTGAAAAACGGCCTGCCGGCCAAACCATTTGGACGGATTGCATTTGCCGTAGCACCCAGTGCTTCCCAAAACCTGGTGGCCATTGTGGAATCCAATGAAACAGGTTTATTTATTTCAGCAGATGGCGGAGAGAATTGGAAAAAGCAAAGCGCCACTTTCAATGTGGTGTCCCGACCGTTTTATTTTTCTACCATCGTGATCGATCCTAAAGATCCCAAACGGGTATATCGTCCGGCCCTTTCCTTCTCCTATTCCAGTGACGGCGGTTATTCCTTTGCCGATGCCAGCAATGAAGGCGGATGGGTTCACAGTGACCATCATGCGCTTTGGATCAATCCCAATAATACCAATCAGCTCTATTTAGGTACCGATGGCGGCGTCTATATCAGCCTTGACCGTGGCGCCACCTGGAATTTTGTACAGTCACTACCCGTTGGTCAGTTTTACCATGCTTCGGTGGATGACCGCAAGCCCTATAATATTTATGGCGGACTGCAGGACAATGGCAGCTGGGTAGGTCCATCTGCCGCAGCAGGAGGTGTGAGTAATGGCATGTGGAAACCCATTAATGGCGGTGATGGTTTCTGGGTACAACCCGATCCGAATGATATTTATACCGCTTATGCCGAATCACAGGGTGGCAATATCAATCGTATCAACCTGGTGAATACAAAAGCGGTGAATATAAAACCACAACAGGCGCCGGGAGAGGAAAAACTGCGTTGGAACTGGAATACGCCGATCGTATTCGGTGCTGCCAATAAGAAGAATCTCTACATGGCCAGTCAGTACCTGTACAAGTCGGTCGATCAGGGTCGTAACTGGACCCGGATTTCACCTGACCTGACCACAAATGATAAGAAGAAGCAGGAACAGGAAGAAAGTGGTGGTCTCAGTGCAGATAATACTTCGGCCGAAAATCATTGTACCATTTTCACCATGGCAGAATCTCCGTTGGATGAAAAACTGATTTGGGCCGGTACGGATGATGGTAACCTGCAATTCACAACGGATGCCGGTAAGACCTGGACCAATGTAGCTGCCAATTATAAAAACGCCGGGATACCCGCACAAACCTGGATCAGCAGCATAGAGCCGTCCCGCTTTGATAAAAAAGTGGTTTATGCCACGTTTGATAATCACATGTACGGGGATCATAAAACTTATCTCGGTTTTTCTGCCGATATGGGCCGTACCTGGAAACTCATCAGCAGTCCGGAGTTTACGGGCTTTGCCCATATCATCCGTGAGGATCTGATCAATAAGGATTTATTATTTCTTGGTACGGAAATGGGATTATTTGGTACCCTCGATGGCGGGAAAAACTGGTTCCGCATGAAGAATAAAATTCCTGAGTACGCGCTGGTAAGAGATATAAAGATTCATCCCCGTACACATGATCTGATCATTGCCACGCATGGCCGCGGGATCCTGATCGTGGATGATATTTCGCCTATCCGAAACCTGAAGAAAGAAACAGCGGAGAAAGACGTGGTCTTATTTCCCAATGCGCCGATCACCCTGACCATGGGTCAGTTTGGCGATGGCGGTTTTCCCAGCACCGGTGGTTGGGTGGCCGGTAACCCGCCTTCGATTCCACCCATCAAGTATTACCTGAAAGACAGGGTGAACAGCGGCGAAGTGAAACTGGAGATCTTTGATGCCACAGGTAAGCTGGTGCAATCTATTCCCGGCAGTAAACGGAAGGGCGTGAATATGGTGATGTGGAACCTGAGTATGAAACCACCAAAGATCGCAAGTGGCGGAGCCAAAATTGATTTTGCGGGTTTCCTTGCACCGATGGTATTGCCCGGAGAATATACAATCAAACTGAAAGTGGCGGACTCGGTTTATACCAGCAAAGTAAAACTGGTACATGATCCACTGGATAGAAACTTCACCCTGGAAGACCGCAAAAAACAGCATAAAGCGGCGATGGATCTTTATCAGTTGCATGAGCGATTGGCCACAGTGGTGGATTCCATCAATGACCGGCAGAAGCTGATCAAAGATAATCTGACCAAAGTCACTGACTCCACCCTGAAGCGTTCCATGGTAGCGTATAATGCAGAACTGGAAAAACTCAGAAGTGAATTACTGTCCACTAAACAAAAGTCAGTATTTGCTGATGAGAAGAAACTGAGAGAGGATATCACCGAAGTATATGCCGGTGTAACGGGTCAGGAAGCGGCCCCCTCCAACCTGCAGTTACAACGTACGCTAACCCTGCAGACTGAAGTGAAAAAGAAAGAGGATGCGGCGAAAGTGATTATGAAAAAATATGATGAAGCCGTGAAAGCCGGCCTCAGAAAAGAAGGCCTGATTGGTCCGAAGCCAGAGAAGAAAGGCTTTTAAATTCTGCAACAAAAAATATCAGGAGGCTGCCGTTGGCAGCCTCTTTTTTTTTGCCACGAAAGGCCACAAAAAGGCACGAAGAATACAGAATACAGAATACAAGCCACGGATATCACAGATCAACACGGATCGCACAGGCCTGCCAATGCCGGCAGGCAGGTCCCTTTAAGCGAATAGATCCGTGCGTATCCGTGATATCCGTGGCTTGTATTCTGTATTTTTCGTGTCTGTTCGTGTCTCTTCGTGTCGTTTCGTGGCCACCCAATTTTTGCCGCAGGCAATCAATCCGTGTGTATCTGTGTTATCCGTGGCCTGTATTCTGTATTTTTCGTGTCTGTTCGTGTCTGTTCGTGGCCACCCATTTTTTGCCGCAGGCAAAAATCATTCTTGGCCTTTTTAGCGTAAATTTCACCTTCAATCACTGTTTATGAAAAATTGGATATTGGCCTTTTCCCTGCTTTCTTTTTCCGTGGCGATTGCCCAGAAGAAAAAACCGGCTGCACCCGTAGCGGTAGTCAATCAGGAAGAACAACTGATTAAAGGCAGCCAGTACCGGCTGATCGGTCCCTTCCGCGGTGGGCGAAGCGGCGCGGTGGCGGGTAGTTATAAAAACAAAACTAATTTCTTCTTCGGAGGAACCGGTGGTGGTGTCTGGAAAACGGCGGATGCCGGCAGCAACTGGAAAAACATTTCTGATAAATACTTTGGTGGCTCTATCGGAGCCGTGGCCGTAGCGCCTTCCGATGAATCGATCCTCTATGTGGGTGAGGGTGAGAATACCATGCGCGGAAATGTGAGTGAAGGACTTGGCGGCATGTGGCGCAGTGAGGATGGCGGGCGTACCTGGAAAAATATCGGCCTCAAAGACGGGCGGCATATCATCCGCATTGTTATTCATCCGCGTAATCCGGATATTGTGTGGGTGGCAGTAATGGGTCATCTCTTTGGACCCAATGAAGAGCGCGGCATTTTCAAAACCACCGACGGCGGTAAGACCTGGAAAAAAACCTTATACGTCAATAACCAGACCGGCTGCAGCGACCTGGTCATGGAACCCGGCAATCCTTCCGTATTTTATGCCGGCACCTGGCGGTTGATCCGCACACCCTATTCTTTAGAGAGTGGCGGGGAAGGCAGTGGTCTCTGGAAGAGTACGGATGGGGGGGAAACATGGACCAATATTTCAGCCATGAAAGGATTGCCGAAGAATACCTGGGGTATTGTAGGGGTTGCGGTAGCACCCAGTAATACCGATAAGATTTATGCATTGATTGAAAATGAAAAGGGTGGTCTCTTCATGAGTGCCGATGCCGGAGAAACATGGACTCTTCAATCCAATGATAATAATATCCGCCAGCGGGCCTGGTATTATACCAAGGTATTTGTAGATCCGAAGAATGAAAATAAAGTGTATTGTCCCAATGTGGAGTTTATGTACAGTGTGGATGCCGGTAAGACCTTTAAAAGTCTGAATACACCCCATGGCGATCACCATGATCTCTGGATCGATCCCGAAGATGGGAACCGGATGATTGTGGCGGATGACGGCGGTGCCCAGGTATCTTTTGACGGAGGGAATAACTGGAGTACGTATCTGAATCAGCCAACTTCCCAGGTATACAGGCTGAGCACGGATAATGCATTTCCGTATCGCGTATTAGGAGGTCAACAGGACAACAGTGCTTTCCGGATCCGCAGCCGCACGTTTGGTGCCGGTATCATGGCTACAGATATGGAGACAGCGGCCGGTAGTGAAAGCGGGTATGTGGTGGCCGATCCAACTAATCCGGATATTACCTATGGAGGCAACTATATGGGTATGTTGCAACGGCTAGATCACCGGACCGGTGAAAGCCGCATGATCAATGTATGGCCGGTTGATAATATGGGGGCGGGGGCTGAGGCTGCGAAATACCGTTTCCAGTGGAACTACCCGATCTTTTTCTCGCCGCATAATCCGAAACGATTGTATGCAGCAGGAAATCATTTGTTTGTAACAGAGAATGAAGGACGAAGCTGGAAACAGTTGTCTCCCGATCTCACCACCAATGACAAAACCAAACAGGCGTCCAGTGGCGGACCCGTAACTCAGGACAATACTTCCGTGGAATATTATTGCACAATTTTCACAGCAGCTGAGTCGCCCTTAGAGAAGGATCTTTTATGGACCGGCAGTGATGATGGGCTGATTCATGTGAGTAAGGATGGCGGTAAGAACTGGGAGAATGTTACCCCGAAAGACTGTCCGCCGATGATGATGTGGAATTGCATTGATGCCGATCCGTTTAAAAAGGGAACCGCATACTTTGCCGGTACCAGGTATAAATCGGATGATTTCAGGCCTTATCTGTATATGACTGAAGATTATGGCAAAACATGGAAGGCAATAAATAATGGAATCCCGGCCCTTCATTTTACCCGCGCGATCCGTGCCGATAAAAAACGTCCGGGTTTATTATATGCCGGTACCGAATTTGGCATGTATATCTCTTATGATGGTGGTGCTAACTGGCGTTCTTTTCAGTTGAATTTACCGGTAACTCCCATTACCGACCTGCTGATAAAAAACAATGACCTGATTGTGGCTACCCAGGGGCGTAGTCTCTGGATCATGGATGATCTTTCTGTAGTACAACAGGCCAAAGAGGAAATTTTGAATAAAAGTCTGCATGTATTTGACGTAAACCCGGCCTATCGTACACCCGGTGGTGGTCGTGGTCGCCGGGTAGGCGGAGGTGATATACAGAATGCAGGAATGAATCCGGCTTCCGGCGTCGTGATCAATTATTATCTCAAAAATGTAACGGATTCCACAAAGCTTTCTGTGGCCCTGCTGGATAAAAGCAATAAGCTGATTAAGACCTATTCCACCACATCAAAAGAGAATAAGATCGACTTGAAAAAAGGAATGAACCAGTTTGTATGGGATATGAATCATCCGGAAGCAGATCGGGTGGAAGGATTGATTCTCTGGAATGGTTTTGTACGTGGCCCAAAGGCTGCGCCCGGTGAATATACCGCCCGCTTCCTTTCAGGTACCGATTCAGCCGATGTGAAGTTTACCATTCTCGGTGATCCTAATTATGCCACCACCAATGCGGAGTATGAAGAGCAGGTGAATTTCCTGTTAGCCATTCGTGATAAATTCACAGCGGTAATGAAAGGCATGAAGAATATCAAAGATATCCGTCAGCAACTGTCCGATCTCAGTGGCCGCGTTGGCAAAGCCATTCCCCGCGAATTGAAACAGCAGATGGATACGATCAACAAGCAACTGACCGCAATTGAGGAAGCCCTGCATCAGACGAAAGCGAAAAGCGGACAGGATGTACTGAATTACCCGATCCGTCTTGATGACAAGATCGCCGGTGTATACAATGCAGCCGCTGCCGGTAATACCGCTCCTTCAAAACAGGCCAAAGAAGCTTTTGCTGACCTGGCCGCGCAAACCGATATACAACTCCAGCAACTGAAGTATGTGATAGATGAGGAACTGAAAAAACTGAACCTGCTGATTCATGAAGTCAGACTGCCGGTGGTGGCGCCGAAGAGGGAAGTTGACTAGTTCGTAGTTCGTAGTCGGTAGTTCGTAGTCTCACTTCAGAAGACCTTGGGGTTTTAGTTGAAAGAGATGAAAAGAAAGAGGCAGGCTTCAGTCGGCAGGAGGCAGTCAGCAGTCAAAGGCGCTTGTTAAGAAATATTAGTTCAAGCACTTCAGTCATACTTTGTACTTCGTATCTCGTACTAAAAAGGAGAAATGGCATCATCTGCTATTTCTCCTTTTTAGTTTATTTCATTGAATTTTTGTCGGTATCTGTTTTTTGTTCTTATCTGACGGTTATCCACGTTCCAGAATAAGCAAGACTACTATCTACTAACTACGAACTTCTAACTTTCTTAGTGCGCTCTCTCATCACCCTGATCGCTTCTTCTTCCGAACTGAACATATTGTTTACGTTCACCAGGTTATGAGCCAGTTTATCATAGCGCTTGGTCATGAGCCAGATGAAGATATGGAGGTAATGGATGCCGTCGAAGACCAGGATTTTTTTACGGGCCAGTTCGTCTTTTGTCTTTAAGAATTCACCGGGGATTTCAGTATAATGCATAGCCGGACGTATATGGTGAATGGCATGGTAGCCATCGTTCCAGCACATCTGGTTGTATTTCGTGTTGATACAGTTGATGGTATTATCCTCAAGGTCTTCCAGGTTCACAAAGGCATGCTGGGTCCAGTTTCCAAGCATCATAACCACCCGGGCAAATACAAAGGGAATGATGAAGATGAAGAGGGTAGCTTTCAGGTTTACAAAGCACATGGCAATGCAGAAGAGGTAGAAGGACATCTCTCCGGCTGTCAGCCGCATGTAAAACTTTTTGCGTTTGCGGCTGAAGAAATACATAAATGTGTCGGAAAACCCGAGTACCAGGAAACGGCCCACATATGACAGGAAGCCAGACAGGCTGTCCCGCTGATAGCGCAACGTACTGCTGGCATCATCTTCCATATTGTTTTCCACGTGATGCATGCCCATGTGATGGGCGAAGTAGGTTTCAGGGGTATGACCAAAAAACGGGCAGACGATCCAGATGATATAGTGAAACAGCCAGGTGTAATTTTTCTTAAACAGTTTGCGATGACAAATGCAATGCAGCATCAATCCGAAACGGCCTTTAAAATACATCTGGGAAACATAGAAATAAGGTATATACGCCAGCCACCAGTACCAGCCTTCCAGCACGGGGGTATATAATAAAATGGCAACCGGTATCACCAGGATATGAATCGAAGTAAGCAGGTGTATAAAGGGCAGGTCTCTTTTATCTTGGATGTACTTTAGCCAGAATTTTTCGTAAACCGTAAAGCCGGCGGGTTCTTTGTAGACGGGGTCTGTTATTACTGTCAGTGCCTTCATTAAAATAATAGTTCAGTCAATAAGCAGTTCAATCATGTATGCAACTATAAAATTACAGGTTTAAACGCAATATGCCTGCTTTGTTTAATAAAGCAGGCATAGCAGAAAATTCAGTTCGGATTGAAACTATTTCATTTGCAATGAAGGCTTTTGTTTCCGTACACCGGTTGTACCACCACCATTGAGGGTGAGGTCCACTGGTTTATTGGTTTGCCATGCACCCCGGGTAAAATCGGGGATATCGATCGTCCTTGATTTTTTATTCACAGATCGCTCACTCAGCGGCATCAGGCAGCTCCAGGCGGCTCCATCATATACATCCTGATCCAACGGTAATCCATTACGCAGGCAATCGATCAGCCGCCAGTCCATGATAAAGTCCATGCCGCCATGTCCGCCTACTTCTTTGGCAATCTCCCCGATATGTTTAACAATCGGCAGGGCATATTTTTCTTCCAGCTTTTTCTGGTCCTCCGGTTTCATCCAGCTATGTCCCATCGCGATGCGTTGTGGTCCGGGCCATTTTTGAGCAGCACCTTTTGTGCCACTCACCAGGTGGATCCGGGAATAAGGCCGGAGCGTAGATACATCATGTTGTACCATGATCGTCTTACACTTATACGTGCGGATGAGTGTTGTATTCATATTGCCACGGTACGGACGATCCACATACTCTTTGAAGAAATCATCTTTGGCCGCCAGCTCTTTGGCCAGATTATTCATCGTAAAATCATTGGTACTCATACTGACCAGGTGATCGAAGCGGTCGCCCCGGTTGATATCCATACATTGGGCAATCGGTCCCAAACCATGGGTGGGATAGAGATTTCCGTTGTGGCCGATATTTTCTTTCAGCCGCCACATATCGGCATAGGCATTTTTATTAAAGTTCCAGTCCTTGCTCAGGTCATGGATATAGGCGCCTTCAGCATGTACGAGTTCACCGAGCATTCCCTGGCGGGCCATATTCAGGGTGAGCAGTTCAAAGAAATCGTAACAACAGTTTTCCAGCATCATACAATGCTGCTTTGTTTTTTCAGACGTTTCCACCAGGTCCCATAATTCATCCATGGTTTTACCTGCAGGAACTTCAGTAGCCGCATGTTTACCATGGCGCATGGCATATAAGGCAACCGGTGTATGCAGGTGCCAGGGTGTGGGGGTGTAAACAAGGTCTACCTCATTGCTTTCGCAAAGGGCTTTGTAGCCTTCTTCCCCACTGTATTCTTTTGCTTTCGGACGGCCCATTTTCTCCAATGTCTTCTGGGCGGCCGTTACCCGGTCAGAATATTTATCACAGAGCGCGGTGATTTCCACTCCATCGATATAGCTTAATCTTTCTACAGCATCAGCACCCCGCATTCCAAGTCCCACCACGCCAATACGTACCACATCCAGTTTTGGCGCCGCGTAACCGCACATATTAAAACGTTGTCCTTTTTTCTCCCATCCTTCAGACCGTTCCATTTGTTCATCCGAAGCGCCGGTTACCCGGGCCAGGGAAGGAATGCCGGCTGCCAGGGCACCGGTACCAATCGCTATTTTCTGTAAAAAATTTCTGCGGCTGTTACTCATAGCAAACAATTTTTAGGTTCCTGCAATTTCATGATTTTATCGGGTCAATATGAATTTGCCGGTAAAATGGCACAATCGTTTGACTCATCGGATTACTTCGGCAATTACGGGTTGCCGGCTTTCATTGCCACAACGGTCCACGGCCGTCAACCGTACAGCAGTCATGGCCAGCTTGTTCTTGTCCATGATTTTTTCTGTGGGCAACTCCAGATGATCCGTTTTCTGATTGAGGATGGTATATTCTTTCACCTTGCCTTCCCCGTATTCATAATAAAGAACCCAGCGAAATACATCGTTGATATCCGGGTGAGTCCAGCTGATATGCGCCATCCCGTCTTTTACCATGAGTTGCATACTGGGTGATTCCGGAGGCGTGTTATCCAGCCATGGACTGGCCGGTACCAGGGCCTGTTTTTTATAAGGTGTTTCCAGCAGGGCTTTCGCCATGGCCGGATTTTTAGTAACGGATGAAATACTCCAATGTACCACGCCCTTACTTTCGGGCAGCATACCCCGGCTGATCTGTATCTGGCTCATGATTTCATTGACATTCCTGAAACTGGTATCGCGGCCCACACTGATGCCGGGCCATAAATGCCGTTTCATCGTATTCTCACCAGCCCACCAGCCCAGTAAAACGGGAAAGCTCTGTGCCGGGCGATTGATCGGCCAGTAGAGTTGCGGGGTGAAATAATCGATCCAGCCTTTATTGAGCCATAGTTTAGCGTCAGCATATAATTGCTCGTACTGATCAAAACCGCCCACTGATTCCGGATAACCCGGACGCCAGATACCAAAGGGACTGAGTCCGAATTTCACCCAGGGCTTGGCGGCTTTTATTTTTTTATAGAGTTGTTCAATAAATACATTCACGGCATCACGGCGCCAATCACCTCTTGACATTTTACCGCCGCTTTGCTGATACGCTTTCCAGCTCACCGAATCGGGGAAGTCTTCGCCATTATTATAAGAAGGATAGGGATAAAAATAGTCATCGAAATGCACCCCATCAATGTCATATCGTTTCACCAGGTCCATCACAACCGCGGTGGAATGTTCCTGGGTGCCCTTTTGGGCCGGGTCCAGCCACCAGTATCCTTCTTTTAAATAAAGGGCCAGTTCCGGTCTTTTTTTCACAATGGACTTTTCCGTGATCTCTTTGCCGTCTTTATGGTGAGCCCGATAGGGGTTCAGCCAGACATGCAGCTCGATGCCCCTTTCATGGGCAGCATCGGTCCAGAATTTCAGCGGATCGTAAAAAGGGGAAGGAGGTTGTCCCTGTTTGCCTGTCAGGTAGTAAGACCAGGGTTCCAGTTCGCTTTCGTAGATGGCATCACATTGCGGACGCACCTGCAGAATGACGGCGTTGAAATGATGTATTTCGAGAAAATCCAGCAGGGCGATTGCTTCCCGTTGTTGTTCTTCGGTGCTCAAACCGGGTTTACTGGGCCAGTTGATATTGGCAACCGTAGCTACCCAGGCAGCCCTGAATTCGCGTTGGGCGGTAAAGGCGGGTGGCGCGCTTATTGCTGCTGCTTGGCTGCTGTTTTTTGGGGCGGTGCAGGCGAACCCAGCGAAAAATAAAGGGGTCATCCAGAAAAGGAATCGCTTTTTCATATGCAAACTTTTAGTGTGAAAGCAATAGGTTACTAAAAGTACGCTAATTCAGTCTACTGCCCCTGTAACAGGTCGGGCCGGCGGTCTTTGGTTCGCTGGATGGCCTGATCGTGCCTCCAATCCTCAATGAGCTTATGGTTGCCGCTCATAAGTACATCTGGTACTTTGAGTCCGCGAAAATCAACCGGACGGGTGTATACCGGCGGGGCCAGTAAATTATCCTGAAAAGAATCAGTCAGGGCCGACGTCTCATCATTCAGTACACCGGGTATCAGCCGGCCAATGGCATCCACGAGCAGGGCCGCGGGAATTTCACCGCCGCTGAGCACGAAATCGCCAATGGAGATTTCTTTGGTAACAAATTGTTGTCTTACCCGCTCATCAATGCCTTTATAGTGTCCACAGATGATCAGCAGATTTTCTTTGAGGGAAAAAGCGTTGGCCATTTTCTGGTTAAAAGTGACGCCATCGGGCGTCATATAAATGATCTCATCAAATTTCCGGTCGGCCGAAAGTTCTTCGATCGCTTTGGCGAGGGGTTCGCACATCATCACCATACCGGCGCCACCACCATATTGGTAATCATCCACCTGTCCATAGTCATTCACCGCCCATTTGCGTAGCTGGTGTACACGGATGGTCAGGTGGCCTTTTTCCTGCGCTCTTTTCATCATACTATGGGAAAAGGGGCTTTCCAGTAATTCGGGTAAAACGGTCAGAATATCAATATGCATGCGGCAAAGATAGGAACTGCTCAGTTGCAGGAAACCAATACCGTACTGTTGGTTTCATTGACCGCCCGGTCCTTGGCAATGACCTGGATCTTATAATTTACCCCGGCCACAGCAGTTATGGACTGACTGATATTGCCAGTCTTACCGGCCGGGTATTCATGTACATCCATCAGCAG
>DAORKK010000089.1:0-2918 GCA_035439525.1 Chitinophagaceae bacterium
AAATTTTCGCTGATTGATGTGTACCTGAAACTCGCCGCCCATCACCGCATCATGGGGTATGATCACAGCGGTGACCGGCTGGTGGATGTGGGGAAGCCGGAGAGCGTTGAGAAAGCGGAACAGATGTTCAAATGAAAAGTTGGAGGTTGGAGGTTGGAGGTTACCCCTAAAGCAGGAAGCGTCTGTAAGGCATTTGAAAATTCTTTAACCCTCCAAAATACATTAGCTCGGAATCCGAAAAGAATCTTCCATTAACACGAAACCTCGAACCTCCAACTTCCAACCTCGAACCTTAGCTGCTTTTCTTAATAAACTGCAAATACGTGCCACTACGTATACCCCTTTTTATACAATTGAAGTATCTTTCAGGCAAATTAGGTTTCATGAAGAAGTTCTTGCTTGTCATCAGCAGCTGTTTTATACTGACTTCCGTATATGCTCAATCTTCCTACGATCACCGGGCCGTATTTAATCCGCAATTTTATCCTTACCCGGGCACTGAGTACAGGAGTGCAAACGGGGAACCCGGACCGAAGTACTGGCAGAACAAAGCGGATTATTCCATTCAATGCAAGCTGGATACCGATTCGCATACGGTTAAAGGCGTAGTGACAATCACCTATACCAATAACAGCCCGGACAACCTGCGTTTTCTCTGGTTGCAACTGGATCAGAATATATATAACAGGGGTTCGCGTGGATCAGCCACTACTACTCAAACCGGTGGCCGCTGGGCCAATGCCGGATTTACAAATGGATACCAGCTCACCAGTATACAACTGGAAAGTGATGGCACTCCTTATGCGCCTAACGACACGCTGATTACCGATACCCGGATGCGGATTTCCCTGAAAGATGTACTGGAAAAAGGAGAAAAGTTAAAGATCAATATCGGGTATCAGTTTACGATACCTGAATACGGCACCGACCGGATGGGCCGTTTAAAAACAAAGAACGGGATCGTGTATGAAGTGGCACAATGGTTTCCCCGCCTATGCGTGTATGATGATATCCAGGGATGGAATACACTGCCTTATATCGGGGCCGGTGAGTTTTACCTGGAATACGGGGATATTGAATTCAGTATAACGGCTCCTTCCGAACTCATCGTGGTGGGTTCCGGTGAGTTACTGAATCCACAGGACTGTTATACGGAAGAACAGCTAAAGCGATGGGAAGCCGCTTCAAAAAGTGACAAGACAGTAACAATCCGTAGTGAACGTGAAGTAAAAGAAAAAAGTTCTCGTCCCGCCTGGCCCACCTGTACCTGGCACTTTAAAATCACCAATACCCGGGATGCGGCCTGGGCCGCATCAAAAGCTTTTGTACAGGATGCCGCACGAATCAACCTCCCCAGTGGGAAAAAATGCATGGCGATCAGTGCTTATCCGGAAGAAAGTATCAAAAAGAACGGCTGGCAGCGATCCACTGAATTTACCAAGGCCAGTATTGAATATTATTCCAAAACCTGGTATGAGTTTCCTTACCCGGCTGCCACGAATGTAGCGGGTATAGTCGGTGGTATGGAGTACCCGGGTATTGTGTTTTGCAGTGCTGGTTCTTCTGGTACTGATCTTTGGGGTGTAACCGATCATGAATTCGGTCATACCTGGTTTCCGATGATCGTGGGCAGCAATGAACGCAAATACGCCTGGATGGATGAGGGCTTCAATACCTTTATCAATATTGGTTCTACAGAAGCCTTTAACAAAGGCGAGTTTGTGGAGAAAGGATTTTTCTCCGACCCCAATTCATCCCTGATGATCAAGTATAGTTTTGGCGACCAGGCGGATGCACTATTTAATACCCCTGATGTGTTGCAACAGGATAACCTGGCTTTTGCCGCTTATATTAAACCCGGACAAATGCTGACCGTTCTTCGGGAAGTGGTATTGGGGAAGGAGCGGTTTGATGCCGCCTTCCGGGAATATATCCGCCGTTGGGCATTCAAACATCCAACGCCCTGGGACTTCTTTCATACCATGGAAAATGTCAGTGGCGAAGACCTGGCCTGGTTCTGGAGAGGCTGGGTGTTCAATAACTGGAAACTGGACCAGGCGGTTAAATCGGTGAGTTATATCGATGATAATGCAAAAAACGGCAGTGAAATCATACTCGAAAACAAAGAGCAGATGGTGATGCCGGTAACAGTATTGATCAAAGAAACCAATGGCAAAACACATACCCTGCACCTGCCCGTGGAAATCTGGCAGCGTGGTGCCGAATGGCGTTTTACCGTACCCACCACCAGTGAGATCAAAGAAGTGACCCTGGATCCGGAGAATAAATTACCGGATTATGAACGGGAGAATAATGGGTGGAGGAGAAACTAGTTAGTAGTTAGGAGTCGGTAGTTAGGAGTCAACAGCCCATCCAAACTGATCGGCAGTTAGCAGTCAGCAGTATGCAGTCATTGACTCGAGGACTTCGCGGCCTTTTGCCGTAGACCATTTTACTAAGCGGATTTCGCCGTCGGCCAGTTCGATACCGGTTATATCCCCGTCACTGAAACAACAGCAGCCCGTATTGAAATAAGATGGTTTCATACTCATATAATCCAGCGCCACGGAGGTAAACTCTCTTTCCCGGGTGCGGATTTCTTTCCGTAGTTTTTCTTCCTCTTCTTTATCCTGTTTGTTTAGTGCTTCCTGGAACTGCTTAAATAAGCGTTCGAGGTGAGTGAGGGAGCCAAAGACCGGTTGATGCGTGTGTCCGGTGACGAGCAGGATTTTTTCTTTGCTGGCGGACCATTCATACATGATCCGGTTGTGCAGTGTTTTCTTTTCCGCATCATAGGCGGGTGTATTGGGATTGATCCGCAGGAAGGCCTGCAGCGGTGCCCATATATTGGCGATAAAGAATTTGCTGAACCAGTTGCCGTCGGATTGGGCATCGCCCTGGTGGCCGTGGGTGAGAAA
>DAORKK010000089.1:3018-12343 GCA_035439525.1 Chitinophagaceae bacterium
TCTCCATAGATATCTTTGAGGTGCCAGGCGGCGAGGGGGTCGTTGTCCCAGAAGAGATCGTGATTGCCGAAGATTTTGATGAATTTGTTTTTTTGCAGGAATATTTTCTCCAGTTCAAATACAGCCGTGTTTTTCTTTTTTACGGTCCAGATACTGTTTTCCCAGAGTTCTTCACTGTCCCCGAGACTGATATAGGTAAAATCATTTTTACTATAGTGATCCAGGGCCCGCAGGTAATTCAGTTCCGCCCCGGCAAAATCATCGGCGCCATCGCGGTTGCCTTTATGCTGATCGGAAAAGATTATAAAGCGGTCCATCCCGGGATCAAAGGGCAGGAGCAATCCCCGCTTACCCGGGTTTTCCAGTATTTCAGCATAAAGAGTATCCAGTGCACTGAATACCTTTTCCGGCACCGGCCTGGAAGCAAATTTTTTCGCCGCCCAATTGATCGGCTTGTACAATATGACCCTGAGAATATTCCGCATGATTATCAGTACAAGTTAAGCATCCCTGATCAAAGTTTCGACCTCACAGAACTGAGATTCCTCCTTCCCTGCGATGAACTCAGGGTAAACTCTGGGATGACATGAGTACTAAGAAAATTTATAGCCCAACCACAACAGAAAATTACTAAGAACCCTTGTCACCCCGAAGCGCAGCGAGGGGTAGCGACATACATCGTAGTACATGATATAGATTCCGACGCAGGAGGAATCTGGTATTAATGGAAACTTCCTTAAACAGCCAGATCCCTCGCTTCGCTTCTCACCTTCGCTAAAGCTTCGGTGTGCACGCGGGATGACAAAACAGCCCGTTCTCCAACCAGTTGCCCATACTTACAACTTATAACTTACTACTTACAACTCCCTACTCACCACTCACAAAAAAAGAGGCTGCCCGTTTTACCGGACAGCCTCCTTAGAAAATATATTCATCAAACTATCTCACATGCACTTTTCCTTCTGCCAGTTTCTGACCGGCTGCATCGCCTACCACTACATAATACAATCCGCGGCTGGCCTGTGTAAGGTTGACCGGAATAATAGTATATGGCCCTGCGATGGGGAATGATTTATCAAACACGACAGCTCCTTTTGAATCGATCACGCGTATGCGGCGTTGCGTGTTGCTTAATCCCGCATTGTAATACGATACGGAGAAGTTGCCATCATTCGGACTCGGGAAGATAAAGAGACGATCACTCACATTGGCGGTAATGGTCACTACCGGTGAAAGACTGGAGCAGAACAGGCTGCTTGGCCAGGTCTCCCGGATTCCTACCTGGTATGCACCGAGGTTGCTTACACTGACCAATAAACTATTTCCGTTAACAGAAATCGGATTGTTATCCATTGTCCAGGTAGTACTGATTGTACCACCGGTGGAAGCGGAAGGGGTCGCTGTCAATGTGGTGGTTTCTCCAGGTAACAATGTACTCAACGGCGCAACGGTCAATCCAACCGTTGGCACCACGCGAACCGTAAGAATAGCGGCAGCTGAAGCAACAGGAGTTGTACATGTGTTATTGGACAATAAACAACGATAGCGGTTATTACTCATCAGGGCAACAACACCAGTTGCTGTAAATGAAGATGAATTGGCACCGGTAAGTGCTGTCCAGGTAGTACCCCCATCGGTACTTACCTGCCATTGATAATTAATTGCAGGTACGCTGCTACCGGCTACCGAGAAGGTGGCATTGGAACCGGCACAGAGTTCAACATTGGCCGGAGAGCTGGTAACCACAACAGGCGCATGCACCGTAAGGGTCGCTGCGGTTGAAGTAGCCGCCGGGCTACAGGTTCCGCTGACCACACATTGGTATTGATATCCGGTAAAGCCAACGGTGGCACCGGTTATATTCAGTGTGGAACTGGTAGCCCCTGAATAAACACCGGTATTGGTCAGGTTTACAAATCCGGATCCTGTATTTACCTGCCATTGATAGGTAATACCAGTTCCTGTTGCGGCCGAACTGAACGATACATTACTTCCTGTACAAATAGTCTGACTGACTGGATTACTGGTTATCGCAGGCAATGCATTAATGGTAAGTGTAGCTGCATTCGAAGTGCCCGGCGTGGTACAGGTACTGTTGGACAATAAACAACGGTACTGATAACCATTATAGGAAGTATTGGCGCCGGTGAGGGTCAGTGTGGCTGATGTAGCTCCGCTATAAACACCACCATTGGTAATATTCTCAAACCCTGTACCCCTGTTCACCTGCCATTGGTAAATTATTCCTGTACCGATGCCGGCTACTGTAAAGCTGGTATTGGCACCATTACAGATGGTCTGGTCCACCGGTTGCGTTGTAACTGAAACTGAAGTTACAACAGTCAGTACCGCACAGGTAGTGGCAATGGTGGTAGGACCACAACTGCTGGTCACCAGGCATTGATAAGCTGCATTATTCATACCCGCCGTAACAGCAGGAATGGTATAACAGGAAGAATTGCCACCTAAAACATTTATCCAGGCGCCACCGCAACCGGAGGGACTTACCTGCCATTGATATGACAGGCCAGTACCGGAAGCTGTAACGCAGAAAGTTGCGGGACTGCCTACGCAGAGATTCAGGTTAGCCGGTTGTCCGGTAATGGTAGCCAGTGAGCTTACAGTAAGCACCGCCGCGTTGGACGTAGTACTGCCGCAGAGTGTGCTCACCACACAACGGTATTGATTATTATTCAGGCCGGCCGCAACACCGGTAATCGTATAAGAAGCGGAAGTCTGACCGGCGATTGCTGCCCAGCTGCCTCCACCATTGGTACTTACCTGCCATTGGTAGTTGCCGGTAGCAACCACACTGAAGGTTACGTTTTGTCCTTCGCATACAGTTTGACTCACCGGTTGAGTGGTGATGGCAGGACCTGCACCAGGATTAATGGTAAAGCTGACCGTAGTCACCTGATTGGGTGCGCTGGCTGCTGTCCCTTGTATGGTAACGGTATACGTTCCAGGTGAAAGTGTATTTGCATTATTCAGGGTAATCACTGAAGAGTTACCCGGAACAACCGGATTCGTACCAAAACTGATCGATGTACCTGCTGGCACACCGGCTGTTGCTGATAAAGTAATCGGGTTAGTAAAGCCACCGCCTGAAATAGTAGGCAGGGTTACATTCATGGTAGCTGGTGCCGGACAGGCCGTTGTGGCCGGAGTAGTAGCGCCAAAGCTGAAACCGGAAGGAGGAGGAATGATTGCACTCCAGACCCCACGGCCATGGGTACCCGCAGCAATCGTGCGGTCTGATGCCCGGTATTTGATCATATCGGTACGCACGTTGGGGAAACTTGGATTGGCGACCCATACAGTTGAGTTACCATTGAGCAGATCTGTTTCCCAGACACCGGTTTCGGTAGCGATATAGGCTTTATTATTGTCGTCAGGGTGAAACAGCGCCCAACGTACCGGCATATTCGGCAGGTTGCCGTCTGAAGCAGTCCAGGTGGTACCGCCATCATGTGACACCCATACATTTGTAATATTATAATTAGAACAAGTAGCGATCAGGTGCTGATCAGATGAACCCGTTACCACACAGTTAACATATCCGGTTGCACCGGCAGGGGTAATGTTTGTGGCGGTTACCGTGGTTCCGACATTCGCGTCATTCACATAGAAAACGGCCCCACTGGCACCCATGCCAAAATATACACGGTTGGCCGTGTAAGGGGAAGCATGCACCGCAGAGACATTCCCGGTAAAGCCGGTGGCGGTTACCACATTGGTGGTACTGCCGGTTTGCGGATTATCCCAACGCAGGAAGGTACCGGTAGTATTACAGGAATAGATGATATTGGCATTATTGTCATAATCCCAGGGATTTACAAATCGACCCGTACTCTGGTTATTCACCGGAGTGGACCAGGAAGCCCCGTTATTGGTACTGCGGCGGAATACATTGTATACATAAGAACCGAACTGGTATTGTCCTTCGTTCTGGTCGATGGCCACATAACAACCATCGCCACCGGTTACCTCAATGGAACTATCAAGACCCGGGTGATTTAACCGGTGTACGCCGTTATCCTGTGCACCAGCGAGGAAGTAATTGGTCTGTGTCGGATGTATCGCAACAGAATAAAACTGTTTCAGGCGAAGTCCTTTATTCCGGTCACGGATAGTAGTGCCGTTATCCACTGAATAGTGAATACCGCCATCGCAGGCAAACATCAATTTGGAACCACCATCCCACCATTGCACATTGTGCTGATCTGCGTGTACATATTGTCCGACGGTAGATGCCCAGGTGGAAATTTTCACCCAGGTAGTTCCGCCATTTATCGTTTTATAGGTATCCAGTCCGCCAACAATACACTGATCAGGATCGGAAGGGTGAATACCTGCCGATAAGGAATACCATCCTTGTCCGCTGGCCCAGCCTGATGTAGGTTGACCGGTAGTAGCCAGCCAGTTTTCTCCTCCATCGGTAGATTTCCAGATGGTGGGTACCTGGTGGCTGCTGTTATCCGGTAAAGCGTACAATATATTACCGAGTATGGCCATCTCTGTACGCTGATTGAAAGTGGTAAACGCTGTAACAGGGGCTGTCCATCCGGAACCAGCGGTTACGGTTGTTGGAATATCCGTATAACGATAGCCGGAAGTACTGAAAATGCCGGTGGCTACGTGCAGGCGTCCTGGGCCGGAAGTAGAACTGATTTCCAAATCACAAACGCTGGTACCGATACCGGTGGGAGTGATATTGGTCCAGGTGGAGCCTCCGTCTATCGAACGTTGAAGACCGCTACCTCTTGTACCTAAATAAATATTGCCCTGGTAGTCGCAGATAATCCTTGTACAGGCGGTAAAAGCTGTTGTGCTTGAAAGGAAATTCCAGGTGGCTCCTCCATCTGTACTTTTAAAAACACCGACTCCCTGAACTGCATCCGCATTTCCGAATGATTCACCGGTACAGAAATACATATTGTTCTGGAAACCCGGACGGGGATCCTGGCAGATAGCCGCTACAGCGAGGTTACTCAGAAAATCATTTACTAATGTCCAGGTCGCAGTAGTAGCGGTAATATCTGTAGTCTTCCATAAACCTCCGTCTACTCCACCTACCCAAACTGTTTTGTGTGTAGGATCCAGTGAATCCACCATGGCAGCACGGATACGACCGGCCGTCTGATCCTGGTTGGGTCGACTGTTTCCCTGCGGTCCGTTAAAATCACCATTCGAGCCCCGCTCTATCCAGCTTAACGCCTGAATCCGGTTACTCTGCCGGGCTGCTTCACGGGCTGTTTCCGTATTCAGTTTGGCCTGGAGCAGTTTGTTCCAGGGAACCTTACCCGTTGCCGGATCCTTGGTTCTTTCTATTTCAAACATGGCAGCCTCATCGGGGCCATCATATTTATCTTCATCTACAAGTTCGCTATTGCTGCCGCAACCGGTAACAACAAACAAAGAGGTGGCCGCCATTATCATGACATACAATGGCAGTGCATAAAATTTCTTCATACTGAAGGATTACATATTTAGTAAGGAGGAAAATGAAACCACAATATAGAAAAAGCTGCCTGAACTCCATTAGAATAAATACGATTCCGGCAGCTTAAGTTTACGTAAAACCGGTTCTGTTTAATCTTTTGCCGCTATCATACTGATTTCCACATTTACAAACTTAGGCAACGCAGAAACCTGCACGGTTTCCCGGGCGGGAAATGCGGTATCAAAATATTTCCCATAGATACCATTAATAATACTGAACTGGTTCATATCTGTAATAAAAATACAGGTCTTGACCACCTGGCTAAAGCTGAGTCCAGCCTCCGTCAATATGGCTTTCAGGTTCTCCATTACCTGGGTGGTTTCTTCCTCGATACTGCCATTTTTCATATTTCCGGTTGCCGGGTCAATACAAATCTGACCGGAAATAAAAAGCAGGTTACCGGTGCCAACAGCCTGGTTATAGGGACCAATAGGGGCCGGTGCGTTCGGGGTGTTGATGATCGTTTTAGACATGATATTATAAATTGATTGCAGCGAATTTAGCTTTATACGTTTTCTTTGCAAAAAAACACCGGATGACCATCGGGATAATCGCAACTACTGATCAAAAAGATGCCTTGCTAACGCAGGGATTTGCTGCGGAATCCCGTATTGAATGGATGGACCGACCGACCCAGCTGCCGGATTTAGACGCGGTGATTGATCTGATTAATCTCGTGGATGATTACCCTTCCGGCTGGTACGAATCTGCCTCTACTCTCCTATTTATCAACCAGGTGGAAAAACCGATTCCGGAAAACTGGCCGCGACATTTTATCCGGATCAACGGTTGGCCGGGCTTTTGGGAACGTCCAATTGTGGAAGCATCCATTAAAGAGGTCTCCCTTCAGGCAAAGGCAGAATCAATACTTGCTATATTATTCAAAAAAACAGAATGGGTTGCTGATCTTCCGGGTTTTCTGTCTGCCCGTATACTGGCTTCCATCATTAATGAAGCCTATTTAACTTTCGGAGAAGGGGTGAGCAGTAAAGAAGATATTGACAAAGCGATGACATTGGGAACGAGTTACCCTTTAGGTCCATTCGCCTGGTGTGAAAAAATTGGGAAAAGCAGGATTTATTTATTGTTGAATCAAATGTCAATAAACAATCAACAATACCAGCCCGCCTATTTATTAAAAAATGAAGCCGGTTTTTAATGGCCTTACTATTAAACATAGACACCGCACAGGAAACTGCCTCTCTCTGCATTGCCCGGGATGAAGAGATAATTGGTCTGAAAGTCAATGAGCAGCAATCCGATCATGCATCCTGGATTCATACAGCTATACAGGCATTACTAACGGAAACCGGGCTTGTTTTCTCACAAATTGATGCCATCGCCGTTACCATTGGCCCCGGATCGTATACCGGTTTAAGGGTTGGACTGGCCACCGCAAAAGGGTTATGTTTCGCCCTCAGCAAGCCGCTGATTGCGATTCCTACCCTTGAAATGATGGCCTATGCCGCCCGTTTTACAACTGCAGCGTTAATCTGTCCCATGATCGATGCAAGACGGATGGAAGTGTATGCAGCGATATATGATAAAAAAATGAATATGGTGGTTTCGCCCGAAGCTGTGATACTCGAGCCCACCACTTATCAGTCATATATTACCGCTCATCCTGTTTGTTTCTGTGGAAGTGGCAGCAAAAAACTGCAACCACTCTTACAGTCTCAACATGCACAATTTGAAGACATTCCGTTTTCGGCTATACATATGGCATCCATTTCAAACCGAAAATTCAATTTGCAGGATTTTGCAAGCCTTGCCTACGCTGAACCCTTATATATCAAAGAATTTTATACTGCTGCCCGAAGGAAATAGATATAGTTCACGTCTTATCATTTAAATACTTAATACCTGACATCAGGAGGGTATTTTTGTTTCTTTTTTACAACCAACCCATTCACAGATATGAGTACGTATACAATTACACTAAATGATCCAAAAGAGAATGGAACCCTTTTAAAAGTGGACCTTCTTGAAGTAAAAAAAGCAGCCCTGGTTTTGAGAGCGTTAAATCATAAGTTACGACAGCAGATTCTGAAGATGATTGATGAAAGTGGGAAAATGACAGTCACGGAATTGTATGTAAAACTCCGCCTTGAACAATCGGTTGCTTCCCAGCACCTGGCGATTCTTCGTAAGGCTGGTTTTGTGAAAACGGACCGTGACGGAAAATTCATTTACTACTCAGTGAATATCAACCGGATGCAGGAACTCAATCAGTTCGTGAAACAATTACTGGGATAATCACATTGCTAAAAATGTTGAAAAGCCCCGTTCTCTGTCAAAAGAGACGGGGCTTTTCATATTATAAAGTAATTTTGCATTTTTCCGGAAAATACAAAAACCCCGAATCTATGTTTATTAAGCAATTATATACTTCCTGTCTGAGTGAGGCGGCCTATTATATTGAAGATAATGGTGAAGCGGCCGTGATAGATCCGCTTCGTGATATTGAAGCGTACCTGCAACTGGCTCATGAACGCAATGCCCGCATCAAATTCATTTTTGAAACCCATTTCCACGCCGACTTTGTGAGCGGCCATCTGGACCTTGGCCAGGCTACCGGCGCCCCGATCGTATATGGTCCTGGCACCATAACAAAGTTCCCGGTACATGTGGCAAAGGATGGTGAAAAATTCAACGTGGGTAACCTGGAAATAGAAGTCTTACATACGCCCGGCCACACACTTGAATCCAGTTGTTATTTATTAAGGGATGCGGCCGGTAAAGCGCATTGCGTTTTTACCGGTGATACTTTATTTGTAGGAGATGTGGGTCGTCCGGACCTGGCACAAAAAGGAGCAGAACTGACCACCACTGACCTTGCTGGTATGTTGTACGAAAGTATTCACCAGAAATTGTTCCCGCTGGCGGATGACGTAATCATTTATCCTGCACATGGACCGGGCAGTTCCTGTGGTAAAAACCTCGGTCCGGAAACACAGAGCACGATTGGCGTTGAGAAGCAACAGAATTATGACATGAAAGCGACAACCAAGGAAGATTTTATTAAACAGGTTACAGAAGGCATATCCGCCCCTCCTTCCTATTTCCCGGTCAATGCACGAATTAATAAAGAAGGTTATGACAGCCTGGAAAAAGTCGTGAATAAAGGAATGCAGGCGTTGAGTCCGGCTGCATTCAATGAAAAGATTACAGATGATCTGCTCATCCTTGATACTCGTCATGCGAATATATTTATGAACGGGTATGTTCCAGGTGCCATCAGTATCGGATTGGAAGGTCGGTTTGCCGAATGGGCCGGCAGCCTGCTTCCGTTTGATAAACCAATGCTACTGGTGACCGAAACCGGTAAAGAAAAAGAATCGATCATCCGGCTGGCACGGGTAGGCTTTGATAAAATTGAAGGGCATTTGTCCGGCGGCTTTGAAGCCTGGCAGGAAGCGGGTTTACCGATTGACATGATCATAGATGTGGAAGCCGATGAACTGATGATGGATATGCCGCATGATCCCAACCTGGTGGTGGTGGATGTACGTCGCGAAACTGAATTTGCCGATGGACATTTAAAAGACGCCATCAATATTCCCCTGAATGAAATGACCGATCCCGGGTCCATTGCCAATATCGAAGACCACCATAATCTGTATGTACATTGTGCCGGTGGTTACCGCAGTGTAATCGCTGCTTCTTTACTCAAAAGACAAGGCATCCATAACCTGCGTAATATCAATGGCGGCTGGGCGAAGATCAAGGAGGAGAAGAAGGCGGAGATTGTGAAGGAGAGCAGTGTGCTTAACTAGTTAGTAGATAGTAGTCGGTAGTTAGTAGTCAACAGCCCGTTCTAAG
>DAORKK010000090.1:0-12249 GCA_035439525.1 Chitinophagaceae bacterium
ACTACTAACTAGTACTCCGCCCATTGCCTGAACTCCGCCACCCGATCCCGGCTGATCACCATTTCCTCTTGTTGAGGAGCACCGAGAACAGACAGTTTTAACCGGCTGTTGAAGTAGGGTTTTACCTGCTGGATGGCCTGGATGCTGACGATAAATTTCCGGTTGAGACGAAAGAACTGGCGGGGATCGAGCTGATCTTCCAGTTTTTCCATGGTATGTTCCACAATATACCGGGTGCCGGATTTATCTATGAGGTAAACAATCTTGTTTTCTGCCTGGAAGAATGCGATTTCATTGGTATCTATAAAGAAAAGCCGCTGTCCGATTTTACCGAGGAACCGTTTTTTATACCGTTGTTCCTGGATTGAAGGTAACTGGGAACGAAGTTGAGCGGCATTGAAAGACAAAGAAAGCGATTTGAATTTATTGAGGGCTGCAGCTAATGCATCCTGAGTCACGGGTTTCAGGATATAATCGATGCTGAGCATCTTAAATGCCTCCAGCGCATAAATATCGTAAGCGGTGGTAAATACCACCGGACCACTATAGCTCACTTGTTTGAAAATTTCGAAACTGTGCCCATCCGATAAGTGTATATCGAGCAGCAGCAGATCGGGGTGACTATGGGTTTTGAGGTATTGCACGGTATCTTCAATACTCTCCAGGCAGGCAATGACCTCAATGGCAGGATCATATTTCCTGAGCATTGTCTTCAGCCTCTCTGTGGCCAGTTGTTCATCCTCTACGATGATCAGCTTCATTGTTTCAGTTTAATTGCAGGAGCGGGATGGCTACTTCAAACGCCTTTTCCGATTGCTTAATCACAACATCTCTGCCGCAAATTAGTTCATAACGCTTCCGGATATTTTGCAGTCCGATCCGGGTAGAGGATTCAACAGCCAACCGTGGCTGAACATTATTTTTGATCACGAGAGTCTGATTTCCATTGGTATGGATATCAATATGCAATGGCTTATTCCGGCTTACCACATTGTGCTTTATTGCGTTTTCTATCAGCATTTGCAGCGCAGCCGGAACCACATGCCAGCTCTTGTAGTGCTCCGGAATATTCACGGTTACCGATAAACCCTGATCAAAACGGGTCTGGAGAAGAAAAATATACGGTTGTATAAATTCAAGTTCGGAGCGAAGCTCCACCAGTTCCTTCTCCTGGTTACTGAGTATATAACGATATACTTTGGAAAACTCCTCGATAAACCGGTTGGCTTCCGGATTGTCTTTGATAACCATGCCGGACAACACATTCAGGTTATTGAAGAGAAAATGCGGATTGATCTGACTTTTCACCAGCTGGATCTGTGCCTGGGCACTGATTTGCCGGAGTTCTTCTGTTTCTTTCCATTGCCTCCGGTATTCCCGGAAGAAGAAATGAATGGCATTAAGCAGGTGGAGAAAAAGATTGATCAGGCTGCCGTAGATAATATTCAGTTTATACGGATTGAGATTTTCCTGCCAGCTGTAATCATGTATCACCGTACCAAAAAAGAATACCGTACCGATCGCTGCAAGCAGGGCTACACCATTTCCGGCAATGAAAAAAAAGGCCAGAAAACGGACCTTGGTCTTAGGAGTCAGGAATTTTTTCTTAAACCAGGGCTTGATCAGCCGGTTTCCCTCCCAGGTTACCAGGGTAACGGAGAGAATGGTCAGGGCCGCATAGTACCATTCGATTTCAATCCGGAAATAATGATACACATCGCAGACAACTGTATTAAAAAAAGTATACAGTGCCAGCAACAGAATAAACAGGTATCGGTATCGGTGATTGAACATTTTTAAAAAATTAAAGCTGCCCTGTTCCGGCAAACCTGAAACAGGGCAGTTAATGGCTTTTCATAGTCATGTGGGATTGGGACTTATTTAGGGCAACAACACACGATCAATAAGGTGTACAACACCGTTCCGGCACACAATGTTCGTAGCGGTGATATTCGAGCGGTTTCCACCGTTTCCGTTCCCCTGGATGCTGGGACCACCGCCGGTTCCATTGGTCAGGTTAATGGTGGTATTTCCACCGGCCAGCATGGCCAGGTTACCATTTGCCAGATCAGACGAAAATGCACGGGTACCTACCACATGGTAACGCAATACTGCCAGCAAGGTGCCGATCGGAATCTGATTAATATCCGTCAGGGATAAAGCACTGAGTAACTGGGTAAAAGCTGCATTGGTCGGGGCGAAGACGGTCAGTTTAGCCGTACTGAGCGTACCAGCCAGTGTGGGGTCGCCACCTACGGCTGTAGTAGCACGGGTTACGGCTTTCACCAGGGAGTCCAGTCCGGAAGCTACAGCTGTTTCAACAATATTACCAACCGGGGGATTCAATACCCGGCCGATTACATGGATCACGCCATTGTCAGCAGCCACATCCGCGGTGGACACCTGGATACCATTGATAAATACCCCGCTGCTGTTTTTTGTCACGAATACAGAGTCACCACTGGCGGTCACCACTTTAGCATTCGGACCCGCCGGTACATCGGCCGCCAGAATCTTTGCCGGTATTGTGTGATATAATAAAATAGAAGAAACCTGGGCCGGCGTCAGTGAATTAAGGGTAGCACTGGTAATACCGGATGCGGTAAAAGCGGCATCATTCGGGGCAAACACGGTAAACGGACCTGAGCCGCTGAGGGTGGTCTGCAAACTTGCTTTCAAAACAGCTGCTTCCAGGGTACTGAATGAAGCATTATTCACTACCACATCGGTGATCGTATTGCTTACGGGATCTTCGTCTTTGTCACAGCTGGTCAGAAATACCGGTAAGCCAAGTGCCATTACCAGGGCTGATTTACGGAAAATGTTTTTGAGTTCCATAGTTGATTTATTTTGTTTAATCATACTAACAGCACCCGGGAGAAAAAGATAAGCAGGAAGGAGTGAAGTGTAAGAAAGGGGGAGTGAATCGTAGTATGGAGGGAGTAGGGTTGTTTAATCGGGAAGTCAAAATTCAAAAGTAAAAAGTAAAAAATCCTCAGATGGGGAGTGGGGGGTGGGAAATGGGAAATGAGGAGTGGAAAATAGGACGTGATTCTCGAAATAAATTTTCATACTCGAAAGATGCTGCGATCTGTAAACGACCTGCTGTGGACTGCCGACTGTGGACTGTCGACTCCCGACTACTGACTAATGACTATCCCTTTTCGTTTGATATAGGCATGCCACAACAACATGGCCGCGATGGTCCGGTTGGGTCGCCAGGCTTCGGCTATGTTCAGCATGTCTGCTTTGGAAATATCGGAAGGCAGTTTTTTGATGAGTTTGAGGCTATTCACAAGGGCAATATCACCGAGAGGGAAAAGGTCAGTGCGTTGAAGGGCATGCATGAGGTAGACATCAATGGTCCAGTGGCCAATACCTTTCAGTTGAATCAAGTGGGCTCTCACCTCTTCATCTGACAGCGGTTCGAGTTGTTTCAAAACCAGTTTCCGGGATTGAATCGCCCGGGCCAGTTCGCGGGCATAGCCCATTTTCTGCCGGGTAAAATAAACAGCCCTCATTTCCTCATCGGTCATGGCCAGTATTTTGGCGGGGGTCACATAACCAATTTTCTCCCGCAGTTTTTTAAATGCGGCATAAGCGGATGCCAGGGAAACCTGTTGTTCAAGTATGGTCAGTATAAGGGTTTGAAAAGTGGCGGGGCGGGTCCACATGGGGGGATAACCATATTCCAGGATTATCCCTTTCAGGTCACGGTCTTTACGGGCCAGCTGATCGCAGAGGAGTTGAAAGTTACCGGTATGAAATTGCTGCACTATTTCTTCTTAAAGGATTCAATGGCGTTACGGGTAAAATCGCTCAATACGAGACGTCCGCTGATTGCAGCCCTTTCAACAAGCAACTGATCCCAGTGTTCGGTGCCCTTCCAGAAAACTTTTTTCAGTTCAGCCATGGCTTCCGGACTCGATTGTACCAACAGGTAGGCCAGCCGACTGATCGCTTCATCCATATCTTCCACCGTATTGTAGAGTTCGGCATACAAGCCTCTTTTTCGGGCCCATTCGGCACTGCGCCAGCGGGTGGCATCAATAGCCAGTTGCGAGAAGGCAGAGTTGCCGATCTTTCTCTCTACAGCAGGTCCTACCACAAATGGACCGATACCAACGGCCAATTCGCTGAGTTTAACTTCCGCCGCTTCAGTGGCAATGGCGTAATCCACAGCCGCCGCCAGTCCAACCCCACCACCTACACATTTACCATGTATACGCCCGATGATCAGTTTGGGACATATGCGCATGGCATTGATCACCTGGGCAAAGCCACTGAAGAATTTCAATCCTTCTTCTTTGCTGCGGATGGCGGCCAGTTCATCAAACGAAGCGCCGGCACAAAAAGCTTTGTCCCCGAAACTCCGGATCAGTACCACTTTGGTTGCTTCATCATTACCCGCGGCATGAATAGCCTGGGCCAGTTCATCCAGTATCCGGCCTGGCAGTGAATTACTTTGCGGATGAAAGAATTCAATGCTGGTAATTCCGCTGTGAAAAGATGATTTTACAAATGCGTCCATAACGAAGGTTTCTGTAGTAAAGTTAAGCCATGGAGGGCCGCTTTGCGGTTTTTTGGCCACGAAATCACACAAATGGCCACGAAAAATACAGAGCCACGGATACCACGGATATGCACGGATTAACTTTTCCTATTATAGGAGTTGTCTAATGATTTGTAAACAAAAATCCGTGTATATCCGTGGTATCCGTGGCCCGCCTTTCTGTATTATTCGTGTTCTTTCGTGTGAATTCGTGGCCAAAATATTTGCCAGCCGCCGAAGGCGGTTTGGCAAAAATCCGTGTATATCCGTGTGATCCGTGGCTACCTTGCCGCAGGCAAAAACTATGGCTTCCTCGCCACCATCGTCAATATCGTGGCCACGCCGGTAATCTCGTTGGAGGCATCAAAAAATTCCACCAGCCATTTCACAATCCCCTTATCAATATCATCCCCGCGCTTAAAGTCCTCCGGTTTCTCAATCACCCTTTTATCGTTCGGCAATTTCTCCTTACAGGTAAAACGGATATGCACTTCCGCACCCGGGTACACCGGTTTGGTGAAACGCAGTTCATCAATCCCGTAATTCAGCAGCACCGGATTTTTCTCATAGCCATCCACAAATAACCCTGCGGCGATACTCATGATAAAATACCCGTGTGCCACCTGCTGCTCAAACATGGTCCCGGTGAAATCCGTGGTTTTAATATGCGCATAAAAATGATCCCCGGTCAGATCGGCAAAGCGGTCAATATCTTCCGAAGTGATCACTCTTTTTTCCGTAATCAGTTGTTCCCCGATCTGCAATTCATCAAAATACTTTTTAAACGGATGAATACCCGTATTGATTCCTTTGGCATGTGGCTGGTATACGCCGGTGATAGCCGTAATCATAGTTGGTGATCCTTGCAAGGCCGTACGTTGCAGGTAGTGTTTCACTCCGCGAAGTCCACCCATTTCTTCCCCGCCACCGGCACGACCCGGACCGCCATGCACCAGTAAGGGAAGCGGTGAACCATGACCCGTGCTTTCCCTGGCACATTCATTATTCAAGACCAATATACGTCCGTGATAAGGCGCGGCGCCCACCACATAATCACGCGCTTCACGGGTATCGGCTGTAACGATCGTACTCACCAGGCTGCCCTTGCCGAGTTTGCTAAGGGCAATGGCATCGGTACGGTCTTTATAGGGCATGATGGTACTCACCGGGCCAAAAGCTTCGATATTGTGTGGTTCCGAAGAAGTATGGGGCTGATCATTCAGCAACAACAAGGGCGACATAAATGCACCCTGTTTGGCATCCGCATCCGTTACTTCCACACTATCCAGTGAACCATATACAATCTGCGAACTGGCCAATAACTTATTTACCTGCTCCCGCACTTCATTCCGCTGGCTTTGTCCGGCCAGGCTACCCATTCGCACCGATGGATGCAGCGGATTGCCAATCACCGTTTGCGCCAACGAAGTGGCAATCGCTTTCCATACGTCTTCCATTTTATTTTCCGGCACAAAAATGCGGCGCACACCCGTACAACGTTGCCCGGCCTTGAGTGTCATTTCCCTGCGGATTTCTTTGATAAATATATCCCACTCCGGATCAGCAGGTGTAACGTCATCTCCCAAAACAATACAATTGAGACTATCCGCCTCCATATTGAAAGGCACATTATTCTCCAGGATAGCTTTTGTTTGCTTCAGCATTAATCCGGTCGTGGCACTGCCGGTAAATGTCACCACATCCTGACTGGTCACATGATCCAGCAAATCACCGGCTGAACCGCAGAGTAACTGCAAAGCGCCTTCGGGTAAAATACCGGAGGCGATGATTTCCTTCACGACCGCTTCGGTCAGGTAAGAGGTTACCGTAGCCGGCTTCACTACCGCCGGTACACCGGCCAGCAGGTTCACGGCGATTTTTTCGAGCATCCCCCATACCGGGAAATTAAACGCATTGATATGTATGGCCACCCCTTCTTTCGGTGTAAGAATATGTGTGCCCATGAAGGTATTATTCTTCCCCAGGTTATGGGATTCTCCATCGATACAGATCACATCATCGGGAAATCGCCGGCGCAGGGAAGCGTTAGCGAAAAGGTTACCAATGCCACCTTCTATATCCACCCAGCTGTCGGCCTTTGTAGCTCCGGTTTGATAACTAAGCGCATAAAACCCATCCAGTTTGGTACGCAGATGCAGGGCCAGGGCCTTGAGCATATTGCCCCGTTGGTGAAAAGTCATTTTCCGCAAGGCGGGGTTACCAACAGTACGTCCATAGTCAAGGACTTGTTTGAAATCAAGTCCGCTGGTACTGGCAGTTACCAGTGGCATACCGGTCACTGCATTAAAAAGGACCTGCCCGTCTCCGTCACCTGTAATCCATTTTCCGGTAATGTAGTTTTCCAGTTTTGTCATATGCAAACATTCAATGAAACGAAATTAGCTGAAAATGCAAAAAACGGGGGTGAATGATTTTAATCAGTAAAAGACCTTCGGCAGGATAATAACTTTGCGGTTCCTAAAAACTTTTGATATGAAAAAATTAGTACTGTTTGCCTTTGCCATGACCGCATTGTTATTTGCCCGTCCGTTGGCCGCCCAGGAAAAAGCAAAATGGGTCGAAAAAGACGCTTTCCATGAAATAATGAGTAAGACCTTCCACCCGGCCGAAGAAGGGAAATTTGAGCCCATCAAAGCCAGAAGCGGCGAAATGCTGGAAAAAGCCATTGCCTGGAAAAAATCCACAGCACCAGAAGGCTACAATCAGAAAGGAATAAAAAAAGACCTGGGTACTTTAGTTAAAGGGGTAAAAAAACTGAATAAAGTGATAAAAAATAATGGGACAGATAATGAAATAAAAGCCCAATTAACGGAACTTCACGACATCTTTCACGGTATTACCGAAAAGTGTGACGGAGAAGAAAAACATTAACTATGATAAAAAAAATCATTTTCCCCTTATTAGCGATCAGCTTGTTAACGGCCTGTAATAATGCCGGTAAAGAAGATCACAGCAAACACGAGACGAAAGAGAATAAAGCAGTGGCTAAGTCACCGGTGGATTCACTTTTTGATGAAGTGATGGCCGGCCATGATGAAGTAATGCCGAAAATGGGTAAGGTCCGTGGTGCCCAGGCCCGTGCCAAAGTCATGCTGGATTCCATTGCCAAACTGCCGGCCAAAGCGCAGGATGCCGCTGTGGACCTGAAGAAAAAACTGGAGACCCTGGTGAATGATCTCAATTACGCTGATTTCGCCATGGATAAATGGATGACGGAATTCAATATGGATTCCGCCGTGAATAACCTGGAGATGCGCCTTAAATACCTGGAAAGTGAAAAAGGTAAAGTAACCAAAGTGAAGGAAGCAATCCTGGGCGGATTAGCCAAGGCCGATTCTTTATTTAATGCGAAACTTAAGCCATAAGCGGTTCCACCCCGAACTGTTTCAAATGATGCAAAGCGTGCTTGTAAAGCAGTTGCACATTTTCATCAAAGTTCAGGTCCCCAAAAAAGGGATTCCGGGTGATTAACAATGGATTTTTTTCAAAAGCTTCGAAGAAATGAATTAATTCCTGTTGCAGGGCGCCGATGGCGCCCTGTACTGTTTTATAGCGGAGCGGAATGGGATCCACCCCCAGCAGCGGGTTCGCTGTATTCTCTTTAAACGGCTTTTCGCTCATCATAAAAGCACGCATACGGGCCAGTTGTTCGGGATCGGTTAGTATTTTCTCAAAAACCAGCCGGCCACTGGCTGTACGGAAAGAATCCCCGGCAAGGTGTTCAATCATCTGCTGTACATTCATTTTCCCCCATCGGGAAGCAGTATCCGGTGGCAACTGTTGCAGTAAAGGCACCAGCCGGGTCCGGAGGAAGTTTTCCTTTTCAATACTCATCTACGTGGCTTTGTTCTGCCCAATTTACAAAAGATTTAATCAATTCCGTTACGGCTTTGTTCCCTTGTATTTTATGTAAATTGCACCAATGGCCAGTAAACTCCGACTTTTCACCAAGCGGTTTTTTATTTATTCAAATGTGATCGTGGCATTGGTCTTTCTGCTGGCCTGCCTGGTACCCTACCTGAATCCGGGCAACTGGTGGTTTATATCGGTATTAGGACTGGCATTCCCGTTCCTGCTCCTGCTCGTAATTCTCTTTTTACTGGGCTGGCTGATGATTCTCCGGCCGAAACCGGCGTTGATTTCCTTTATCAGCCTGCTGATCGGCTATAAAAGTATTTCAGTATTCTGGGCCTTCCATCAGCCACAAAGTTTTAAAAAGGAAAAACAAGCCGGGGCCATCCGCGTAGTCAGCTGGAATGTGGCCCGTTTTATTGAATTAAAAAAGAACACCAATAAAGGCAGTGAGACCCGGCTGAAAATGCTGGAGCAGCTCAAAGAACAAAATGCGGATATTCTTTGTCTGCAGGAATTCCATACCTGTACCAACCCCGAGTTCTATGATAATATTGCGGCCGTTCAGGCACTGGGCTATCCCTATTATCATTTCTCCTTCGACGCGGACGGTGACCGGCATTATTACAGTTCCATCATCTTTTCCCGCTTTCCCATCATCGACAGCGGAAGGGTCCGGTTTCCCCGTCCCAGCCTGCCGGAAGTACTCCTGCATGCCGACCTGCTGGTGAATAATGATACCCTCCGGGTATTCACCACCCACCTGCAATCACTCCAGTTTACCCGGTACGATTATGAGCGGATAGAAAAAATAAAAAGTGTCGAGGACAGTCTCCTCGCCAATTCAAAAGGCATTTTATCCAAATTAAAAAAAGGGATCACTTACCGGAGCCTGCAGGCTGATATCGTACATGAAGTAGTGGGTAACAGCCCCCACCCCTACCTGATCTGCGCCGACCTGAATGATGTACCCAATTCCTATACCTATTTTACGGTCCGGGGCGATCTGCAGGATGCTTTCCTGAAAAAAGGTACCGGGATCGGACGCAGTTTTACCGGCTTGTCCCCCACCCTCCGGATCGATTATATCCTGGCAAATAAAGAACTGGACGTACTTCAGTTCAAACGCGTCACCCGCAAGCACTCCGATCATTTCATGCTGGTGAGCGACCTGGCTATAAAATCCGGCAAATAAGCAGTATCTTTGCCCCTCATGCAACTAGCCAATTTCCATACCTGCTGTTGTTGTCCTTGCCGGGACAAATAATCACCTGCCCCCATGCGGGCCCCTTTTCAAACTATTTTAATCATCTTTGCCGGACTGTAACGATCAATGTTAACAGGCCTATTCAATAAATAACCATGAGTCACCTGAAAGTCTATAATTCACTGAGCCGTCAGAAAGAAGATTTTAAATCGATCACACCCGGTCATGTGGGGATGTATGTGTGCGGACCTACGGTCAGCGGGGAGAGTCACCTGGGCCATGCCCGACCTTATATTACGTTTGATGTGGTATACCGTTATCTCCAGCACCTGGGTTATAAAGTACGGTATGTCCGCAATATCACCGATGCCGGGCACTTTGAAGAAGAGGGCCGGGAAGCGGTCGATAAAATTGCGACCAAGGCGATTCTGGAAAAACTGGAACCAATGGAACTGGTGCAGAAATACACCAATCTCTATCATTGGGCCATGGATCAGTTCAACACGATCCGACCCTCCATCGAACCCACCGCCACCGGTCATATTGTCGAGCAGATTGAAATGATCAAAAAGATCATCGAAGCAGGATATGGCTATGAGTCAAACGGCTCCGTGTATTTCGATGTAAAAAAATATGCAGCGGGTCATGATTATGGTAAACTCAGCGGACGCGTGATTGAAGACCTGCTGGAAACCACCCGTGAACTGGAAGGACAGGAAGAGAAAAGGGATATGGCCGATTTTGCTTTATGGAAAAATGCCTCGCCGGAACATATCATGCGCTGGCAGAGTCCCTGGGGTGTTGGTTACCCGGGCTGGCATATTGAGTGCTCGGCCATGGCGACTAAATATCTCGGGGCGCAGTTTGATATTCACGGTGGTGGTATGGATCTTTTATTCCCTCACCATGAAAGTGAAATTGCCCAGAGTACGATCTGCAATCATACCGCGCCGGTCCGTTACTGGATTCATAATAATATGATCACCATTAACGGGAGGAAGATGGGCAAGAGTTATAATAATGTGATCAAGCTGACCGAACTGTTCAGCGGCAATCACCCCATTCTTGAAAAAGCCTATCACCCGATGACGGTACGTTTCTTCATCCTGCAGACGCATTACCGCAGCACGCTCGACTTCAGCAATGAAGCCCTGCAGGCATCGGAAAAAGGACTGAAGCGTTTATGGGATGCCTATGAACACCTGGGCAAACTGACCCGTGAAGCCGGAGATGCAGAGGCGGGGGACATAGAACTGGAAACCAAAGTAGTGAAGCTGCTGAAGGAGTTTGATGAATTCATGAACGATGATTTCAGCACCGCCAAAGTACTGGCCAATATGTTCGAGATCGTACCGGTGATCAATTCCATGAAAGATAAACTGATTCCGGTCACCGCCTTATCCGAAGAAACCTTTCTGTTTCTCCAAAACCGGTTCAAAACCTGGCTGGAAGACATCATGGGACTGAAAGGTGTGAGTGAAGCCGACAACAGCAAACTGCAGGGCGTAATGCAACTGCTGATCGATATCCGCAAAGAAGCCCGGGGCCGTAAGGACTTCGTCACATCCGACAAGATCCGCAATCAGTTGGCGGAAATGGGGATTTTGCTGAAGGATGAGAAAGGCGGGGAGATGAGTTGGGAAGTCGGGAGTTAGGAGTCGGGAGTCAGGAGTCGGGAGTCGGGAGTCAGAACAGAAGTCCATTAAGCGGTTATTGTTGGATATTGCTGTAATAGTACAGGAGTTCAATTAATGAGCATTGAAAATTGAACATTGAATAATGAGCATTTTTCTTTTAAGGAGACGAAATGCTCAATATTCAACGCTCAATGCTCAATTTACAACGGCTGTTCCCTTCTCGCTTCTAGCTTCTTACTTCTCGCTTCCTTACATATTCAGTCCACCGCACACACTGATCGTCTGCCCCGTAATATACGAAGCCATATCGCTGGCGAGGAATAACGTTACATTGGCGATATCTTCTGCGGAGGCGAATTTGCCCAACGGAATACCCGCTTTATATTTATCGGCGCCTTCGCCGTCTTTGAGGTAACTGGTCATATCGGTTTCCACGAATCCGGGGGCAATGGCATTGCAACGGATATTGCGGCTGCCGAGTTCTTTGGCTACAGATTTGGTGAAGCCGATGATACCGGCTTTTGATGCAGCATAACTGCTCTGTCCGGCATTGCCGATCTCACCGATGATGGAGCTCATATTGATAATAACACCGGACTTGGCCTTCATCATCGGGCGGATCACCTGCTTGGTCATGTAAAACACACTGTTCAGGTTTACCTGGATCACGTCATTCCATTGTTCAGGCGTCATGCGCAGCAACAGATTATCTTTTGAAATACCTGCATTGTTTACGCAGATATCCACGGTGCCAAATTCTTTCAGTACATCATTCACAAAGGCTTCGCATTGCGCAAAATCACCGGCATTGCTTTTATAGGCCTTGGCTTTCACCCCCATGGCAGTCAGTTTAGCTTCAAGGGCAGCGGCTTTCTCCGCGCTGCTGTCACTTACATAGGTAAAAGCTACGTTAGCACCCTGTTCTGCAAACTTGATTGCAATTCCTTCCCCGATACCACGGGCCGCGCCGGTAACAATGG
>DAORKK010000091.1:0-12203 GCA_035439525.1 Chitinophagaceae bacterium
CACAATAATAATTCCAGGCAGCAATGGCCACACAGCCCGTGATATGATGTTCAAAAGGTCCGCTCAATGCCCATACCGGTGTTTCTTCCACACCTGAATCCGCACTTTCCCAGGGGAACATGGCTCCCTTATAACCTTTGCTGAATGCGTTTCTCTTCGCAGCCTCTAACCGCTGGTAACGGTATTCGATCATACTCTTTGCCAGTTCCGGATGCAATACGAGCATGGCGGGATACATCCACAATTCCGTATCCCAGAACACATGGCCATTGTAGCCCAGACCGCTCAGTCCCATGGGCGATGGCGAAAAAGCCGTGCCTTCCCGCGTAAACGAATACAAGTGATACAACATACTGTGTATATCCTGCTGGGCCTGTGCATCGCCTTCAATGGTAATATCACTTTTCCAGAGTTCATCCCAGGCCTGGGTATGAAATTGCAGCAGCCGCTCCCTTCCTTCCAGTTTCGCAAAGATGCTGGCCCTTTCTGCTTCATTCAGTGGGTCATCATGATGGGCTGATGTAATGGAAGAGCCAACAATTGAGAAACGATAGGTTTCGCCGGCTTTCATATTCCGGGAAAATTTCATGAGGTGCATATTATTGTCCCACATTTCATGAATGACGCGGGGTTCCTGTCCATGCGCTTCCGGGAATAAAAAAGTATTACTCGCACAGAGCTGCAGTTTACCGGTCGGACTCTTCGCGGTGGAGGTAAGCAGACTGATCGTTACATGCGGACGGTCAATTTCATTGTAATAATTCTGTACTTCTTTTAAGGCATCCGGCGCTTCCATCACACTGGCACCACCCAGTCGCAAGTCTTTTTTTGCCGTGATGGAAATATCCATCAATACGGTATAGGGCAGCTGTCTTAATGAGTAATAGGTATAACTGATCCGGGCTTTGTCTCCATAATCAAAGGAAGTGGTAAACGCCGCTTTTTTCATATCCAGTTCCTGTTGCAGGTTGAGGGCATTGTTACTGCCTATACTTTGGCCATCAATATCGAGCCGCATGTTGAGCAGGTTAAAGCTTTTCAGAAAATTGCTCACCCGGCCCCGGCCATAGAGATCATAGGCGCCGGCCAGCACTACTTCTTTTACTTTAAAAGGTTCGGGAGAGGAGACGATCCCGATCATTCCGTTGGCAACAGTGATCCCGTAATAATTTCCCGGGTCAGGTTTACCGGATTTGATCTTCCATGGATCCGGTTGACCAGTAACAGAGAGCCCGGTTATACTTATATATAATGTTAGACAAAGCAATCGTCGCATACAGTCAATTTGAAGTAAATTAAGCAGTCCTTGCTTACCATCCGGTGTTATGGATTTACGAAAACGATTCCGGTGGATAATCCATCTGCCCTTTTTTTGCCGTAGCTGTAAAGCGTTTTTGGGTGATTCTAATCAGCCAGACCGGCTGACTTAAGCCCTTCCTGGGACCGGAACATATTGTTTAAATATTGTTAATCAATGATTTGATTTATTAAACAAGGTATTCTGCACTGGAATTTTTTTTGCAGATTCAGATTCTTTTTTAAAAATAATTTTTGGAAGCCTTAAAATAATGCTAATATTGTGTGTTTAATACACATTCAAATGTGTCTTTGATACATAATGTGTGGATGATAACAAGATTGCTAAAAATTTAATGATTGCTTATGTTGCCCCAAAAACTGATGAAGGCAGCCAGTCTTATAATACTGGCGTTATTGGCGCAGATCTCCTTTGCGCAAGACAGAGTGATTACAGGAAAAATTACTGATTCCAAAGATGGTTCCCCCGTACAGGGAGCAAGTGTGGTGGCCAAAGGTAACCGCACCGGTGCTCAGACTGGCGTTGACGGGACTTTCCGCATTTCAGTACCTGCTACTGTAAACACACTGATCGTATCTTCTGTTGGCTTTGCCACACAGGAAGTATCTATTGAAGGAAAAACTTCGGTGGAAGTATCCCTGGTTGTCGTCAATGCTTCGATGGGCGAAGTAGTGGTGGTAGCCTATGGTACCCGCAGAAGGGGAGACCTGACCGGATCCGTTACATCGGTATCCGCCAAGGATTTCCAGAAAGGAAATATCAACTCACCCGAGCAATTGCTTCAGGGTAAGGTAGCTGGTTTGCAGGTTACCACCGGTGGTGGTTCTGCCGGCGGCGGCAGCCGTATCCGGATCCGGGGTGGTGCTTCCCTGAATGCCAGTAATGATCCGCTGATCGTTATTGACGGGGTGCCTGTAGAGGGTAACGGGGTGGCTGGTTCCGCCAACCTGCTGAACTCCATCAACCCGAATGATATTGAATCCATGACGGTGCTGAAAGACGCTTCTGCAACCGCGCTGTATGGTTCAAGAGCCTCTAACGGGGTGCTGATCATTACCACTAAAAAGGGAATGAAAGGAAAAATGAAATTCACGTATAATACCATGTTCTCCGTAGGTATTATCGGCGATAAAGTGGATGTACTGAGCGGTGACCAGGTACGCAGTATCATTGATGCCGATGCGGCTGCTACCGGAAATAACACCTATAAAAATCTGTATGGACAATCCAATACCAACTGGCAGGATGAAATCTACCAGGCTGCTTTTGGATTTGATAATACCATCAGTGCCAGTGGTAGTCTTGGAAAGATTCCGTTCCGCGCATCACTGGGCTACCTGAATCAGGACGGTATCCTGAAGACCAATAATTTCAGCCGCTTCAGTACCGCAATCAACCTGAACCCCAAATTCCTGGAAGATCACCTGAGCGTGAATGTATCGGTAAAAGCCAGCCAGACCAAGAACCGCTTTGCAGATGAGGGCGCGATTGGGAATGCGGTAAGCTTTGACCCGACTCAACCTACAACTACCGGCAACAAAGCCTGGGGTGGTTATTGGGAATGGTTACAGAATGATGGCAACCCCATCGATCTGTCAAACCGTAACCCGCTCGGTTTACTGAACCTCCGCGACAACCGCTCCAAAGTGGGTCGTGTGATCGGTAACGTACAACTGGATTATAAACTGCATTTCTTCCCCGACCTGCATATCCTGGCCAACCTCGGTATGGATTATATGAGTGGAAGTGGCAACGATAATATTGATTCATTATCTCCCACTAACTATAAAGTAGGTGGTCGCAGAACGTATTATGAGCAGCAGAAAGTCAACAACCTTGCAGACTTCTCCTTGTTCTACACGAAAGAAATCAAGAGCATCCGCAGTAAGATTGATGTGCTGGCCGGTCATAGCTACCAAAGCTTCCTGACTAAGGTAACCAACCTGCCTTCTTTCAGTTACAGGGCGATTGCCGATCCTACCCGTCCGGGTAAACTGGATACGATCCAGGGTTCCGAACCGACCTTCCTGACTGACCGTCCGGAATACCGGCTGGAATCTTATATCGGCCGTATCAACTTCACCGTGATGGATAAATACCTGCTGACCGCTTCTATCCGGAGTGATGCGAGTTCTAAACTGAACCCGGATGACCGCGTAGGTTATTTCCCTGCCGTAGCACTGGCCTGGAAAATGAGGGATGATTTTTTCAGAACGTCTAATGTGGTTACCGACCTGAAACTCCGCCTCGGCTGGGGTATCACCGGACAGCAGGATGGAATCGGTTACTATTCTTATCTGCCCCGTTATTCACTCGGTAATGCTTCTGCCCAATACCAGTTTGGTAATTCTTTTGTAAGTGTGTTGCGTCCTGAAGGTTATGATCCTAACCTGAAATGGGAAACCACCACTACTTCCAATATCGGACTTGATTTCGGTTTTGCGAAAAACAGGATCTCCGGTAGTATCGATTTTTATTCCCGTAAAACAGAAGATCTGCTGGCAAATGTAGCCGTAGCTGCCGGTGCCAACTTTGTAAATGAGATCGTAACGAATGTTGGGGATATCAAAAGCGAAGGCGTTGAGTTAACCATCAACACCACACCGGTGAAAAACAAAAACCTGACCTGGGATTTCGGTTTCAACTATACCTATAACCAGGCAGAAATCACCAACCTGTTGAAAAATCCCGATCCGAATTTTAAAGGACAGGACGTGACCTTCATCGGTGGCGGTACCGGAAACAATATCGGTATTCATGCTGTAGGAGAAACGCCTTATACCTTTATCATGTACAAACAGATCTATGACGAAAACGGGAAACCGATCGATGGACTGTTTGAAGATATCAACCGCGATGGTATCATCAATAATGATGACCGCTACCTGTATAAAAAACCGGCTGCTGATGTACTGCTGGGTATCAACACACAGGTTACTTATAAAGAGTTCACGTTTGGTCTGGCCGGTCATGGTGCCTTTGGCAACTACCTGTACAATAACGTAAACTCCAACAACGGGGTGTTAAGGGCGATCAAGAACCCGATCAACTTTATCGGTAATGCCACTACGGATTACCTGAACACCGGGTTCGATAACAACCGTTATTTCTCCGATTACTATATTGATAATGCTTCATTCTTCCGCCTGGACAATATCAACTTCGGATACAATGTGGGCCGCATCCTGAAAGACAAAGCCTCCATGCGGGTATCCGCCAGCGTGCAGAACGTATTTGTGATCACAAAATATAAAGGACTGGATCCTGAAAATGCAAGCGATGGTGGTGTAGACAACAATATCTATCCCCGGCCGCGTATTTTCTCACTTGGATTCAACTTTGATTTTTAATTAAAAAAATTATTGAGTTATGAGACATATATCAATAAATAAATTCATTCTGGCAGGTGCCTTCCTGGTAACCCTGGCATCCTGCTCAAAAAAGCTGGATCTGTTTCCGCAAAATGACCTGACCAACGAAACCACTTATTCCACCGCCGCCGGTTACCGTGCGGTACTGGCTAAAGTGTATGCCGGTCTGGCCACTACCGGTAATGCCGGTCCTGCCGGTGCATCGGATATACAAGGACTGGACGAAGGTTCCCAGTCGCCCTTTATCCGTAGTTTCTTCAATTGCCAGGAACTGCCCACTGATGAGGCCGTGGTTTCCTGGAATGACCAGACCATTAAGGATTTCCATAATCTCAGCTGGTCCAGTTCAGATCCTTTTCTGAAAGGGATGTATGCCCGCCCGATCTATAATGTGATGGTGGCCAACGAATACCTGCGTGAATCAACCGATGATAAATTAGCAGCCCGGAACATTACCGGAGCAGATGCCACTGAAATTCAATCCACCCGCGCTGAAGTACGTTTCCTGCGTGCCTTCAACTATTGGGTGATGATGGACATCTTCGGTAAATCAACCTTCATTGATGAAACCAATGTAGTGGGTACGACTCTGCCCGGCGAAAAGAACCGCGGAGAACTCTTCACTTTTATTGAGACAGAACTGAAGGCGATTGAAACAGAACTGAAAACCGTGAAGACCATCGAGTATGGTCGCGTGGATCAGGGTGCGGCCTGGGCTTTACTGGCCCGGATGTACCTCAATGCACAGACATATACCGGTACAGCTAAATGGACTGAAGCAATCACTTATGCGAAAAAAGTGATCGCTGGTGGATACTCACTGCACACCGACTACCGTCAACTCTTTATGGCCGACAATGATAAGCGCACCAATGAGATCATTTATGCAGTGAATTGCGATGGACTGCATACCAAATCGTATGGTAATACCACTTTCTTTGTTCACGCCGCTTCCGGTGATGATCACAATGAATTTGGCGTAGGTGGTGGCTGGTACGGTTACCGCGCTACCAAAGGTCTGGCCGATCGTTTTACCGACCTGAGCGGTACTACCGATAAAAGAGCCATGTTTACCACTTCTGCTTTTGGTACTTCCCCTGCACAGATCGCTATTTCCGATGTTGGCAACTTTGCCAACGGACTCCATGTAAACAAATACAGGAATATCCGTTCTGATGGTGGTACTGTTTCTGATGTGAACCGTGATTTCGCGGATATCGATTTCCCTATCTTCCGGCTGTCTGAAATGTACCTGATCTATGCCGAAGCCGTGCTGCGTGGCGGTACCGGTGGCGATCTGACCACTGCAACCGGTTATATCAACCTGATCCGTCAGCGTGCTTATGGAAATACCTCCGGCAATATCACATCCGGTCAGCTGGATCTGCCTTTCATCCTGGATGAAAGAGCCCGTGAATTATACTGGGAAGGTCACCGTCGTACCGACCTGATCCGCTACAACCAACTGACCACCGCCACTTACCTGTGGCCATGGAAAGGTGGAATAGCCAGTGGTACTGCTGTAGATGCCAAGTATAATATTTTCCCGATTCCGGCAACCAACCGGACAGCGAATCCTAACCTGACTCAAAACACCGGTTATTAATCTTAATAATAAAATTGCTCGATTATGAAAAGTATTTTGAAACTTCTGTTTGGTTCTCTGTTCCTGGCAGTTGCTTTTTCTTCCTGCGAAAAGGATGAGAACAAAATCTACTATGAAGGAGGCACCGCCCCGGCGTTGACCGCTTCCTCCACAGCAGCACAGGTGCTCCTGATCGCCAATAAGAACAATACGGCGCTGACCCTGAACTGGACCAACCCGAATTATATGTTTACCACAGGCGTAAGTTCACAGGACGTGACTTATACCCTGCAGTTCGATACCGTAGGTGCTAATTTCACCAGCCCCAAAAAGTACGAAAGGGCAATCGCCAAAGAACTGAATGTGGCCCTGACTGTAGGTGAATTAAACACCGCCTTACTGGCCATGGATATGGTGGAAAATATGCCGCACAATATTGAAATGCGGGTGAAAGCCTCGCTGATCAATAGTACGGTACCCCTGATCTCAAATGTGATCACGATCCGCATCACGCCTTACCTGGATGTGGTATTCCCGGTTCCGGCTAACCTGTATATCACCGGTGCTGCAACTCCGGGCAACTGGATGGGCGGTGGCGATCCTGAATTGCTGAGCCAGAAATTCACCAAGATCAGCAGCTCCGAATTCCAGATCAACAGTCTGGCCATTACCCCCGATGTAGGTTTTCTGTTTGTACCGGTGTATGGCGACTGGGGAAATAAATATGGCTTTACCGGTGCCGGACTGGCAAATAATGTGAATGGCGATAGTTTTCAGCCCAATGGTAATGACATGAAATCACCTGGTGTGGCTGGTAATTACAAGATTGTGGTGAGCTTTAAGACCGGTAAATACACAATGACCAAACTATAATTACGGACTATAAACAACAAACAATGAAAAATATTTTTAAAATACTTGCACTGGCTGTTACGACCGTAGTTATGGTTACGGCCTGTACCAAAGTAGCCGACCTGCCCTACTACGAGAACGGCAACCCGGTTACGTTGACGGCCAATAAAACAGCCGTTACCGCCACCCCTGCCGATTCACTGAATGCAGTCATTTCATTCAGCTGGAGCAATCCGGAGTATAAGCAGGACAGTTCACTGTATAAGTTCGTCCTGGAAATCGACTCTACCGGACGGAACTTCGCCAAGAAAGCCATGAAAGTGGTGACCGGCGTTTCTTCCACTACACTTACCGGTAAAGAACTCAATAATATCCTGCTGAACTATGGATTTGCCCTTGGCACACCCTATGACCTGGATATCCGTGTGATTTCTTCTTACGGCAATAACAATGAAAGCTATCAGTCTAATGTGTTGAAAATCCGGGTGACGCCTTATAACGACCCGTCCGTGCTGACTACAGTGAATACCAGTGTTACCTGTGCCCTGGCCACCGCTTCCCAGTTATCCAATACCTTTAACTGGTCCACTTCCTTCAACGGATATGGCGGTACGGTAACCTATACTTTACAATACGATTCAGCTGGCAAAAATTTTGTAGCTCCTGTTGAAATACCGGTTGGAGCCAGTCTGTTTACAAAAGCACTGACCCAGGGTGAAATGAATGAAACCGCGCTGACTTCCGGTATACCCGGAGGCACAACCGGTAAAGTGGAATACCGGGTTAAAGCAACCACCGCTCAAGGTGCCGTTTCTTATTCCAATGTAGTGAATGTAACCATTGCGAGTTATGTACCGATCCTGCGCTTCTATCTGCCAGGCGGTTATCAGGGTTCAACCGGAAACGGAAATGACTGGGATCCAGGTTCCGCTCCGGAATTGATCCGTGATCTTCGTCCGGCTGCCTTGAATCAGCTCTATTATATTTACCTGTATCTGCCTGCCGGAGCAGAATTCAAAGTAACGCAGGGCCGCTCATGGGATGTGAACTATGGTGGTTCTGGCGGTAACTTATCATCTGGTGGCGCAAACTTCAGCGTGGCTACAGCCGGTTACTACCGGATCTCCATTGACCGCGTAAATATGAAGTATGATATCCGCGAAGGTCGTATGGGCTTTGTAGGTGGTGCCACCGGCGCTGGCTGGAATCCGCCGAATGTATTCCCGAACTATGGTATGGGACTGGCCGCTAATAATCTCTTTGTGGGATTAACTGACTTCACCGTAGATGGTTGGAAAATGATCGACCACAATGACTGGAATAACGGTGATATCAGTGTGGTAAATGCAAGAAGCTACGGATCAACCGGAGCCAGTGGAAGCACATTACTCGTGAATGATGCCAATATGCCAAATATAACCACTGCTGGTCGTTACCGGGTAATGTGGGATGGACGTAATGTAGATAATGTGAAATATGAAATGTCTCCTGCCACAGAAATGCGCGTGGTTGGTGATGGTATGCTGGGCGTAAATGCCTGGGATCCCGGAGCCAGTCCGCAAATGACCTATGCTGGTAACGGGGTATGGACCATTACCCTTGACCTGGTAGCTGGTAAGGATATCAAGTTCCTGGCAGGAAATGCCTGGGGTGCTTTTGATTATGAGGACAACAGCGGCGGCAGCACAGCCACCGGTACAGCCCGCAAGATCAAATGGGAAGGTGGTGACAACTTCAAGACACCGACCGTGTCCGGAAGCTATACCATTACCCTGAATGAGCATATGCAAACCGTGACCATCAACTAAGTCATGAAAATTAAATAGTATAAAACGCCGCCTTTTTTAAGGGCGGCGTTTTAATTTTAGGTATATGAAAAAGATCCTGACCTTTTCCGTGCTTATCCTCCTCTTATGGACGCTTGCCTTTTCCGGTTCCTGTAAATCAGATAAGCCGGCTCCAAAACCCGTTCCTGTACTTCCCTTTGCCAAAGGAGCGGATATTGGCTGGCTGACCGAAATGGAAGCCGCCGGTAAAAAGTTTTATAATGCCGCGGGTACGGAAATGGATTGCATTGCCCTGTTAAAAAGCCTGGGCATGAACTCCATCCGGTTGCGGGTTTGGGTAAATCCCTCCAGTGGCTGGAATAATGCCGCTGATGTACTGGCCAAAGCCACCCGTGCTAAAAATGCCGGTATGCGCCTCATGATCGACTTTCATTACAGCGATACCTGGGCTGACCCCGGACAACAGGCCATTCCCGTTGCCTGGGCCGCACAGACCCTGACCGAACTTCAAACATCCGTATATAATCATACATTCAGTGTGCTCGAAAGTCTTAAAAGTAATGGCATCGTGCCTGAATGGGTACAGGTGGGCAATGAGACCAATAATGGGATGTTGTGGCCAATCGGCAAGGCATCCACCAGTATGTCCAATTTCGCCTCCCTGGTTAAACAAGGTTACAATGCGGTGAAAGCCGTGGATCCTTCTATTAAAGTAATCCTGCATTTATCCAACGGGTATGACAATAACCTGTACCGCTGGATCTTTGACGGCATGATCAGTAATGGGGTCAGCTGGGATATCATCGGCATGTCGCTTTACCCGGAGCCGATCGACTGGGCCACGCGCAACAGTCAGTGCCTGGCCAATATTAATGATATGATCAGCCGTTATGGCCGCGAAGTCATGATCACCGAAGTAGGCATGAGCTGGGATCAGGCTGATGCGTGCCGGTCTTTCATCACTGATCTGATTACTAAATGCAAAGCCGTATCGGGCAATAAAGTGCTGGGTGTCTTTTACTGGGAGCCCCAGAGCTATGGCAACTGGCAGGGCTATACCAAGGGCGCATTCGATAATGCAGGAAAGCCAACGATTGCGCTAAATGCCTTTAACTAACAACTGTACATTGGATTGTTTACTAACTTGCTCTTATGAAAAAGCAGGAACTCCTGTTATTGCTTGCACTGATTACAGTACAGGCAGTAACTGCCCAGCGTCAGCAACTGAATATGGATGCCGGCTGGAAATTCGCTTTTGGACATGCGGGTGATCCTTCCCGTGATTTTAACTTCGGCATCAGCACGATCTTCTCCAAATCAGGCGCCGCTCCCAATACCGCCATCGATCCGAAGTTTGATGATAAGAAATGGCGCAGTCTCGATCTGCCGCACGACTGGGCTGTTGAACTTCCCTTTGTATACAAGGATAATTTTGATGTGCAGTCACACGGCTATAAACCCGTGGGTGGTCTCTTCCCTGAAACCAGTATTGGCTGGTACCGCAAACATTTTACCGTAGCCGCTGCCGATTCCGGTCAGCGTTTTCAAGTACAGTTTGATGGCGTGTTCAGGGATGCGCAGTTCTGGCTCAATGGATTTTATATAGGAAATAACAAGAGCGGTTATGTGGGCGTGGCCTATGATGTAACCGATTATATCAATTACCATAAAGAGAATGTACTCGTGGTCCGTGTAGATGCCTCCCAGTACGAAGGCTGGTTTTATGAAGGTGCCGGTATTTACCGCCATGTATGGCTGAATAAATATGCGAATGCTCATATAGCTCCCGATGGCGTTTATGCCTCGTCTGAGCAAAAAGGGAATATGACCAGTATCTCGGTGGAAACAACCCTGGAAAATCAAGGACTGTCTGCTGCGCCGCTTTCTGTGATCAGTTATTTAACGGACCGTAGCGGAAAGAAACTGGCCATCAGCAAGGAAGATGCCCTTCAGCTGCCGGTGAATGGCCGCAGGGCGGTCAAACAGTATCTGCTGGTGAAAGAGGCCCGTAAGTGGTCGCTCGATGATCCCTATCTCTACCGGATCGTATCGGTGGTGAAACAAAACGGGAAAGTAATCGACAGTGTAAAACAGCGCTTCGGTATCCGCACGATCGAGATTAAACCCAACGGACTTTTTCTCAATGGAATCCATGTGAAACTCAAAGGCACCAATAATCACCAGGATCATGCGGGTGTGGGCAGTGCCTTACCCGATTACCTGCAGTATTACCGGATCAGTCTCCTGAAAAAAATGGGCAGCAATGCCTATCGCACCAGTCATAACGCACCAACACCCGAACTGCTCGATGCCTGTGATAGTCTGGGTATGCTGGTGATGGATGAACAACGCCTGCTCAACAGCAGTCCTGAATACATGGATCAGTTTGAGCGGCTCATCAAACGCGACCGCAATCATGCCAGTGTGTTTATCTGGTCCATCGGCAATGAAGAAGGCTGGATCCATACGAACAGTTATGGCAAGCGCATTGCACAGACTCTGATTGCCAAACAAAAAGAACTCGATCCTTCCCGCACCAGTACCTATGCCGCCGATGTGGCCAATGTGTTCAACGGGGTAAATGAAGTGATCCCTGTACGTTCTTTTAATTATCGTCAGTATGCCGTGGCTGATTATCATCGTGATCATCCGGATCAGCCGATCATCGGTACAGAGATGGGCAGTACGGTGACTACAAGAGGACAATATGAAAAAGATACTATTCGTGGTTATGTACCCGATCAGGATATCACGGCTCCCTGGTGGGCCAGTAAAGCAGAGGAATGGTGGAGCCTGGCCGGTCCCAATGATTTCTGGCTGGGTGGATTTATCTGGACCGGACTCGATTACCGCGGTGAGCCCACGCCTTTCCAATGGCCCAATATCAATTCCCATTTCGGGGTGATGGATATGTGCGGCTTCCCGAAGAATATTTATTACTACTATAAAAGCTGGTGGACCGATGAGGATGTGCTGCATATTTCACCGCATTGGAACTGGCGCGATAAAGCCCCGGGCTGGAATAAAAAGCAGGGCGATCCGGTTGATGTGTGGGTAAATACCAATGCCGACAATGTGGAGCTATTCCTGAATGGGAAAAGCCTCGGTAAAAAGGATATGCCGCGCAACAGTCACCTGAAATGGACGGTGAACTACGAACCCGGCAAACTGGAAGCCGTGGCTTATAAGAAAGGAAAACGCCTGTACAGTAAGGTAGAAACTACCGGACAACCGGTAGAAGTGGTGGTAACGCCGTACAAGACCACGATACTGGCCGATGGCAAGGATGC
>DAORKK010000092.1:0-12006 GCA_035439525.1 Chitinophagaceae bacterium
TTTCACCCTAAGTTTCCCGCCATTCACCGATAATTCCCCCGCTCCAGCCCATTCCCGCTTGCCCCGAATGGTTCCGGACCTTAGTTTTGGTTAAAATTGATTGTATGGACCGCGAACAAAGACGAGAAGAAAGACGACAGCGCCGGGAAGAATACCGGATGCGCTGGGAAGAACAACGTCAGCAATATATGGATAATGCCCCCCGGCATGGGCATGTCTGGACCGGACTCTTTATTGTCCTGATCGGTGTGGCTGCCCTGCTCCATGCCAGTTTTGACGACCTGCCCGCCTGGATCTTCAGCTGGCAGATGTTCCTGATCGCCCTTGGTCTTTTTCTCGGGCTCAAGCACGGGTTCCGGGGAGCCGCCTGGATCGTGCTGATCGCCATCGGCAGCTTCTTTATGATACAGGAGTTCTACCCCGACCTCGCCATTCGACGTTACTTCTGGCCCTTATTATTGATTGCAGGCGGTGCCTTTATCATTATCCGGCCCCGTCGCAAATCCTGGGAGCAGTGTGTACGGAAAGAAAACAAAATGAATACTGGCACTACTGCAGGTACGGCTACAAATATTGGTGCCACCGGTAGTACCGATAATTTTATGGGTTCCGGAGAAACCTGGAGCAAAGATGATTTTGTGGATTCCACTTCCATCTTCGGCGGGGATAAAAAGATCCTCCTTTCCAAAGATTTTAAAGGAGGAGATATTGTAAACATTTTCGGCGGGACCGAACTGAACCTGACACAGGCTGATATCACTGGAAAAGTAACGATTGAAATCACAACCATCTTCGGCGGCACCAAACTGATCGTTCCGGCCAACTGGGAAGTAAAATCCGAAGCCGTGACCATCTTCGGTGGACTGGAAGACAAACGGAGTGCCAGCGTGATGAACAGCAACGGCGATAAGGTATTAGTGCTGAAAGGCACCGTGATTTTCGGGGGGATAGAGATAAAGAGCTTTTGAGTTGAGTGATGTTGGTCTTATGACCAACATCATACAGACCAGGATTGTTGGTCATAAGACCAACAACATAACCATAAACCAACCAGGATTGTTGGTCATAAGACCAACAATCCTCAACCAACCTACTATGAACTGGTACTTAACAAAAATGGTCTTCCGCATCATCTGTGGCGATGGCAATCATACTGCACAGTTTGATGAACAGTTACGGCTGGTAACAGCCGGCAGTAAAGAAGAGGCATTTCACAAAGCCCAACTGATGGGGATGCATGAGGAAGAAATGTTCTTCAACCAGCAATTGCAACTGGTACAATGGCAGTTTATCAGTGTCAGTGAACTGTATCAGCTCAACGAGCTGATCGATGGAGCTGAGGTATACAGCCGGATAGAAGAACAGGAGAATCCGGAGAGTTATATCCATATTATACAGCAAAAGGCGGAACAGATCCGGTTTGGCAACACTCTCGAAATCCTGAACCTGGCATAACATGGCGCAATCCCCTTTGTCACTCATACGGTTCAGGGTCATCTTCATCGCTTCCTGGATGATCATACTTGCAGACCATGTCATGCTCCTGCATTTCTTTGGTCTGCCCTGGCAAGCCGCTGCGGTGGATGCGGTACTGAGTAATATCCTTTTATTACTGGCCTGCCTGTTGGTAATGATCGTACTGCGCTATTACCTGCCAAGGGGACAACAATATATCAATGTATTCGCTCTCTGCCTGCTGCTGACCATTGCCTGGCTTTTACTAAGCAAATGGTTGCTGGGGCTACTGCTCGGGCAGTATGAAGGATACAAACTGCTCCTTCACAATTCACTTTCGATCCGTTTCAGCCTCGCTTTCCTGCTTCTTGGATTTATTACGATGGTGAGTATACTCTGGTACAGTCAGCTGGAACAAAAAGAACAGGAAGAACGGAAAAAAGACGCGGAAAAACTGGCCCGGGAAGCCGAACTTTTTAAACTGCGTCAGCAACTGCAGCCACACTTTTTATTCAACAGCCTGAACTCGATCAATGCCCTGATCGGCAGCCGTCCGCAGGAAGCCCGTAAAATGGTACAACAACTGTCCGACTTTTTAAGAGGCACCATCAAAAAAGATGAAACCCAATGGGTGAACCTCAAGGAAGAACTGGAATACCTGCAACTGTACCTGGATATTGAAAAAGTGCGCTTTGGCAACCGGCTCGCCACGGCAATTGATATTGAAGAAATCACTCACAACCTGAAACTGCCGGCCCTGCTGCTCCAGCCGATTGTGGAAAATGCCATTAAATTCGGCCTATATGATACCATTGGTGAAACGGTCATTGAAATCAGTGCTACGAAAGAAGAAAATCACCTGCTGATCAAAGTGAAAAATCCATTTGATCCGGAAACCAGTTCACCCAAACAGGGAACAGGCTTCGGACTCAACTCAGTACAGCGACGTTTATACCTCCTGTTTGCCCGGAATGACCTGGTAACCACGGAGGCCAAAGACAATATTTTTATTACTATTGTGCGGATTCCGCAAGCCTAAACAAATAGAATATGAGCAAAGTAATTATCATCGACGATGAACCCCTTGCAAGAAGTGTGGTACGTGAATACCTGCAACAGCACCCCGGACTGGAAGTGGTTGCCGAATGTGGTGATGGATTTGAAGGGGTGAAAGCCATTCAGCAACATCAGCCCGACCTGATCCTGCTGGATATCCAGATGCCAAAGATCACCGGCTTTGAAATGCTGGAGTTACTGGATCAGCCACCAGCCGTGATCTTTGCCACGGCCTTTGATGAATTTGCCATCAAGGCCTTTGAGGCGCATGCTATTGATTATTTACTGAAACCGTTTAACCAGGAACGTTTTGATAAAGCCATTGGCAAATGGGCGGAACAACAGGCGGCCACAACAGTACCTGAAAAAAATACACAGGAACTACTGGAAGCTGCTTCGCTTTCGCCATCACAACGGCAGCGGATTGTGGTGCGCAATGGCAGTAAGATCAAGATTATTTCGGTGAATGATGTCTGGTACCTGGAAGCAGCCGATGACTATGTAAAGATTCATACTACGGAAGGTTATTTCCTGAAGAATAAGACCATGGCCCATTTTGAACAATCACTCGATCCGGCCATTTTTGTCCGTTCCCACCGCTCTTATATTGTAAATGTGCAGCAGATCACAAGAATTGATCCTTATGAAAAGGATAATCATGTGGCCGTGCTGCGTTCCGGCGCCAAAGTACCGGTGAGCCGTTCTGGCTATGCGAAGCTGAAGGAGGTGTTGGGTCTATAATGAAATTTGATTATTGGGCTCATCGTTCAACACCCTTCGGCAAGCTCAGGGTGACAACGGCTGTCATGCTGAGCCTGCCTGTCCGGTAGGCAGGCTTGCCGAAGCATGTAATGTAAAAGTCCAGATCAATGATTAATGCGAATGCCGTCTCTTAATCAACCCTCCCGAAGCCTCCTTGATCGTATTCGCAAATACAAAAGCCTTTGGATCCACTTCACTGACGAGGTTCTTCAGTTTACGTAATTCAAGACGTGTAATGACGGTGAAAATAATATCACACTCCGCACTCACTTCAAATTTTCCGGGGAGAAAGCCCCGCTCCCCTTTGTATACCGTTATTGCCCTGCCCAGCTTACTCACTAACTGGTATTTGATGGCTTCGCTTTTACCGGAAACAATAGTAACACCGGTATAAGCCTGGAGACCTTCCACTACATAATCAATACAACGGGTGGCTGTAAAATAAGTAAGAATGGAGTACAAAGCCGTTTCAATACCAAATCTGAATCCGGCAATGGTGAAAATAACGATATTGATACCCAGGATGATTTCGGTGATGGTGAAAGATGTTCGTTTCAATGTATACACTGCCAGTACTTCTATACCATCCAGTGCTGCGCCGGTTCGCATGATCAGCCCGATCCCAATACCCAGGAAGGCGCCACCAAAAATAGAAATCAGCAGTTTATCCTCGGTTAAACCGTAATTAGGGATCAGGAGCAGGCAGACACCCAGCAGCATGACACTGAGTAATGTGCGGAGAGCAAACCGTTGACCGATGGTATAATAACTGACAATAATCAACGGAAGATTAAATAGCAAAATAATCAGGCCCAGGTTAAAATCATAAATTTCATGGACAAGCAGGGAAATACCGGTAATCCCTCCATCAAAGAAATGGTTCGGCACCAGGAATAGCTTTAAGGCTATTGCAGCAATCGTTACCCCAACCACAGCCAGCAATCCGTCCAGCAAGAGTTGTTGCGGATTCGTTTCATGCTTTGATGCAAAACCAGCTTCCAGCCGGGCATTGACCCGCTTCAGGTTCTCTCCCTTTTTTTCATCCAGCAGTTTTCCCGCGCTGCTGGTAAAATACTGATGAGCCGACAGAAATTCAGTCTGCATCAACAACCACTCTTCTTCTGTTTTCTTAAACCCCGACTGTCTGAATTCTTCCAATAACCTGGCTGAGGTCTGATCATATTCATCCGTTCCGAAATAAAACAGATCAGCATCCGCCAGAATCCGTCCCAGTTTATCCGCTGGTGATTGTGGAATACGTGTCGCCATTATGATCTGGCACACCCGGCTGATCTGTTCTGTCGTATAATCAAATCCGGGCAGGTATTCCGCCGCAAACCTGCAAGAAAGCTCCTCGTGCCCCTCTGCCTGATGCAGGAAACCCGCATCATGAAACAAGGCAGCTGTCTTGAGCAGCACCAGGTCCTCGCCTGTTACCTGTTCCGCATTGGCCAACGCAATGGCAGAATGCAGTACCGATCTGGTATGTGCCGCATCATGATAAGTCACCCATTGTGGCAATTCACTTTCCAGCTTACCCATCAGGAAATTATAGGCATTTTCGTATTGCATAATTCTTCAATAAAAAAATAAAAAAATTTAATCAACTACTTCATATGTATTTACCGGCTGGGATTTGTTTTTTAAATGCATCTCACCCACTGGTTTGCAATTAAAAGAATCCTTCACCTTCTGGTAAGAGGACTCACTGATCAGGATCTGTCCAGGCGTCGCGGAGGACTGCAATCGCTGAGCTGTATTCACCACATCCCCGATCACGGTATAATCCAACCGTCGTAAAGTGGCTGAACCGATATTCCCGGAGATCATTTCCCCTGAATTGATGCCGGTTGACACTTTGGGGGTATAACTCTTCAGTTCCTCTACAACGGGGAGATTGGCAATTTTTGTTCGCACGGCCAGTGCCGCATCAATGGCCCGGTCGAGGTGATAATCGCCCCGGAACACTGCCATCACCGCATCGCCCATAAACTTATCGATATAACCACCCTGGGCAATGATCTCCTTTACCATCACATCAAAATAACTATTGAGAAGTTGCACCACTTTATCGGGCGTTTCGTTCTCACTGATGGAGGTAAAGCCACAGATATCAAAAAAGGCAATAGAAGCTTCCACCGTTTCATTGGCCGCCAAAGAAGATTCAAACTCCCTTCCGCCCATAAAATTCAGCACCGTTTCATCCACATACATTCGAAGAATATTGTTCTCTTTAATGGCTTTCATGGTTTCCCGTAACTGGGTGACGTGCTTGATGGTCTTTTCCATCGTTAGTTCGAGGTCTTCGAAGTTGACCGGTTTTGTAATAAAATCAAAAGCGCCCCGGTTCATCGCGGTACGGATATTATCCATATCGCCGTAAGCGGAAACGATCACTGACTTCAACAGACCATTTTGTTCGCCCAGTTTGGTGAGCAGGGTCAGTCCGTCCATTTCAGGCATATTGATATCGCTCAGCACCACATCCACATCGTGGTGCTGGGTCAGCTGTTCCAGTGCATGCACCCCGTTGGCGGCAAATACAAACTGATACAGGTTCTCCCGGATCTTCTGCCGGAATTTCTGCCGGATCAGTACTTCCAGGTCTGCTTCGTCGTCTACTACAAGTATTTTAGCCATCAGATCAGTGTTTTTAATTTTTCTTTTAATTCGGTAAAATCAACCGGTTTGGTCAGGAAATCATCCGCCCCCAATTGCTTGGCGGTATTGAAGTTTTCCGCGTCCCCGTAAGCAGTAATCATCATCACTACGGGCGGGGGTTTAAAGTACTTGGATTTGATCTGCCCCAGCAGTTCCAGCCCGCTCATACCCGGCATATTGATGTCGGAAAGGATCAGCACGGCTTCCTGTTCATGCTCCGTCAGGTATTGCAGGGCCTGTTCGCCGGAAAAGGCAAAGTCAAAATGCATTTCCCCGTTCTTTATTTCCCGGCGGAATCGTTGTTCAAATAAGGTCTGAACATCAGTTTCGTCATCTACAACTAAGATTTTCATCATTGGTTCAATGTTTAAATGGTAATGTTATGCTGAATTCAGCATATTCTCCTTCTTTGGTATCCACCACCAACTGACCACCATGGCCCTTGGTGATGATTTCGTAGCTCATACTGAGCCCCAGCCCTGTTCCTTCGCCGGTAGGTTTGGTGGTAAAAAAAGGCTGGAAAATTTTATCCAGTACTTTTTGTGGCACCCCGTTGCCATTGTCCCATACCCTTATTTCAATGGCATTCCCCAGGTTCTTTGTAGACACTTCAATCATCGGCTCGTACCCTTCACCGGCCTCTTTGCGTTTCAGGGCCACGGAATAAAATGAATTCGTGATCAGGTTCAGGAGTACCCGGCCGATATCCTGTGGTGCTACCTGTATTTGGGGCAAGCCTTCTTCAAAATGAGTTTCCGTTTTTGAATTAAACGAATGATCCTTAGCCCTGAACCCGTGATAACTCAGTCGCAGGCATTCATCCGCCAGGTTATTGATATCAGTCAGTTCTTTTTGCCCGCTGCTGTTCCGGCTGTGTTGCAGCATACCTTTTACAATCGAGTCGGCTCTTTTGCCATGAAAGGAAATCTTCTCATTGTTTTGCTTGATATCCTCTGCCAGCTGCACCGCTTCCGAAGTATTCCCTTTTCGGAATTCCTCTTTCATTTCATCGATCAGCTCGGTATTTACATCGGAAAAGTTATTGACGAAGTTCAGCGGGTTCTGAATCTCATGGGCGATACCGGCGGTCAACTCACCCAGGCTGGCCATTTTTTCTGATTGGATAAGTTGGGATTGTGTGGACTTTAAACTGATTAATGTGGCTTCTAAAACCTTATTTGCCTTATGCTTTTGCCGGTTGTTCCGGTAAAGTATTATGGCGACCACTAAAAAAATGGCCAGCCCTGCCAGCATCAGGTTGGTCCTTATTTTGTTCTGATAGGCTGTCTTTGCATCCGCCAGGTCCCGGATACGCTGATCCTCTTCAAAAGTCATCAATTGTAATTGCTGGTTCGCTCTGGTATTATTCAGACTATCATTCGCCGCCCTGTAAATTTTCAGGTATTTGATGGTGCTGTCTGCGTTGGTATTCTCATACAAATCCATCAGCAGCCTTGCAGGCTTTATGGCCATGTATCCAAACAGGCTGTTATTTACAGATTCAATCGCATTTTTGGCATAAAAAACACAGGAATCCAGCTGGTTGATCCGCTGAAAATGCTGGGCAAAAGCTGTGTAAGCGATACCCTTATAGCGAGGGGATCTGTTTTTATTTGCCAGACTGATTGCCTTATGAGAATATTCCAGGGCTTTAACATTGTCCCCTTTTTTGCTATAGGCCCCGGCCATATTAGAAAAAATATAAGGTGCCTGTGTGAAGAATCCTTTCTGGTCAATGAGCTTTTCATATGACAGGTTTCCATAAAAAAGGGATGAGTCAGGTTGGTTGGCCGCCAGGTAAACGGCTGCCAGATTCATCATAGCCCAGGCTTCAATATATTTCACTTTTCCACGGGTGGCGTTTTGCTTTGAAGCCGTATACAACGCAATCGCTTTCCCGTTTTCTTCCCTGTCCTTGTATATATGTCCAATCTGGTTCTGCGCCCAGGCCAGCACAGATATGTTTCCGCTTTCCTCTGCCAATGCAATGGCTTTGTGGTGATAATCCAATGCCTTTATATAATTGGCTGATAACCGGTACCCCTGTCCCGCGAAACTATATGCGTTCGATTCTGAAATGATATCCTTATCCCTTTTTGCGATAACCAGCAATTTCCGGAATGTTTCAAGAATTAATAATGGGTATCCCTCAACCCGTGTATCGTAGATAGTCAGAATTAAATCAAAACGTTTTTCGTGGTCTTTTTCCAATTCAATTTTCTGAAGTATACTATCTACATTCCTCCTGATTTCCGGAACAATATCTTCCTGACCAATACACGCTGAAGTGTAAAGTATCAATGCTACGAGTAAATACAGTCTTTTCATTTCAGTTATGCCATGTTTAATTGGATAATAAACTCTGCTCCTCCCCCTTCTGTTGTATTCACTTTCAACTCCCCTCCATGCGCTTTCACAATATCATAACTCAAACTCAATCCCAGTCCTGTTCCCTGACCGGTGGGCTTGGTAGTGAAAAAAGGCTGGAAGATTTTATCCCTGATTTCTTCAGGAATACCAGGTCCGTTATCCCTGACCGAAATAATTACTTTATCCCTTTCCCTTTTTGTACTAACCCAGACTGTGGGAACATGCCTGTAATCGGGGTCTGAGAACCCCCCTTTGGGGGGCAGGGGGGCCGCATAAAACGCATTCGTGATCAGGTTCAGAATGACCCTTCCTATATCCTGTGGAATGACAGGAATATTCCCAATCGTATCGTCAAATTCAGTTTTTAATGAAGCATTGAACGACTTGTCTTTGGCCCTCAGCCCGTGATACGCCAGCCGCAGGTACTCATCCGCCAGTGCATTGATATCTGTGGGCTCTTTCACCCCGCTGCTGCTCCGGCTGTGCTGCAACATCCCTTTTACAATGCCATCCGCCCGCTTGCCGTGGTGTAGAATCTTTTCCAGGTTTTGCTGCACATCCCTGGCAATCGCTTTCACTTCTTCTGTATTACCCTTGTCAACCTCGTCAACCATTTCACTGATCAACTCATTACTCACTTCACTGAAGTTGTTGACGAAGTTCAATGGGTTCTGTATCTCATGGGCGATGCCGGCAGTTAGTTCCCCGAGACTGGCCATTTTTTCCGCCTGCACCAATTGCTTCTGGGTTGCCTGCAAAACAGACAATGCCTCTTCTGCCTTCAGTTTGGCCTCTTTGATGGCTATCAGATCCAGCTCTGACTGTCGGGCATGCGCTTCTGCCATTTTCAGATCATTAAACCGCGTGAAGGTGAGATTGAAAACCGCGGCAAACCGTTCCAGTAATTCCAGTGTTTCCGCAGGTTGTTCTTCCGGTGAAGCCATCCCGATAAATCCTTTGCTGAAATAAGCAATCTCCTGTATTCTTCTTTTTTGTTCCAGTCCGCCTTTAAACGATACACCCAGTCCGGTGAGATGTCGGAAATAATTTTGCAGCTCTTCCCCCTGCATATCAATCACCAGTGATTTTTGCTGTTGTCTCCAGCCTTCAAACATTTTCAGGAACGTGGCATTATCCTGCATTTTAGCGGTGAAAGCCGTACTTACCTTACGTCCCTCTTCATCGGTGATCCAGAATTCCGTTTCTCCCTGTTCACTATTGATAATTGAAATATATAACCTGTTGGGTTCAATACCCAGGGCATTTAATTGCTGGAACAAAACGGCGGCTGTCTCCACCAATTCTTCGCTTCGCTGCATGGCCAGCGTACGGCTTCTGACCCGTTCCAATGCCGCTGCAATCTGCGCTTCCCTGGCCTGCGCTTCTGCTTTTTCCAGGTCAAGAAAACGGGTATAGGTTCCATCGAATACGGCAGCAAACCGCTCCAATGTTCTTAGCGTTTCATCAGATACGGGTACCGGTGATGAAATAGAAATATGTCCCTTGGAAAAGAAGGCAACACTGATTACCCGGCGGCCCTCTGTATCCTGGCTTCGGACAGTAATACCGCTCATCCTGTTACGATAGTTAAGCCAGCCTTCCAGTGCTTCGCCGGTCAGGTCAATAACTACTGATTTCTTATTCGCTCTCCAGGCTGTAACTGCCGGAAATAACAAGGTGGGTTCGTTCATATCTAGTTGGAACGAACGGTTTTCCTGTGCTCCATTATCTGCCCAACTGGTTACCCGGAAATCGATTAGCTGGGCTGCCTCATTGTATATTCCAATGGTGACCTGGTACATATGATCCGTTCCCAGTTTTTTAAACTCCTGGAAAAGTACGGCTGCTGTTTCCTGCAATTCATTGCTGCTTTGCATGGCCATCGTCCGGCTACGCACTTTTTCTAATGCAGCTTCAATCTGCGCTTCTTTGGTTTGAGCTTCTGCTTTTTGCAGATCGAGAAAACGCTGGTAAGCCAGGTTAAATGCTCCAGCCATTTTCAGCACAATATTCTTTGTGTCTTCAGATGGTGCTTGCATCATGTCAATGGACAACATCCCATTGGTCAGCCGCCCAGCCGGGTTCCATTGATGGGTTAACGCACCACTGGCTATTGCATTGCGGAAATGAACTGCTACATCCGGTGCTATTTGTTGCAGTTCTTCTAAAGCCAGTAACAGTTTTTCCAGGGGGAAGTCAAGGATGAAATAATCCTGTTCCGCGGCTTTCCATATTCCGACAAACTCTCCCAGAATGGGAAATTTTTCAGGATCATAACTGAATGCATAATTATTGGCGCCACTCACATTACCCGGACTGGAGAGATCCCAGACTTTAACCATTCCGGCTTCATCCACTAAATAAAAGGAAACACCTGTCAGCCCGGTTATATTCAGCCGGCTTAATTGTAAGAGCAATTCTTCATTTACCCGTACCAGGTCACTGGCTTTGTGCATCGCCATTGATTGTGCCCTTACTCTCTCCACTGCCGCTTCAATCTGTGCTTCCCTTGCCTGAGCTTCCGCCTTTTTCAAATCCAGAAAACGGGTATAGGTTTGTTCAAATATTTTGGCAAACCGCACAAAAATATCGTGGGATTCAGGTACTGCTTTATAAGTAATAAAGATGATATACCCGTATTTAAAAAAAGCTACATGGTCGATCTGAGAAACCGGAAAAGCAATCCCGGCATTTTTCATACCAAGCAATTGTTCACCCAATCCCGGTAAAGTACACAGGTACTCGTAATGGGCCGGACATTCTGCTTCACCGATTTCGTTGATCAGCAGTGTTTCTCCTTTTTGTCCGGCTTCATAATAACGGAGAAAAACCCCTTCCCGTGGTGTCCGGTATGTAGGGAAAGTACCCTGGCCATTACTACCCCATTCCAGGGAACCCTGTAACTCATCATCTTTAATATTAAATGCACAAAACCAGGTGGCAACCCCAAGGGCCTGTACCTGTTTTACCAGTTCCAGTGAAAGATCGGCAAGTTCTACACTTTTATGCATGGCCATGCTCCTGGACCTGACTCTTTCCAGTGCCACTTCTATCTGTGCTTCCCGGGCCTGGGCTTCCGCTTTTTGCAGATCGAGGAACCGGGTATAGGTTTGCTGGAAAACATTTCCAAAACGCATCAATATTTCATTCTCCTGATCGGTATAAGGAATGGCTGAAAAATTTTCAATGTACAATCCTACATTATCCAGCAGCACAGTCGAAACAGCAAGCCCTTTGCATTTCAAATAAAATTGCTTTGCCTCCTCAGGTACTTTGAATAACTTAAATAAGGATGTATAGAATTTGTTTTTCGTTTTGAAATCCAGTAAATCAGTGTGAAGGGGAACTCCTTTTGTTTTGGCTTCCAGAAAACTATTCCAGGTTGGTGTGTCAAAATACGGAATCACCGCAAAGAATGGTTCAAGGTTCGGGTCGGCCAGCCAGATGTGCATATCATCATGGGCCTTATAATCAATATAAAAACCGGCATGCTCTGCTTTTATATTCAGGACAATAAATTGCTCCAGCACCACCCGTATCACGTCTTTCAGTTCATCACTCTTGTGCATAGCCATGCTGCGGCTTCTCACTCTTTCCAGCGCCGCTTCAATTTGTGCTTCCCTCGCCTGTTCTTCCGCCTGCTGAATATCAACAAACCTTGCATACGCCAGCTGGAGCAATTTATTGTCCTGAATATAAAAG
>DAORKK010000093.1:0-11780 GCA_035439525.1 Chitinophagaceae bacterium
GCAAACTCCACATCTTCCTGGGAGAAATCCAGTTCCAGTTCAATCAGCGCGGAAAAAGTAAGCAAGCGGTCACGGAGCTCTTTCAGGTTCTCCGAGAAACCTCCGCGTATCGTATGCAGGGCTGCTTTTTGTGAAGCGGCTGTATTCGCAGCTATCAGGTCTGCTACGGCTTCGGCCTGTGTAAGATCCATCTTGCCGTTCAGGAAGGCCCGTTGGGTAAATTCCCCGGGTTTGGCGAGCCTGGCTCCCTGCCGGATACAGGCATCAATCACCTGCTGCTGCACAAATGGGGAACCATGGCAGCTGATCTCCACCACCTCCTCCCCGGTATAAGAACGGGGATTCCGATACAGCGAGAGAACCACTTCATCCAGCACCGTATCACCTTCTTTCAGCAATCCCACATGCAGCGTATGAGCCGCCTGCAGCAACAGATTTTTTGAAGGGAATAAGTTATTGACCAGTTCAATGGCCCGGGCACCACTGAGCCGTATTACGCCGATAGCCCCCACCCCGGGAGGTGTGGCGAGAGCAACAATGGTATCATCCCAGCCGGTCAGCTTATTCATAGAGGCAAAATTAGTGGAAGGGGAAAGTCAAAATTCAAAAGTAAAAAGTAAAAAATCCTAAAGCAGGTCGAATCTGACTATAAACTGAAGCTCATGGCTGTTAACCTGCCTTTGCCGGCAGGGAGGCTAACGACTATTGACTATCGACTTTACCAATAAGCCGGCATAAAAAAAATCCTCTCTTAAAAAGAGAGGATTTCTAAATATGCTAAACCTGAATTACTCAGATTCTACTCTGAACGTGATCGGCTGTTTGCGGTAGGCTTTAACCTGGCGGCCATTTTGTACGGCGGGGCTCCATTTGGGTCCTTTTTTAATTACCCGGATGGCTTCTTCTTCCATACCGTAACCGTGGTTGGTAAGGGCTCTTACGTCACTGATGTTTCCTTCTTTGTCCACTACAAACTGTACTACAGTGGTGTAGGTACCTTCCGGAGCACCATTGTCGGTGGCTACCTGGCCATTTGCGTTTCTTTCGAGGTATTGACGCCATTTGGAGTCACCGCCCGGGAAACTGGCTTCGATTTCCACTTTGTCGAAGATTTTATTTTCGTCGTCTTCTTTTTTTACTTCGACGATCTGCTTACCCTGGTCGATATCCACAGGGGCTGCAATACCTTCATCCTTGATACCTTCCTGGCTGACTACATCGATCTTGGCTTCTTTCAGCTCTTCCTGCGGGGGTGGTGGTTTTTCCACTTCCTCATCCTTTTTGATCACCGGAGGCGTGAACTGTTTCATTTCCACTTTCGGAGGGTCTTGCTTTGGCGGAGGCGGCGGAGGAGGAGGCGGAATGGCCTTCTTCTCTTCCTGCTTCACATCCTGGATAGTCATCTCATTCATTTTCAGCTTCTTGTCCGCCTTTTCCTTCATTGTGCTCGATAAGATGGAGGACAATAAAGCCAGCAGGGCGACGGAGCCTGTAATGATGAGAGCGCGTGTAATCCGGCGGTTATAAGTCTTTCTTAACTCATACGCGCCATAGTCTTTGTTCTTTCCGTCAAAGATGATGTCCAGAACATCGGCTGAGAGTATTTTATTGGCTTCCATTACGTAGCTTTTTTAATTAGATGCACAAGGGATTCATTTCCATAAACCCCGTTCTGTTAATTTGCGGGAGCTGTTGCAGGCGCCGCACCTTCAGTTACCTTAATCAGCTCAAATTCCTGATCAAAGATTTTTACCATGGCGTAGGTACGCACCTGGTTGATGGTCATTTCATCCAACATATCCACCGTGTTTTTATACGTGGCTTCAGGACTGGGTTTAATGATCACAACAAAATCCTTGTCGGCACAATTGCTGACTGGTTTTCCTTCCGCTTTCGCTTTTGCCTCGCATTCCGGATCAGTCACATACCGGGAAATCACCTCTTTCTTTTTGTTTACAATAATGTCACGGATTGAAGTATAGGTAGCCGTTTTGAAGTTGCTTCCATCTTCCTTCAGTTTTCCTTCATAATAATAAATGACATTATTTTTTCCCAGCATGATGCTGAGCACAGAGGATTCCTTTACCTCGGTCTGCTCTTTTACATCCTTCACATCCTTAGGCATATTGAGGTCGAGCGTCGTAGGGGTGCTCATGGTTGCCGTGAATACGAAGAACGTAATCAGCAGGAACCCGAGATCCACCATTGGCGTCATATCCACGCGGGTCGAAAGCTTTTTGGCTTTTTTCACCCCTGGACCTTTTTTGTGGCCACCATCGCCACCTTCTTCTATACTTGCCATAATGAATTGGTTTTAAAAATTATTTCTTTAAATCTTTTTCTCCGGCGGCTTCCCTCCGGTACAATTCTGTACCAGCCGGAATCTCATCCAGCGCGGTAACCAGATTGTATTTAAACTCCTCGTTCTTTTTCAGGGCAGAAATCACCGCTTCAAACGTTGGATATTTTGATGATCCATCCCCTTTGATCAGGTAATTCAGTTTTTCACCCCGGAAAGCAGACTTTGCTTCACGAATCCACCAGAAGAGCTGATTGTTCAGGGTGTCCAGTACAGGAATACCCGGTACTTTCAGCTTTGGCTGATCCTTTGCATCCGTTGCCAGCAATTGCTTTAACCCGGTAAAAGGAACACCTACTGCAAAAGTCTTCTTGAAGTTTGCCATTTCCGAAGGGCTTAAACCCAGGTTCTGGGAGGAATTGATCCCTGCAATGATTGCGTCAAACTTGGATTTATCTTTTTCTGATAAAATTGTAAAGTAAACCCGGTCTGTTGAATCAATGGAAATCAGCACGGCATTGTTTTCAGGCAGTTTTTGTGACAAAACTGATCCCGGAGTAGTGATCTCTACCGGCTCCTGCGGTTTGAACTTGGTCGCCATAATGAAAAAGGACAGGATAAGGAATGCCACATCCACGAAGGGTGTCATATCCGTAAACGTACTCTTTTTAGGTATCTTAACACTTGGCATGAAACTTAATTTAGTAATTAGATGAAATAGTATTCATTTTCCATATCAAAACCGCGCTTCTTATTTGTACAGGGAAGCGAAGCTTTGAGTCAGGGTGAAACCTGATTCATCAATGCCATAAGTGATAGAGTCGATCTTGGTTGTGAAGATGTTATACATGATCAGGGCCAGGGCGGATGTACCGATACCGAGGGCGGTATTATACAGGGCCTCAGAGATACCGATCGCCAGCTCACCGGCTGCGCTACCACCACCTTCATTACCGAGGGCTGAGAATGATTTGATCATACCGATAACCGTACCTAAGAGGGCGATCAGGGTACCTACGGAAGTGATCGTGGAAAGGAATACCAGGTTCTTCTGCAGCATCGGCAATTCCAGGGCTGTGGCTTCTTCCACTTCTTTCTGGATCGCGATTACTTTCTGCTCAGTATTCAGGTTGCCTTCAGAAATCATTTCTTTATAACGGCGGAGACCGGCTTTCATTACATTTCCTACAGAACCACGCTGTTTGTCGCACTCTGCCAGGGCAGCGTCCACATTCTTATTGGCCAGGTGATATTGTACTTTGCGGATAAAATCAGCAATAGAACCATTACCGAGTGCCTTACGGATCGTCAGTAAACGCTCAATGGAAAACACGATTACCATCAGGAGCATACCGATCAGCAGGGGAACGATGATACCACCTTCATAAATACGGCTGAATGCGTCCTTGGGACCTTTGTGGCTGGGCCAGAATCCACCGGCAGGATCCGGCTGTTCAAATGAAGCGGCATTACCCATCATAAAACGCCAGATTGCATAACCGGCGAGCACACAAACAATCGGTGCGATCCATGAAATGGCGTTGCTGCTTTTCTTTGCCTGAACTGTGGTTGCCTTACCTGATGCTGTTGCAGTTGGTTTAATCTCTGCCATGATCTTTGTTTTTTAGTTTTTAAAAGTTAGAATAGTCATCTCTTTCAGAGACACAATGCTAAGAAAAAAGTTGATAAAAAAATCCGCCATCCCGGCTTTTTCGGGAAGGGGCTTCAAGTTAAGGATTTTTTAATACGGAACCATTTCCTGCTAAATTATTTACAGGAAATTCATAGAGAAAACGTTTGCGATATAGATCCTGAAGGTATTATTCATACCGGAGCGCTTCGATGGGATTGAGGCGTCCCGCTTTCAAAGCCGGATAGAGACCGGCCAGCAAACCTACCAGGGTACAGATCACGATGCCGTAAATCACCCAGTTCCAGGGCACCACAAAGCCGGTATTGAGTACCAGCGAAAAGCTGTTGCCGACCAATATTCCCAGGATAATCCCGAAAATGGCCCCCAGCATGCTGATTATAATGGCTTCCAGTAAAAACTGGCGGCTGACCATCTGGCTTTTCCCTCCGATTGCTTTGACCAGGCCAACTTCCCGGGTCCGCTCCGAAACAGATACCAGCATTATATTCATCAGGCCAATGGCTGCACCGATCAGGGTGATCAACCCGATTACCGTGGCAGAAATGGTAAGGAAACGAAGACTGTTCATGGCTTTTTCCGCCACACTGTCACTTCGGTCGAGCACAAAATTACTTTCCTCTGTAATCATGAGTTTGCGGATCGCCCTGAATGTACCTTCGGCTTCTCCCATCGCGGCATTGACCTTGATCAGGTCATTGGCCTTTACGGCAATCACATATGAAAATCCGGATGGAAAATTGCGGTCTACATTGGTATAAGTAGTAATGATAATATTATCCCGGTTAAAACCAAAAGAAGAGCCCTTACTCTCCAATACGCCCAGCACACGGAACGGAATATTGTTGATCCGCACCACCCCGTTTACCGCACCTGCAGGCCCTAGCTTGAACAAGCGTTTGGCCACATCATAACCCAGTATACAAACATTACGGCCGGTCTGCACGTCCATCCGGTTCATATTGCGTCCGTATTGCAGACTGAATCCGTTCAAGGCAAGGTAATTCTCATCCCCGCCAAACATCAGGACATTGGGGCTTGTCTTGAAGTTCTCATGGGAAACAATATTATTCCGGTTGGAAAAAATGGAGATGCTTTTCATTGAGGGAAAATCAAAACGCCGTACAAAAAGCTCGGCTTCATCCTTGGTGATGTTTTTATCAAGATTGGATACCCGGGATTTACGACCGCCACGGGTACTCAGCTTCATTTCGCTCTGGTTGCCACCGCCAAAACGGATATTCCGTTCTTTGAAACGGATGGTAAACGCATTGGCCCCCATGGAAGAAAAACTCTCTGTAAACTTCTGGTTCATCGCCTGTATAGCAGTGATAATACCAATCAGTGCCATAATCCCGAATGCGATAATGGAAACGGTAAGTCCGGTCCTCAGTTTATTACCTCGGACGGTGCGAAAAGCCAGGGAGAATACATCACGGAAATTCATATATGATAATCGCGCAGATCGGTTGTCTGTTCCCGCTCCTCAAAGATAGTTAATGCCCGGATGGAAGCCCGGTTAAAAGTACAGGCGGCCTAAAAGCAGTTCAGGATAAACCCCCAGCAGGATAACCAGGATTGCCAGCACCAGCAACATCCCTTTGAAAAAGGATGGAAACACCGGATGCGGGGTGTCGCCGGGTTCTTTAAAATACATCGCCTGAATCACCCTGAAATAATAATAAACGCTGACCGCCGCCATTAATACGGCAAAGATCACCAGCCACAAACTTCCCGGGGTACCCAGTGCGGCTTTCAGCATATAAAACTTAGCCATAAAGCCGGCTGTCAGCGGAATACCTGCAAGGGACAATAAAAAAACAGTAAGGGTGGCGGCCACCATGGGTTGTGATTTGGCAAGACCATTAAATCCGTCAAATGTATAGTCACTCATGCGCGCCAGCACGGCAAAGATTCCGATCGTGGCCGCACTGTAAGCTACTGTATAAAGCATCAACCCTTCTTTCCCATCCCCACTCATTGCATATAAAGCAAACAACATAAAGCCGGCCTGGGCGATACTGGAATAAGCCAGCATCCGTTTTACACTTTGTTGGAAAACGGCTGTTATATTACCGATAAACAATGTTACCGCGGTTATGACCGTCACCCAGAGTCTCCATTGACCCTGTTGCGGCTCAAACATATCATCGAAGAGCCGGATAAAACCGAAGAAAACCACCACTTTGACGATCGTTGCCATGAAGGATGTAAAAACGGTTGGAGCCCCGTCGTACACATCCGGTGTCCAGAAATGAAAAGGTGCCGCTGATACTTTAAAAGCCATGGCAAAAAGGAGGAGGATCATACCCGCGTAAAGCAAACTCATATTCTGTGGTATGATTGCCGGGCTGATAACAGTACTGAACGAAGCCCTGGCTCCGTAAAGCAGGGCGATTCCCATCAGCATGAGACCGGTGGAAAAGGAACCCAGCAAAAAATATTTCAGGGCGGCTTCATTGCCTTTCAGATTGCGTTTATCACTGCCGGTAAGAATATACAGCGGGATGGAAATAATTTCAATTCCCAGGAATAAAATAAGCAGGGATTTGAATGAAGTTACCAGTGTGGCCCCGCAAAGAATAAAGAAGATCAGGGCAAAATATTCCGCATAATTCACGCCCACCTTCTCCATGTCCGGAGCCGATAATAAAAGATAAAGCAGCACCACGGCAAAGATGACCGTATTAAAGACCAGGGCGAAATGATCAAAGACGATCATCTCCCGGGTATCAATGGAGAAAAGCTGAATCCCTTTCAGGTCAAGAATACTCATACCCAGCAGCACCAGGATGCCGGCAATGGCCACTGTACGGATAGCCGATTTTTGCTTCAGCAGAATACCACTGAACATCATCACCACTCCCAGTACAGCCGAAATTATTAATGCGTTCATACGATCGTTTCCTTATTACTTGCGGAATAAATAACTAACATCTATTTTACTAAACCATTCTTTGGAGAAACTGTCCGTCAGCTCCAGCATGGACTGCGGATAGATCCCCAGCCAAAGGATGATCACCACAATCAGCCCCAGCGCCAGTTGCTCATTCAGTTTCAGATCCGTTACCGGCACCCTCAGGCTAACGGCTTCCCCGTAAAATGTTTTACGGATCATATTCAATGTGTACACAGCGGCCAGGATAATTCCCAGTCCGGCGAGTACTGTAAAGACAACTTTAAAGTTGGATTGCGCCGACAACAACCCGTTAAACATAAGGAATTCACCGGCAAATCCGTTGGTCAGCGGCAGTGCTATATTCGCCAGGGCGATGACCACAAAGAAGATGGCCATAACCGGTGCCTGCTGGGCGAGTCCGCCTAATTCAGATATTTTCCGTGTGCCATATCTGCGTTCAATAATCTCCACGATAATCCAGAGGCCAATGATATTAACTCCGTGATTGAATAGTTGAATCATCACGCCCTGTGTGCCACTGAGGTTTTCAGCAAACAAAGCAGCCGCCATCAGGCTGATATGTGCAATGGAGGAGTATGCGATAAGTCGTTTCAGGTCATCCTGACGGATGGCCACCAGCGAGGCATAAATGATTCCGATCACTGCGAGGATCATCACCACATCACCCCATTGGAAAGAAGCCAGCGGTAATACCGGCATCAGCCAGCGGATCAGGCCGAGCAGGCCCATTTTAACCATGACCCCGCTGAGGATCATCGTGGTTGCCGTAGGCGCCTGTTCATATGTATCCGGCTGCCAGGTGTGGAAGGGAAAGAGGGGCATCTTGATCGCAAATGCCACAAAGAACAGCCAGAATAACCATAGCTGATCACTGGCCGGAATCTTCAGTTTGTAAAATGCACTGAGTCCAAATGAATGATCCGGCGTCTGTGATTGCAGGTATAAAATACCGATCAGCATCAGCAAGGAGCCCAGGAAGGTATACACAAAGAATTTAAAGGTGACTGCGATCCGCTTTTCCCCACCCCACTGGGAGGCCAGAAAATACATCGGAATTAATGCCAGTTCCCAGCAGAAATAAAATAACAAGGCGTCATTGGCCAGGAACACGCCCATCATACCGGCCTGCGCCAGCAGCATGAGTCCAAAAAAGCGATTGGCATTTTTCGGGGATGCCTGCCAGGTACCCAGGAAGGTAAGCGGGTATGCAATAGCGGTCAGCAGGCAGAGTACCTGTCCCATCCCGTCAATCTTCAGCGCAAAACTGCTGCCCAGCGAACTCATCCATGCTGCGCTGAATTGCAGATTGCTTTCGGAATTCATCAGGGTCAGGCCCAGTAAGGAAACAGCCAACGTGGCCAATGAGGCTAAAAAAGCAAATGCCTTTGCCGTCTTTTCTTCCCGGATGAGGAAGCTAAGCAACCCTGTGGCCAGGGGAATCAGTATCAGTAAGAATGCGATCATATCAATAGCCCGCCTTTGGCGGTGGATTTATTTTCTCAGAAAAAATTGAATTGCAAAAATCAACACCATACTCAGCACCATCAGTAATACATAACTGCCTACCTGTCCGCTCTGCAGGAGCCTCAATTGACGGCTGCCGTAGTTTACCAGGCGGCCGGCTCCGTTCACTAACCCATCCACCACTTTCAGGTCGAAGATATCTTTCAGGAACCCACCTAACCAGTGCAGGGGTTGTACAATGATGCGGTCGTATAATTCATCCACGTACCACTTGTTCTCGAGTACTTTGGCGAATCCGGTGGCGTCTTTCCGCTGGTAATTCCGGTAAACCATAAAAGCCGCAAGAATTGTTGCCAATACAAGTCCGGTGGAAATACCCATCAGCAGGTATTCGTCACTGTGTGATAAATGATGTTCGTGTGGCATGGAACTTACCGCCGGGGCCAGGAAAGCACTCAGTTTATGGCCTCCCTCACGGATCACTTCCGGGATGCCAACCAGTCCGCCAACAATGGATAACACTGCCAGTATGATCAACGGCAATGTCATGGCCAGGGGACTTTCATGCAGGTGATGCGCCTGCTCATCTGTACCCCTGAATTTGCCCGTAAACGTGATTATAAGCAAACGGAACATATAGAACGCGGTCAGTAAGGCGGTAAATACGGCTACTGCATACAAAACCGGACTCTTCATAAAAGCACTTAACAGGATGGCGTCTTTAGAGAAGAAGCCGCTGAATGGAGGAATACCGGCAATCGCAATACACCCGATAAAGAAAGTTACATAGGTGATCCTGAGTTTCTTGCTGAGACCGCCCATATTCCGGATATCCTGTTCCCCGCCCATTGCATGGATAACAGATCCACTACCCAGGAATAACAGTGCTTTGAAAAAAGCATGGGTCATTACATGGAATACAGCTGCCACATATGCACCGGTACCCAGGGCCACGAACATAAAGCCCAGCTGGCTAACGGTGGAATAAGCCAATACTTTTTTAATATCGTTTTGTTTCAACGCAATGGTAGCGGCCAGTAAAGCGGTTGCCATTCCGGTATAGGTGATGATATTGCGTGTCAGTTCGGCCGCATCCATACTATACAACACATGACTACGGGCTATCATATAAATACCAGCCGTGACCATGGTAGCCGCGTGGATCAGGGCGGAGACTGGTGTGGGACCCGCCATGGCATCCGGCAACCAGGTATAAAGCGGAATCTGTGCACTTTTACCCGTAGCCCCGATAAAGAGTAACAACGTAATCACGGTAATATCGGAAGCGCTGAGTTTTGCCAGGTTAACAGCTGTAAACAATTCATCAAAAGAAACCGTACCTACCCTTGCAATCAGCCAGAAGATCGCGATCAGGAACGCCAGGTCCCCGATCCGGTTCATGATAAAAGCTTTATTGGCCGCTTTATTATACTCCTGTTTCTTGAACCAATAGCCGATCAGCAGGTATGAGCAGAGTCCTACACCCTCCCACCCGATAAACAGGATCACCAGGTTGGCGCCCATGACCAGCAGCAACATGGAGAAAACAAAGAGATTGAGGTAGGCAAAATAGCGTCCGAAATGACCGGGCTTCTCTTCGTGCATATAGGAAGCCGAATACACATGAATCAGGAATCCGACGCCGGTAATGATCAGCAGGAAAACAGCAGAAAGCTGGTCGATCTTTAACGCAAAGGGAATAACCAGTTTATCTACTGCGATAAAATTAAAATACTCGGCAACAAACGTATTGCCGTCTTTCACCTGCATGAATACCCAGATGCTGAGGATGAGTGAACCGAGAATACTACCCGAGCCAATCAGGCCGATCAGTGTTTTGGATAAATAGTTTCTGCCCAGCCCGTTGATCAGGAAGCCCAGCAAGGGCAGCAGGGGAATCAGGTAAACTATCTGTAAAGCGTTATTCATATACTATTTCCCGTCCGGGGCCTACTGTTTTAATCGGTTTAAAAAATTCACATCCACCGAATGTATATTGCGGTACATCATCACTATAATGGCCAGTCCCACGCTGACTTCCGCTGCCGCCACCACCATGATAAAAAATACAAAGATCTGTCCGTCGGTACCTGCTGTACCGGCCAGGTCACCCGCTTTGAAAGCCGCGTTCATATGCATTTTGGAAAAGGCCACGAGGAGCAGGTTCACGGCATTCAGCATGAGTTCTATGCACATGAATATGATGATCGCATTGCGGCGGGTCAGTACCCCTACAATCCCTATACTGAACAGGGCAATTGACAGGATGATATAATTAAGTATCGGCATATCGTACGTTTAGAAGGCTGGTGAACCGTAGTTCAATACCTTCCTGGTTAGTTAAATAATTTACTCTTTCTTCCCGATCACCACGGCTCCCACCATCGCACTCAGAAACAAAACACTGCTGATTTCAAACGGTACCACATAGGTGGTAAAGAGTTCTTTTCCGAGGTTCTTGATCAACCCGATGTTTCCCTGGTTCACTGAAGCTACCTGCTCCTTTGCTGCCGCATCTTTCAACGCAGCCACCAGGACCAGCATCAGACAGCCTCCGGCCAATGCCCCGGCAATTTTCAGCCAGCGGTTTTTTTGTGGTTCTGTTTCCTTATTCAGGTTCATCAGCATTATCACAAACAGGAACAATACCATGATCGCCCCGGCATACACAATAATGTTCACGATCGCCAGGAACTGTGCATTGAGCAGGATATAGTGGCCGGAGATTGCAAAGAAAGTGGCAATCAGCCACAGCACGCTGTAGACAGGATTCTTACTGGTCACCATCATCAGGGCGCTGAAAATAGCCACCACCGAGAGGAACCACCAGAGTATATCAATTATTGTAATGTTCATTTCTTATAAGCCGTTAGTCGTTCTTAGTTGTTTGTTGCTTTTTCCCCCAATGCCTTCTGGTACGCCTCTTTTTCCAGCACGGGGTGTGGGATCAGGAGGTCATCTTTCTTATAGATAAAGCCCTTCCGTCCGTAATTGGCCGGGGCAAAGGTTTGTGACAGGTAGATCGCGTCTTTGGGACAGGCCTCTTCGCAGAGTCCGCAGAAAATGCAACGCAGCATATTGATCTCATATTTAGCTGCATATTTTTCTTCGCGGTACAGGTGCTCTTCACCCGGAAGACGTTCGGCGCCTTCCATCGTAATCGCTTCCGCCGGACAGGCCACGGCACATAATCCGCAGGCTGTACAATTTTCCCTTCCTTCCGCATCACGATTCAGCACATGGAGTCCCCTGAACACTTTGGAGAAGCTCCTTTTCTGTTCGGGGTATTGAATCGTGGCTTTCTTTTTAAACAAGTGACTGATCGTTATGCCCATACCCTTCATGATATTCCAGAGATAAATACTCTCCAGGAAAGTCATCGGCTTACGATCCACCGGTTTTGATCTGTTTGTTAATGTCATAAAGCTTTACAGCTTTTAAAAATT
>DAORKK010000094.1:0-11676 GCA_035439525.1 Chitinophagaceae bacterium
TAATCCTTTCTGTAATGACTCCCGACTCCCGACTCCCGACTCCTGACTCCCGACTCCTGACTAGCCCTTCTTCGCCAGTTTACTATTTCTGTATCCATACAAGAAGTAAATCAGCAAACCCAATCCCATCCAGGCAAAGAACCAGGTCCAGCTGACGGCCGGGATTTCGATCATGAGGTAAAGACAGGACAGCACACCCATGATGGGGATGAACGAAAAATTACGGATGAATGTCAATACAGAAAGGATTACTGCAATTAGTACAAATACCAGAAACAGGACTTCCTGGTAATCTTCATGCCCGATATGTTTTACCGATTCCTGAAGACGGTCCCGGAAGACATAAATGAACACAGCCATCAGGGCCGGGACAATGAATTTACCATTGATATACGGCAGGTGAAATTTTCCCGGTTCCTTCGCTACTCTGGGCAACAACAACACACCACCGGATACCAGGACAAAAGCAAACAAGGTTCCGATACTTGTAAGGTCGGTTACCAATCCGCTTTGGATAAACAAGGCACCAACACCAACAATCACCCCGGTCAGGATCGTTGCAAAGGAAGGTGTCTGGAATTTCGGATGTATTTTCTGGAATACTTTAGGCAATAATCCATCCCGGCTCATGCTCATCCAGATACGGGGCTGCCCGATCTGGAAAACCAGCAATACGGAAGTGGTGGCTACCACTGCACTGATGGAGACAATTTTTTCAATCCAGGGTGCCCGCTTTTCAAATACAAACGCCAGCGGATCATTCACATCTTTAAAAGAGGAATAACTTTCGATACCGGTCAGCACCAGGGCAATAAGTATATACAGAACGGTACAAACCAGTAAGGAGTAGATCATCCCTTTGGGCATATCCCGCTGCGGGTCCTTACATTCCTCGGCCATGGTGGAAATGGCATCAAAACCGATATAGGCATAGAACACGGCGGATACTCCTTTCAGCACGCCTTCAAATCCATTGGGCATAAAGGGCGTCCAGTTGTTGGTATCCACAAAGAATGCGCCGGCAATAATCACAAAAATGATAACGGCCACTTTGAAGATCACCATGAAATTAGCGGACTGCTTACTCTCCTTGATCCCGATATAGGCCAACCAGGTAATCAGGGCCACTACGATAAAGGCAGGGAGGTTAAAGAAGATATGGTTGCCTCCGATAACCGGTGCATTATTATACGCATCCACGGCGAACTGGTAACTCTTCAGTTTGGCAGGGTCCGCAATATTTCCCGCAGCTAATGCATTACTGGCTTCGGTAAAGGCATTTCCGGCAGTAACGGGATCCACCAGCATCCAGGAAGGCAGGTTGATATTGAATACATGTACCAGCAGGTTATTAAAATAACCGCTCCAGGATATAGCCACCACGATATTCCCAATGGCATATTCCAGGATCAGGGCCCAGCCGATGATCCAGGCGATCAGTTCCCCGAAAGTGACATACGAATAGGTATAGGCACTACCTGCCACTGGTACCCGGCTGGCAAACTCTGCATAACACAGGGCCGAAAAACCACAGGTAATGGCGGTGATTACAAACAAGAGGGAAATACCCGGTCCGCCATTATAAGCGGCTCCACCAATGGTGGAAAAGATACCGGCCCCGATGACCGCGGCAATCCCCATAAACGTGAGGTCGCGGACACCCAGGATTTTTTTCAAACCGGATCCATGATCGGAAAGTCCGGCGTCGTATTCTTTCTTAATGACATCAATTGATTTTTTCCGGAATAGAGAATTTGACATCAGTCAGTTGGTTTTGTTGATCAAAATAGGGAAAAAATATGGCATAACAGGAAATACGGCAAACAATCAATGTTCCCGCTGTACCAGGAACCTGGCCAGGTCGGTCAGGGGTTGTTTCCGCTTCGACAGCACCGCAATATCATCGAGGTGCTGGAAAGCCTCGTCCAGGTATTTATCCTTTAATTCAATGGCCCACTCATCTACTTTGCAATCCCTGAATATCCGGAGCACCTGCTCCACTTTATCGGCGGGATTACCCGCGATCAGCTGTTGCAGTTCTTCCAGCTGCCCCGCATTGGCGGTTTCCAGGGCATGGATCAGCAGGAAGGTTTTTTTATTGGCGAGAATATCGCCCCCCACCTGCTTGCCGAATTTTTCCGGATCGCCGAAGGCATCCAGGTAATCATCCTGTACCTGAAAGGCAATGCCAAGCTTGCGGCCAAATTCATATAAGAGATTCTGGTTGCGTTCCCCGGAGCCGCCAAGGATGGCGCCCATTTTGAGACTGGCCGCCAGCAATACAGAGGTCTTCAATTCAATCATCCGGAGGTATTCATCCAGGTGAACGGTTTCCTGTTTCTCATAATCCATGTCCCATTGCTGGCCTTCACAGACTTCCCGGGCCGTCTGGTTAAATATGTGCATGATCGGTTTCAGGAAATCACCATCAATCCGGCTCAGGTACTCATACGCTTTCACCAGCATCACATCTCCTGCAAGGAGCGCCGTATTCTCCCCGTATTTTGTATGTACGGTTTGCATCCCCCGGCGCAAAGGGGCTTTATCCATGATATCATCATGAATGAGTGTGAAATTGTGAAAGAGTTCCACTGCGGTGGCCAGTTCCCAGGCATCTTCGCGGATATCATCAAACAGTTCATTCCCCATCAGGCAAAGCACCGGCCTCACCCGTTTCCCGCCCAGTTTAAGAAAATACTCATTGGGCTGGTAAAGGGTCGAAGGCGCTTCCGGGAAATGCGCTTTTTCAAAATGAAAGGCAAATTTCTGTGAGAGTAATTCAAAACTTTGCATAGGCCAATATAGGGATCATTTACGTTTTTTACCTTTTTGCCGGGTGCTTTTTTCTTCGGCGAATTCGCCGGAAACCACCCATTCATAATCCAGTTGACGTTTACCAAGATTGGCACCCACCACTTTGATCCGGACCTTATCACCCATCCGGAAGGTTTTGGCACTGCGGTGACCCAGCAGGCAGTATTCGGCTTCCACATGCCTGAATTCATCGTATTCCAGCAGGCTGTTGATGCTGACAAGTCCTTCACATTTGTGATCCACGGTCTCGACCCAGAATCCAAATGAGGCCACCCCGCTGATCACTCCGTCAAATTCCTCGCCCATATAATTGCGCATATACTGCACCTGTTTGTACTTGTTGGAATCCCGTTCTGCCTGCATCGCCGCCCGTTCGCGTTCGCTGGTATGTTTGCATTTTTCTTCCATCTTCTTATCAGGCTGCATCGTGTTGTTCAGTACATCAAACAGAATCCGGTGCACCTGCACATCCGGGTACCGGCGGATAGGTGAAGTAAAATGACAATAATGTTCAAAGCCCAGGCCATAATGTCCCACATTCTCCGTAGTATATTTTGCCTTGGCCATGGTACGGATGCCCAATTGTTCCAGTACATGCTGTTCCGGCTTGCCATTCACATCCTTTAACAGCTGGTTAAAAGATGACGCGATGGCTTCGGGTGAACTGGTATCAAAGGTATGCCCGAACTTCTTGGCAAATGCCGCAAAGGGTACCAGCTTCTCTTCATCCGGATCATCGTGTGTCCGGTAAGGGAATGGCAGGGGCTTGCCATTGACCTTTAATTTTGAAATATTTTCTGCCACGGTCCGGTTGGCCAGCAACATATATTCTTCAATCAGCTGATGGGCTTCTTTACTTTCTTTGATCATGATGCCAATGGGATCCCCTTTCTCATCCAGTCTGAAACGCACTTCCTGAGAGGAGAAATTAATGGCCCCGTTATTAAACCGTTTCTTCCGGAGTTTCTGTGCAATATCATTCAGGGTCAGCACTTCTTCAGCATACAGTCCGGCTTTTGCTTCGATGATCTCCTGTACTTCTTCATAGGTGAACCGGTGATCGGAATGGATCACGGTTTTTCCCAGCCAGTATTGTTTTACTTCGCCCTTAGCATTCAGCTGGAAAATGGCGGAGAACGTGAGTTTATCTTCATTGGGCCGAAGGGAACAAAGTACATTTGAAATATGTTCGGGCAACATGGGATTCACGCGGTCCGGCAGGTATACTGAAGTGGCACGTCCGTAAGCTTCTTTATCAAGCGGGGTTTCGGGCTCCAGGTAATGGCTTACATCGGCAATATGAATACCGATTTCGAAATAACCGTTTTTCAGTTTCCGGAATGAAATCGCATCATCAAAATCCTTGGCATCCACCGGATCGATGGTGATGGTAAAAATCCCGCGGATATCTTTTCTTTTTTTGATCTCTTCTTCCCCGATCAAATCCGGAATGCGGGCAGCCACTTCCAGTGCTTCTTCAGAAAACTGCAGCGGGAATCCGCCATCGAGCAGGATCTCTTTCATCGCTGCATCGTTGGTATTCTCCGCATCCAGTACGGTGATCACTTCCCCAACGGGACGTTTATCTCCTTCATTATCCCATTCAAGCAGTTTCACCACCACGCGGTCACCATCTTTAGCTTTGCCAATGGCATAAAGCGGGATAAAAATATCCGGCATCGGTTTATCCGACTCAGAAATGAAAAAGGCAAAGCCCTTATTCATTTGCAGGTTCCCGATAAATTCGGTGCGTTTCCGGTTCAGTACTTCCCGGATCACGCCTTGTAATCGCCGTCCGCGGCCATCGGTATCCTTTACCGCCACTTTTACCGTATCACCATGGAGGGCCGTATTGAAATCCTGCGGCCGTACCATGATATCAGCCTCCATTCCTTCTACGGTTACAAAGCCCATACCGGAACGGGTAATATCGATCACGCCCTTTACCACACGGCCGGAGGATGATCTTTCTTTTATTTTTTTCTTATTGGAATTTTTTCTTCCCATATCTTACTCCTCTTTTTTAAAATCTTTAATAAAATCACTGACCCGCTTATCAAAAGCCGGGCCTTCGTCAAACAAAAACCGGTGACGGACCGGTACTACATAAAGGGGCAGTTCCCTGATTTCTTCTGCAAACTTCAACAACCGTACCGCATCCTTCTCGGTGGTCAGGATCACTTTCTCCCTTGAATTCATTTTAGCATAGGCCTGCCGGATATCCCTTAAATCATCAATCGTGAAAATATGATGGTCCGCATACTGCAACATCTGGTAGGTATTACTGTGCCCTTCCAGTAATTTTTTTATCGGACGGGGATTAGCAATGCCCGTGACCAGCAAAATCTCAACTTGAGATTCCAGCCCTTTTTCTTCTTTGCTGATGATATGATAAGGTCGACTGTATTCAATACAGGTGAAATAGATCTGTTGTCCGGGAACGGGTGAAATTTCCTTGATGATCTTTTTCTTTTCCGTTTCATCCAGGTCCTTGCGGCACTTGGTCACCACAATTACTTCAGCCCGTTTATAGCTGCTTTTCAGGTCCCTCAGATCCCCGGTGGGCAGGTAAAAATCACGGGTAAAGAGATTATTATAATCCGTGAGCAGAATATTAAGACCGGCTTTAACGGTCCGGTGTTGAAACGCATCATCCAGAATGATAACCTGAGTATCCGGGCGATCATGCAGCAATTGCGGGATCGCTTCTATCCGTTCTTCACCTACAGCAACAGGGATTTCCGGAAACTTCAGGTGAAACTGCATCGGCTCATCCCCTATTTCCAGGGCGGTGGTCTTTTCATTCGCCAGCGCATAACCCCTTGTCTTCCGTTTGTATCCCCGGCTCAGGGTGCCTACCCTGTATTGGTCTCTGAGTCCCGTAACGAGGTACTCAACCATGGGTGATTTGCCTGTTCCCCCCACGGATAAGTTGCCAATACAGATCAATGGAAGGCCAAACGTACTGGATCCCAGTATTTTTTTATCAAAGAACCAGTTGCGGACAGCAATTACCGCCCAGTACAGTAAGGCGAAAGGCAGCAAAAAGATCCGGAAGGATTTGAGAAAAAAATTAGAAAACATAAATCGATTGAGGCGTCATACAAAGACTTAAAGGTACGTCAAATTCGTGCTTATCCGGGATTTCGTCTATTGGTTCAAAATAGGAGAATCCCACCCGGATACAATCCGGATTACAAGCGGCCAGGTAGCGGTCATAGTAGCCTTTTCCATAGCCGACACGGTAGCCGTTTTTATCAAAACAAAGCAGGGGCACAAATATGATATCGATTGTGTCCGGAGACAGGATTTCGCCGTTTTCCGGCTCGTATGTACCAAACCCATTTTGCAAAAAACGGGTGGAGTCATCAGTCAACACTGAAATCATGGTGTTTCCATCCGAAGTGATCCGCGGATAGGCTACCCGGAGTTCCGGATTTCTGAACTCCATAAAATCAGCAAACAGGTGGGTATCGGGTTCCCGCATGGACGCCATCGGCCAGTAGGAAAAAAGGGTTTCCACAAAAGGGATATCCGCCTGCTGGAACTGTATGAGCAGCAGATCATCCAGCCTGGACTGTTCACCAGTGGTCAGTGCCTTTCTTTTTTCCTTGTAAAAATTACGGAGTTCTTTCTTCGTCATAGTTAGTCCCTGTCCTCTACAAAAGTAGAGAATACAGTGGTACCGTAGTTCCGTTCCGCTACAAAAAACGGGGTGGCTTTATAGTCATTCCGGGGCGTGTGCTCAAGGACGAAGCGGCCCTCTTTATTCAGTAACTGTTTTTCAAAAATCAGCCGGGGCAGGTCGTCGATATTGGTGAGCGCATAAGGTGGTCCGGCAAAAATAAAATCAAAGCGCTCCGTACATTGCTGGATGTATTTGAACACATCCATTTTGATTATTTTGAAATTTTCCAGTTTTAATGCCGCTGCTGTCTTTTTAATAAAATCAAACATGGCATGGTCCTTCTCCACAATGGTCAGGTCCGGTACACCCCTTGACGCCAGTTCATAACTGATACTGCCCGTTCCGCCAAACAAATCCAGTGTTTTCAGGTTTTCGAAATCCATTTTATGCTGGAGTACATTGAATAATCCTTCCTTGGCTATATCCGTGGTGGGACGGGTATAGGGCATATTCGTGGGCGGGTTGAATTTTCGTCCGCCATGTTCACCTCCTATGATGCGCATCGGGCCAGGTCGTTAAGGGTGGTAAAAAAATGGGCCGGGTAGTCATTTCCCTGCCAGCCGGATTCACGGAATCCGATATGAAGGAAATACTGGTAAAGTTCTTTATACAAGGCAGAATCACTATCGATCAGTCCGGATACCTGTAACTGCAATTCCTGTTGGGAAAGACCCAGCCGGCTGCATATTTTAAGCAGGTAATACACCACATCTTCCGGTGTGGAGTATGTATAGGTCTGTGCCAGTAACAGCCGGCTTGATTTTACCAGCAATACGGTGAAATCATCCGGGCGGAAATCCACATACATATTTCCTTCTTCTGTGGCGGCAATCACCTGTTTAATGGAAAGTGAGATCTGGTGACGGCTCTGTGCAGCCGGGTATTGTTGTTTTATTTTTTGCAGGAGTCCGGCCGGTACGGCGTATACATTGAATAATTGCCAGTTACTGATATTCTCCGTGATCACTTCTTCCTGTCCGTTTGTACCGAATAAGGCCCTGAGCATCGTACCGGATTCTTCCGGCTGATGTTCTACTGAAGATAACAGGGCATTGCCGGTAAAATCCCAGGCCACCTGTACACTGTAAAAATGGTTGTGCAATGCGGGTGTTTGGGCCAGTAATTCCTCCAATGCGGCGGTATCGGTCTGTTCGGTGCGGTAATAGGCCAGGCTGTACAACTTATCTCCATCCGGACTGGTAATGGAATACCCCAGGTGATGATTACCCAGCCGGAGGGAAAGTACGGGCTGAACGGCTGTTTCCGGATTATTTTCTATGGTAAATAACTGTTTCAAAATCGGTTTTCAATTCGTGCAATAATAGACAAAAATTTAAATATCGTAGGTTTGCCTCCTTTTTACCATGTCCGCCAACACACATAGCCAATTACAGGTGGGGATCAGCAACCGGCAGATCTTCCGGATCGCCCTGCCCATCAGTCTGGCCATCCTGATTCCCCAGTTGAATTTTATTATCAATAATATTTTCCTGGGGCATTACAACGGGGATGCCTATGCATTGGCCGTGGCCGGTATAACCGGGGTCTATTACCTCATTTTTGCCGCGATCGGATATGGACTCAATAATGGCTTGCAGGCTCTGATCGCCCGCAGAGCCGGGGAAAACAGGCCGGAGGAAATCGGTAAGCTCTTTACCCAGGGCGTACTGATCGGGTTGCTGGTGGCTATTGCGGGTATAATTATTACCTGGGTGCTTACGCCTGCTATTTTCAGTCTGATTATACATGACCCTGCTGTTCAGGAAAAAGCCGTCAGTTTCCTGCGTATCCGGATCTGGGGGCTCCCCTTTCTGTATATCTACCAGCTGCGGAATGCGCTCCTGGTCGGCACCAACCAGAGCCGTTACCTGGTAGCCGGCACCCTGGCGGAAACCCTGGCGAATGTCGGACTGGATTATCTGCTCATTTTTGGTCATTGGGGGTTGCCGGAACTCGGGTTTAACGGGGCGGCCATCGCATCGGTGATTGCAGAATTCGTGGGTATGTTTGTCATCTTCCTGGTGATCCGCTGGAAAGGAATCAGTAAACGGTTTGGGTTATTTAAAGACATGCGGTGGAATAAAGAAAACAGCGCGCTTATCTTTTCGATGTCTGCCCCGCTCATGTTCCAGCATGCGATCAGTATCATCAGCTGGCAGTTTTTCTTTTTATTGACCGAGCATCATGGGGATATGGCCCTGAAAGTGTCGAATGTGATGCGGAACATCTTCGGGGTTTTTGGTTGTGTAACCTGGGCTTTTGCCGCCACCACCAATGCCATGGTGAGTAATGTGATCGGTCAGAATAAGAAAGACCAGGTGGTGCCCCTGATCATCCGCATCGTGCGGCTGAGTACAGGTTGGGCACTGATTGCCTGTACGCTCCTCAATATTTTTCCGGAAACCTTTTTATCCATTTTCGGCCAGGGAGAGGTATTTATCCAGGCAGCGCTGCCATCCCTGCGGGTGGTTACAGCGGCGATGATCCTGATGTCTTTTTCAATCATTCTGCTGAGTGCGGTTACCGGAACCGGCAATACGAAGATCACATTCCTGATCGAGCTGTTTGCGATCATTATGTATTCATCTTATGTATACCTGGTGAATGAGTATTTCTTTCTGCCGATTCATATCGGCTGGATGAGTGAGTGGCTTTACTGGCTTTGTCTTTTTGTCCCCTCCCTCTGGTATATCCGCAGTGGCCGTTGGAAGGCTAAAGTATTTTAATATTCCTTTTCATATTTCACCCCTACTTCCCCGTTAAACCGGGCAATAGGCGGATGCAGTTTATGAATCGAAATACTGATTTTTATGACCTGGGGAAAACGAACATGAATGCTGCCGGCGATATCCATCACTAAGGTTTCCAGTAATTCAACCGGGTTTTGCATCGCTTTCTGCACCATGTCAAAAAGAGTGGCATAGTTAATCGTATCCTCAATAGCCGTGATCACTTCTTCCGGCGGTGTATAATCCACTTGTAGCCATACGCGGAAATCATTTCCTGTTTTCCGTTCCTCCGGATAGAGGCCATGGAAAGCATGGAAATGCAGATCACGCAACTCGATGGACATTACAGCCGGCATCAGTGAAGACCTTTGGCGCTGAGGTAACGTTCTGCATCCAGGGCGGCCATACAGCCACTGCCGGCAGCGGTCACAGCCTGGCGGTAAATTTTATCCTGCACATCACCGGAGGCAAACACCCCTTCCACATTGGTCTTGCTGGTACCGGGAATGGTTTTGATATAGCCCGCTTCATCCATATCGATAAAGGGTTTGAAGATACCGGAATTGGGCTGATGGCCGATGGCGACGAAGAAGGCGCTGACCGGTACTTCTTCTTTCACATCCGTTTTTGTATTGTGGATACGTACGGCATGTACTTTTTTGTCGCCGAGTACTTCATCCGTTACACTGTTCCAGTATATTTTTATATTCGGGGTGTTCTTCACTCTTTCCTGCATCACTTTACTGGCGCGCATTTCATCCCGGCGTACGATCATATGCACCTGTGAACAGATCTTGGAAAGATAGAGTGCTTCCTCGGCGGCCGTATCACCTGCTCCTACAATTGCCACTTCTTTTCCTTTAAAAAAGAAACCATCACAAACCGCGCAGGCACTAACGCCAAAACCATTGAGGCGTTGCTCACTTTCCAGCCCCAGCCATTTAGCGGAGGCACCGGTTGAAATGATCACCGCATCAGCTTCGATCCATTTTTCTTCATCGATCTGTACTTTATGTACAGGTCCGGAAAAGTCTACAGCGGTAGCCAGACCGTAACGTATATCCGCACCCATACGGGCCGCCTGTTTCTCAAAATGCACCATCATTTCAGGCCCCTGGATCCCTTCCGGATAGCCGGGATAATTTTCCACTTCAGTAGTGATGGTCAGCTGACCACCGGGTTGTATACCCTGGTATAAAACAGGATTGAGACCAGCACGGCTGGCATAAATAGCAGCAGTATATCCGGCAGGACCTGAACCAATGATCAGGCAGTGTACTTTTTCTGTGGCGTCCATGGTATAAATAAATGACCGGTTAAAGGTGGTCAGTTGGCAAAATTAAGGAAAAGGTTGACAGGTTGAGATGTGTCAGATGTCAGGTGTCGGGTGTCAGGAGCAGCCCATGCTAAGAACAATTATTCAAAGCACGTCAGTCGTACTTCGTACTTCTAACTCCGTACTTATTATTGGGGTATCACGATTCCCTTGTATTGTGCTGCATAGCCACCGAAGTAGCCAAGTGCCCCACCCTTGATATTGCTCATAACTTTGGTGGGTGAAGAAAAAGGGTTTCCGACACTGGAATAAGTGAATTCCATGGTTCTCCAGAAGTCGAATGTGGCTTTATCAATATTACAGAGTTTCAAGGTTACGGTATCCCCTTTATCAAAAAAGCTATATGCTTCGCCGGCAATGCCATTACGAAGGATACCCCGTTCCACCTGGATTTCATAAGTGGTACCGTCAATCACCTGATCGTCATAAACGGAATTCAGTCCGGGATAGAAAGGATCCCGGTTCTGTTTGGTAAAATACCGGATATAGTCACCATAGCCACGTGGATCAGTGGCCCGCACCATCACCACCACTTTATAAGGGATATTGCCTGCCGGGGCTTCTTTCCAGTACAGGGAATCAATCCGCCGCGTTGTATTGGGAATAGTGGTGTTGGCGGTATATTCTTTTCCTTCCCAGCGGATGCGGAGAGAGTAACTGGTATTGAGTTCTCCGGTTATGGCCGTGGCGAGACTGGAAGAGTCGGTTGAGTAATAGTAAGCATTATAACCAGCCCCTAATGGAACAGTATACAGACGGAGTTTATGTGTACGGGTACTGTTGGCAACCCAGACTTCGGCGTTCCGGATAAAACTGGCTGACAGGGAATCCGGGTTAAGGGTTGAAAAATAAGCCAGGCTACGGGAGAGATAGACCATGGGCGCTTGTCCGTTTTCAATTGTCGCTTCCACCACCAGTTTGGGGGCTACATTATCCAGCTTGAAACTGACTGATTTCTCGCAGGATAATTGAAGGAATGCCAGTAAAAGAAATACACCGGATAAAACTTTCATAGTATAAATAACAGGTATAAAGATAGTTGGTTCTAAAAAAAATTCCGGCCTCATAAGCTGAGGACCGGAACTATTTTAAATTAACCCACGACTTTA
>DAORKK010000095.1:0-11309 GCA_035439525.1 Chitinophagaceae bacterium
GCTTCGGCTATCAACAACGTCCATTGGCTCAATGAGGCTAAGCCGTATGTTGTGATTTGCTTTCAAAATTTTAGGTAGCTTCGGCTATCAACAACCGGATTTGCCAAAAGGCCCGCCGGTACTGGTTTTCAGCCCTTTTTCAGGATTAAAAATCCCGGGTTGAAAACCATTTTTTTGATCCTGCCGGGTCATTTTTCAGAACATTTCCAACTGTTGAACGGTAGGGGGTGTTTCAGCGGCATCCTTCCCATAAAAAACTTCCATCATGCCAAATTGCTTGTCCGTAATGGTCATGATTCCCACGTGTCCCTTGGGAGGCAGAATTCGTCGCACCCTTCCGGCATGGACTTCGGCATTTTCCCGGCTGGGGCAGTGGCGGATATACATGCTGAACTGGAACATTTGGAACCCATCGGCCAGCATCATTTTACGGAACTTTGTATAGATTTTCCGCTGGACCTTGGTTTCAGTTGGCAAATCAAACATGACGAGTATCCACATGATCCGGTAAGCATTTATCCGTTCATAATAGTTTTTCATCCGCTTTATAATTCCGGGTAGAGGATTTTCCGGCTTTCACCTTCAAAACATCTGGCCAGGCTGGCCGTTGTCCGGCTCACCGCTGTCATCAACGGACTTTTCTTCCCGTCGATTCGGGTATCTGTTGCCGGAATACTGAGTAATTCTTTTTTCAATCCGGGTTCAAGAAAAGAAGCCTTTTCCCCTTCTCTTTGCCAGATTTGATATGCCAGCCGATCTACATAAGGCCGATAGGGTTCCATTATATCATCAGCCAGGCAATAGGCATTATACTGATTACGGTGGAATATGCCCAGACTTGGCAGCAATCCGGAACCAACCAATGCCCTTGCTACCAGGGCACGCAGAATCGCATAGCCGTAATTGAGCAGATTATTAGGGGGAGGGCCATAGCGTTCGCGGCGGAAATCCGGTACTTCCGCAAACAGGTGTCTCCAGTAATACACGGCGGCCTTTGCTTCACAGTTATCGCTGTCTCCGCTTTTTACTTTATCCCGTAAGGCCGTCAGGTAATTGGTTTCCATTCCCAGGCTTTTCAACAATCTGGCCTGATTATCGATTTTGGCCATAATGGTTTGCTGCCAGCATTGTTTTTTCAAGGGCTGGCTGACTTCCACCTGCGCCTGATGTTTCTGGCTTTGCAGGGTATGACCTTCCAGGTTCAACATCAGACCAACAGGATGGTGAGTACCATCGCATGTTACCAGCCCTACATTCTGCTCTAGCAGCCGTGACATCAGCCCGGATGTAATGGTGATCTGAGGGTTGTCAAGGATAATTATCCCGATATCTTCTATAGGAATGGTGTGGGATTCCGGTTCCTCTTTTTTTAGTTCAGCAACCAACTGAAGGTTATCAGTTTTCAGGTAAGCGGGGTTGCCAAAATAAAGGGTGCGCTTTATCATGGGAATAGGATAATGGTTCTAACCAGAACGTACATCTTATTCCTGTATTGTTTAAATTCATATAATTTTTATTCTTCCAAGTGTATCCATTTGGATTTTAATGGGCGATTTTGTTAGGAATGCGTTGATACTTTTGAAGCGAATAAATTTTTCTAATTGGCTGAATATTGAAGTTTCTTCTTTTTGTTCTAATCTTGATTCCAGATGATGTCTGAAATTATAATCAGAGTTTGTGATTTTTTGGACTCTATACAAATTGGGGCTTATTATATTATTATTTCCATTATTTATTTCGGTTTCGAGCTTTTCTTTACTCAGATTAAATACAAACATCTCATTTTGTTGAAGGCTTAGTATGAAAATATCATCTGGTGCAGGAACATTTTTTAGTATATCTTGATCATCAATTCCTTTTTCAAGTATGTAATTCCAGCAATTTCTTGGATCTTGAATAATTACTGGAATTCCCAATTTCTTTCTCTCAATTGTTTCCCATAGGCTTATCACCTTTTCATAATATTTTCCAAAGCTGTCTTTGTAAATTGCAACGTGATGATTGTTTCTTGTACTGACAAAATCAACTGCTTTACTGTTAATGGAAGCTTCTCGTTTTGATTTGGTAAGCCCATTTTCTGTAACATGAAGCGGAACCAGATTACTCAGCCCGGTAAAACAACGTACACTTTTTACCGCTATTCCATTTTTTTTATCAAGCCAGATGGGTTCGTTCTCCAGATTTTTCAACGGATGATCTTTTTCGCCGGCTTTTTCTTCAAACCGTTGTCTGACAAGGGACTGGATACGTTTATCAATAATGAATTCAATATCTTTTTCTTTAAAGCTTATGCCCAAAGGGTATTTGTATACAAAATGTTCTTCCCAGATGGTCACTTCGGTAACAGGTACTGTTTTAGTTTCATCTGTCCAGATGGGGTTTTTGTCAAGGCCTTTAAATGATTTTTTGGGGTCACCATTGAACTCATTAAGTCTTTTTCGGATTAAAGACTGTATCTGGGGATCTGCGATCTTATTCACTTCAGTAAAACGTCCATTAAGCGGAATCTTTTTACTGTAACGTTGAATTTTGCCGTAAATCTGCTCTTTGTGCAGCTGACCTCTGGGTGTTAAGGGGCGTTTGCCATCTGCTTTATTAAATCCACGAGTGGCAACTTTTTTGCCAGGTTTTAGTGAAATCAGGATCTGGTCAGCGGCTTCCTTTATTTGCTGAGTACTAAAGGGCTGAAGTAACTGTACATGTTGTTCCAGCAAACTCTTCTTTGCCTGCCACCCTTCATTCACTTTCCCTTTTATGGCATCCAGCATTTCCTCCCTGGTTTGGCTGCTGTTCAGCCGGTTCAACCGTTGAATAATTGATTGCTTTGTACAGGCAACAACTAACGCATCAATCGCATGGTGCCGGTGGTCATCTCTTTTGCTCCATCCTTCAATTTTCCCATCCTGTATTTTCCCCGCTGCTTCATACTTCAACCAGTTGAGTTGTTTCAATACTTCATTGTAGCCCCACTGGTTTCTCAGAAAATCGGTTACCATGCCGCTGGTGCAGTATACATTCCGGGCAATTCCCTTCAAGAGTTTTGTGGCCTCCCTGGAAATAAACCGGGTTTCATTCATTTGACGATTGATGAAATCGTCAGGTATTTCTGTTACTGACATCAAAAGTTTCGTTTGCTTGCTCCGGGTTATATTCCCGTTTTCAAACATCCGGCTGACTCTTTCTGTGTATTGCTGGAACTCGGAATCTGATTTTGATTTCATATAGTCATAGCCGGTAAGATCTTTTTTGGCTTCGTTTTCTTTTCTGTAGGCCAGCACTTTATTCTGAAATGAATCATCAAAAAGCCGGGACTGAGGAATGATATGGTCAATGTCAATGCCTTCACCCCTGAGTACTTTCGAGAGTTCCATCTTATTGCCCGAATAAATACAAGTGCCATCTTGTTGCTCAAAAAGCTTAAACTTTTCGATGACTTTACGACTTACAGGTAGTCCTGGATATTCCTTTTCAAGTCTTTCCCGGATGGCTTTGTGATCTTTATCTGCCTTTATATTATTACTATAAGTCTTATTCCGCTCTTCCTGGCTTTGTCGCAGTTCCCTTGCCAGTTCTACCCTGATTTCATCTGGCCTTCCCAGATGTTCGTCTTTCAGAATGGCATTTACAACATTTATGAGCTGATTCAGGATTTTTTCTACAACCGGTTGCCGCAAAGTGTTCTTCTTATACAGTTCAAGTGATGAATGTAATGTACGCTGTTCATTTTCTTCTTTTGTCAGACTGTTGCTGTGATTATAGCCGGTAGCCTCGCAGGATTGAGTGTAGTCTGATCCGTTAATCAGGTATGGTAGAATTTTGCGGATTGCCCGGGCACTCTTGTTTCCAAACCCCGACTTTTTAAAATCTATATTACTTAATTGTGCAGATTGTTCTGAAGTCACTCCATATCTTTTTTCAAGGGTGTTAATCAGCAAATCCGGGTCATCAATGGAATATAGTAAATGCCAGATCTGGTACAATGGTTCCTTTTCAAAATCCGGTGAAATGATAAGGCGTTGAAGTAATTCGCCGGTTTCTTTATCAGGCTTCTCGGTTTCCGTTATCTTTAGTTCGAACCGGGTTAGTTCATCGCTTGGAATATTCAGATCTTTTAGTTTTTTAAGCAGGGTTGTTTTAGTCAGGTTACCCTGCAGCCCGGACTTTCTGATCATTTCATTCGCAAACCAACCATCAGTTCTTTTAATATTGAGAATTTTGAAAAGTTCTGTCTGGGTCAGCTTTTCATGCTGATCAAGATAGTCAAAAATCTGGTGACGTTGTCCCTGAGACAGGGTGTACACTTCTTTATATTTATTAGTAATACTAATAGTGTGGATGCTTTCCCATATTTTTTCTACCTGAAATAACGGGGAGCTTTTGGGTGTAACTTTATGGTGTTTTTCAAACTGACATTCACCAACCAAACCTTTTTGAGATTTAAGTCTGCGTTGATAGAAAATGATCTGATCCCGGACAATAACTTTGTTTTCATCAGTAAGTACTTCAGGGTAATACTTCTGCTGAGTATCCCAAATCTGATTAAATTCGTTGATATAACACTCTCGGGGAAATACGTTTTGTTTTACCCTGAAATGACGATTTTCTTTAAGTTGGGCATAAAAATACTGGCCGATAGTGATATGTTCCTTTTCAAGTTGATCCTTTCTGTCTTTCATTTCAGCCAGATAGTCGCTCAGTTTTTTACCATTATCCTCTTCAATTGAACTTGTTCTGCTACTTTTATATCCACGTTTCTGATTGAGATGGTAAAGTATCCGACCAATATCTGATAGTCCAATTTGCTCAGTAGCCCCTTTTGCACGAATCCCATAAAGTTGAAGCGGCTCAATTTTGAGTAGCTTTTCGTTATCCGGCAGCATGTTGTATTTTGCCAGAAATGAAAGAAGATTCTTTCTTCTGAGTTTATAACGGTGAAGTGTTTTGCGGGCCGTTCTTTTTAATGTCCTGTCCTTATTTACAGAGATCGTTTGTCCTTTTGAAAACTGATCTTTTTCATCACCTGTATAAGGTATTACCCGAACACCAAGTCTCTTGATTTCACTATTTGTTGCAGATTCTTCGATGAAAGCCCATCCGATTGAACTACTGCCCAGATCAATCCCTAAAACCTTTTTCATTTTAGCATTTTGTTACAATTTAGTAAATGCTGACTTTTTAAAAAATACCACTTTTATGGTATAGGAAATATCAAAAAATTGCCTCAATTTCGCTTTGAAGCAAATCACAATAAAGATTTTTCTGTTGTGAAAACAATCAAGCCGGGGTGACTCGGCTTTTTTTATTTCCTTCCATACATCTCCCACCCATCTACCACCCATATTCGACCGCCGTCGAACATGGGTGGAACCTGTATCGAAGATGGGTGGTAGCAACGTCGAAGCCGGCACGAAGCCGGATCGAAGCGCCATCGAACAAGTCCCGAAGCGACATCGAAGCGCTCCCGAACAAGTCCCGAACAAATACATACGCAAACAGGATGCCCCTTATACCAGTGAATGATACTGAATCATTTCTATAGGGCTGATCCCGGACATAATGCATTTTCGGGGATGAGTACCCCATCTTTCCCCTGAATTGATGTACCAACATGTACCATTATGTACCACTTTGTACTATTATGTATCATCTTGTACCATCTTGTACCACTTATTTGGAAATCACTTTTTACTGCTACTACTTTTGTTCCGGCAGTCGATCAAATACTAGTTAACCCGGGAACTGCCGATCATTTTTAAAACAACATTTATGAATCTTAAAAAATTAATTTTATGGCAAGACATGCACAAGGTATCCTCGGAGCGTTCTCCGGTAAAGTGGGTACCGTAATTGGTGGAAGCTGGAAAGGCATCCCCTACATGCGGGGTCGTTCCCTCCGCAAAAAAGGAAAGAAAGGAACAGAAGCACAGGTGAGTCAACAGGCCCGTTTCAAATTGGCCATCGATTTTATCCGGTCCATGGGTATCCTGCTGGATACCAGCTATGAGCAGAGCTCCGGTAAAACAATCAAAAACCTGGCACTCAAACAACTGCTCGAACAATCCATCGGTGGCGAATACCCGGATCTTTTCATTGACTATGGCACCGTATATGTAGCCAAGGGCAGTCTGAAAAAGGCGGACAATCCCCTGGTCGCAGCCGGTGAACCGGGTAAACTGAACTTCAGCTGGACAGATACTTCCGGTCTCGGTAATGCTACCTCCACTGATAAAGCCATCCTGGTAGCGTACTGTCCCGAGATGGGCGACTTCATGTTCAATGTAAACGGTGCTGCACGCTCTGCGGAAACCGATACCCTGAACGTGCGCTTCTTCTCCGGCAAAGAAGTCCATACCTGGATTTCTTTCCTGTCCGAGAATGGTAAACAAAGCGCAGACAGCGTGTACACCGGAAAGATCCTGGTGCCCTGATAAGCACCACTCTCTCTACTAAACACTGATCCCGGCCATCCCCGGCCCGGAACAACCCCACTCCTCAAAAGGAATAACCCAGTAATGCGTACTGAATGTATGCAGGGTAAGCTTTTGCGTCTACGGATGGCCGGGACAGTTTTAGTATCGCCTGCGGCGATAGGGGAGCCACGGAAAGCACGGATAAACACGGATTTCTTTCTTCGCTTCGCTCAGAATTTGGTAGCCACTAAATCACACGAAAATGCACGAAAAAATAGTGAACCACATTTAGTGTCCATTTGTGTGTTTTCGTGGCAAAATCTATCGCCGAAGGCGATTTCAATCCGTGGCAATCCGTGCTATCCGTGTCCTCCTCTTCGCGCAGCGAAGATCATTATCTAAAATTTAAATCATTTAATATGGAACTCTTACTCACCAGAGAATATAACGAGAATGGCGTCAGTGGCACACTGACCCATCGGAGCAAACGCATCTGTGATTGTATTGAACCGCCCTGGCGGGATAATCAACGACAGATTTCCTGCATCCCGGAAGGCCGGTATCAGCTCACGCCCCGCCTGAGTCTGCGCTTTGGCTGGCACCTGCTGGTCAATAATGTGCCCGGCCGCAGCTATATCCTGATTCATGCATTCAATCATGCCTTGCGGGAAAGCCGTGGCTGCATCGGACCCGTGAAGAAATTGACCGGACCGGGTCAGGGACTTTCCTCCCGCGATGCCCTGTATGATTTGATGCAGTTGGTTTTACCACAGATCAAATCAGGTAAACAAGTTTTTTTAACCATTAAATCAGCAAATCATGAACCTGATAGAAAGGGCCGTTAAGCCCACCCCCAAGTTTTTCCGTAAGCTTCGGAACATCGGCCTCACTGTGGCAGCGATAGGAACCAGCGTCATTGCCGCACCGGTGGCCTTGCCGGCCGTACTGATCAAAATCGCCGGTTACCTCACCGTAGCCGGTACCGTAATGAGTGGCGTAAGCCAGGTGACCGTGAGTGATGAAAGCGTAGAATGAATCAACATTCCCTTTTTTCCGGCACTGGCTATAGTACCGCCATTGGTACGCTCCTCAGTATCATCCCCGGTATCAAACTGGGGGATGTATTACAGTCAATCATCCTGGCCGCAATAGGTGCCTCCGTCAGTTTTCTCGTAACACTGGCCTGGAAGCACCTGCTGAAGAGAACCAAGCGGTAGAGCGTAGATGGGGCTGCTTGCGAAAGCAGGTGGCCCCTTTTTAAGGAGCTGTCGGGTGTGAGGTGTCGGGTGTCGGGGAACAGCCAAGGAACTAGTCGGGAGTCGGGAGTTAGTAGTCGGGAGTCAATACACCTCCTGAGAACAAGTATCTAATTAAACAAACCGTTACTCGCTTTACGGAATGTATCTCGCAACTTACAACTCGCCGCTCGCAACTTTACCCTACTATTTTTTTCTGACAAAAAACTATCCTCAAGGATATTTTTTTAAAAAAACCAAAAAATACTTTTGATCTGCTAATTCAAAACAACCGAAATGGACAACCGAATAAATACAGAAGAGCGGGTGGTCCTGTACAGTAAAGATCTCTGTACGATCACCGGGAAGAAGTACCGGGCTGCCCGCAGACTGTATCGAAAAGTACTCACTTTCTTCAATAAAAGTGAAGACCAGTTTATCACCCTGGAGGAGTTCTGTAAGTATACAGGTATCCGCCCGGAACTGGTCCAACGTATGCTGAAATACTGATTTTTTAATAACTTAAACAACTGAAAATGAAACCTGAACTGATCTTCTTACTCGTGTTTTTGCTGCTGCAGGCAGCCACTGTTTATTTTGTTTTTCCCGCCTGGAAAAGAGCGGCCAAAACCTACCGGCCGATGCTGGTATTCCTGGTCTTGTACTTTCTGCTTACACTGGTGCAGGCCTTTATGCCGGGTAAGCCCTTTGTCTTTGCCGGTACAAATCAGATCCAGTACCTGGTGGCCTTGCTGTTACTTACCTGGCAGGCAAAAGCATGGCAGGTCTTTGACAAGCGGCCCTGGTTTTTCTGGGTTTGGTTCGTTACCGGACTGGGCTGCTGGATCGTAGAGCGTTTTATCAGCGATCCGTCTAAGCTACATATCATATGGTTTTACACGGGTTGCAGTATCATATTGACCCTGATGGTGATCGAGATGATGAACAGCTACCTGCCCATCTGCCGTTCACCCTTTTACAAGAACCACGTACATCTGTTTGGTACCGGTCTGCTCTTATCCTTTGCACTCTGGGGACTGATGGACCTGTATTCGGTTACATTACTGAGCAGTGCAAAGGTAATGGCAGGTATGGCTTATTACCTGTGTTTGGCACTCGGTATCCTGATCCAGTTACTGTTCATACAGACGGTAAGGTCCATTCCCAATAAGGAATCCGTATTTTTCTGATAACCGGATAAAAACAGTAAAATGGAATACAGTTTTGAACAATTAATAGTGGCTATGATCCTGCTATTGCTGCTGGTGTGCGGGCTGACCGGTTATTTTCTGTTTACTATAATTAAGCGATTTAACAGGTATCAGTCCACCCAAGATGGCTACAGCAAAGCCAAGATGGAAGCCATTGAAAAAGAAAGGCAGCTGGTAGCGGCCGATCTGCATGATGATATGGGGCCGATACTATCCGGTTCCCTGCACATGCTGAGTTGCATTAACCCGGTAACAGAACGGGAACAGGAAATGCTGCGGAAAGTGAGCCATCAAATGAATGAGTTATACCAACGTATCCGGACCATCTCCACCGCCATGTCCCCGCAAGCCATTTCCAGGAAGGGACCCTTCTATGCGCTGGAGGAGTATGCGGACATTTGTCTGGATGGTTCGTCTTTGCAGTTGTATATGATGGAAATGCCCAGGCCCATGATGGATGAGAACAGGGCGCTGCATGTTTTCCGGATCCTCCAGGAGATCCTGTGTAATACCTTAAAGCATGCAAATGCCACACGCTTAACGGTAGATGCGTGGGTTGAGAACAATATGTTGAATATAGAAACCAGTGATGATGGGATAGGCTTTGAACCCGCAAAGGCGCAGGGCACCACCGGTATCGGTCTTCAGAGTATTGCCCTCCGGGCCAGTATTCTGAATGCACGACTCAACAGCCAGAGCTGGCCGGGGAAGGGGACGAAGTATCAGCTACAGGTGCCCCTTGTAGAAAATAAGAAATAAGGAATAAGAAAGTAAACAGCCAGATGCCCAACCTTGTAAACCTATCAACTTATTAACCTTTCAACCTCACACCATGCCCCCCAAAATACGCCTACTCATGGCCGATGATCATGAGCTATTCCGGGATGGATTTTCCGGACTATTTGTGAACAGTAATGAATTTGAGTTACTGGATACGGCACCAGATGGTCATTTTTTGTTGGCCCTGGTGGAAAAGTACCGGCCCGATGTGGTGCTCACCGATATCAAGATGGGTACCATGAGCGGGGTAGAGGTAACTAAGGAGATCGCGCGGCTGTATCCCGGAATGCCTGTGATCGCCCTCAGCATGTACGAGGATAGTCAGACTATACTAGATATGTTACGTGCCGGAGCCTGTGGTTACCTGGTGAAGAATGCGAAGAAGGAAGTTGTAATGGAAGCAATCCGAGCTGCCAATCGCGGCGAGAATTACTATTGTCAGACAGCATCCAGCCAGATAGCCGCCCTGATCGCCCGGGGTGCTTATGTGCCCGGGATGGTCCCCAATAATTTATTCACTGATACAGAGCTAACGATCATTAAGCTGATCTGTGAAGATAAAACCAATGAAGAGATCGCCGGGCATATCTTCACCAGTGTTGTAAATCTGAAACGTATGCGCGGAATAATCCAGGAAAAAGCTGGTGTTAAAAGCACAATGGCGTTGGTGTTGTATGCGGTGAGAAATGGGTTAGTGAAATTGTAAATCTTTTTAAGATTTACAATAATTATTCACTTAACGTAATGGCATTGATGTTTATTTAATCTGGTAAGATTAAGAAACTTTATATTTTAATTTGATTCCGGGTTATTTATTCGGATTTATTTTTTACTTAAAAGCAACTTATTATTTGTATACTAATCATTTATTTACTTGTTGCTATTTAGTAAACAAGATGCTGATTAAATACGAAGCAATTTTTTAATTAAAGTTTACAATCGTGATGCTTCTTTCTTACATCTTTAAAGAATTATTGAACGGGGGAAAGCAGGTTGTTTTAAATGTAAGGGTATTGCTTAAATAAAACAATAACCCGAAAATGGTATTTTTTTTCCGGGAGGAATGACTCAGCTTTGTTTTTCAATTCACCAGTTCTTGCATTATACACTCCCGTTATGGTTAAGCGCCTGATCTTTATACTGCTATTTGTATCATCGATATCTACTGTTTCCGCACAGGACTCCGATTCTAACAGTACTTTGATTTCCAAAAAATATCTGGATGTCGTTAATGCGACAGCCTCAAATCTGAATAAGAAACTTGACCGTAAGACTCAAAAGGCGTTGCGGCAGTTTAAAAAGACCGAAGCTAGGTTAAAGACGAAATTAACCGCAAAAGATTCCACGGCAGCCGCCAGCATATTTGCTGATACTGAACTGCAATACAAAGAGTTAGAGAAACGATTAAACGGCTCTGGCAATAAGTATATTGCAGAGATCGATAGCCTCACTACATCTCTAAAATTCCTGCAGGCCAATCCTCAGCTACTGAAAGAAGCGGAAGTGGTGAAAGCAAAATTACAGGATGCGACAAGGAGCCTGGAGGCACTGAAGGCCGGTTTTTCCAATGCTGAAACCGTTAAAAAGTTTTTAAAGGAAAGGCGCCAGTTCCTGAAAGATCAACTGAGTAAGTTCGGATTTGCACGGGAACTTAAAAGAATCAATAAACAGGT
>DAORKK010000096.1:0-11304 GCA_035439525.1 Chitinophagaceae bacterium
TTGATGATCACGTTCTGGCTGATCCGCCAGTCGCCTCCAAGGCTGAGTGAATTAGGATGCACGACCGTCCACTTTACTGAATTGGAAACGACCTCGGTGTTGGCTGGTTCAGTAAATACATCACGCAACGCATCCACCGGTGTTTTAAGGGCTTTTTTCTCGTAGAGGAATTCAACAAAAAAACTATAGAGGGGGCCGCCGTAGCGGAGATTGAGACCGGCGCTGTATATTTTATTTTCCGCCACTGCCTGTGCGGTCCGCTCTTCCAGCGTTGTCGTATTGCGGAGCAGAAAATCCAGTTCCTCTTCATACCAGGTGGTACGCACCAGTCCGGAAAACATCCATCGCTTACCAAGGGGGATGGCTCCATTGAGCCAGATGCCCCATCCGGTATTGCGGTTCAGTCTTAATTTTTTTAAAGACCCGGCACTATCACTCTGATACGTGTACACCCGGCCTATCGCAATATCGAGGGAAGCCGCATTCCAGTTCTCTGCAATGAAAATTTTTGCACGATCGTTGATCTCTGTATTCCGGCGGCTGTTCAGACTGAATAATTGTTCCTCGGTACTTTTGATTTCAGACCTGATTGCAGGTTTATCTAGTATATTCTGAACGGTATCCAGTTTAAACTGCAACTCCTTCAGTCTGGCTTCCAGCGTTTGCTTCTCTTCTGTAAATCGTATCCCAATATCTTCATACATGGATTTTACCATCAGGGGATCCTTTCGCTTAAACAGGTTCAGCTTAGCGGCCATACCGATACGCCGGTCACTTTCCTCATTCTGAACAGTTCCCATAGACAAATCCAGGGAAGCCAGCTTGCGCATAAAACCATTGGCGGCCTGGTACTTTGACAGATCCTTCCGGTTATAAAACAATTCCCAGAATGGCTGGGACTGTATGGCGAGGTTCGGATTCAACCGCCATGATTTAAAGGACCAGTCCACTTTGAAATTCTTGATATCAGAAGTCCGGTTGATCTGGGATGGCGTTACGCCCATCAGGTCAAATACAGGGGAAACAGGAATAGAAAACTCCTGGGGAGACAGTCGTCCGGTTTTGGCATCGGCCGTGGCATTCTGGGCAAAGAGTCCGAAAGAGTACAGAAAAAAAACGGGCGCTAAAAAATACTTGTGTGACATCGTATTTGTTTAGCCCAAAAGTGAAAATAAACAGGAGGAATAAAATCACTAATACAAGTGAATTACTGCGACTATGAATGAAAATTCTTGTAGTAAAAGGCGATAGCTTCGCCCAGGGAGGATACATGCAGCTTCTCATAAATATGCTTCACATGGGTATTAACCGTATTAAAACTGAGAAAGAGTTTGTCCGCCACCATTTTATAACTCATGCCTTCAGCCAGCAACTGCAATACTTCTGTTTCCCGTTTACTCAGCGGGTTGCTGATTTTCTGTGGCTGAAAGAATTCAAGTACTTTCAACGCAATACCCGGATTCATTACCGCCCCGCCATCATACACTTCCTGGATGGCCTGTAAAATCCGTTGCGCCGGATCCTTCTTCAGGATATAGCCGCTGGCCCCATTCCGGATACATTCAAATATTTTATCGTGATCGTCAAATACAGTCTGCATTAACACTTTAATATGCGGATAATTTTGCCTGATCTCCTTTAAGCCGACGATCCCATCTGCTTCCGGCATATTGATATCCATGAGCACCACATCCGGGAAGCAGGTTTCCATATCCTTTTTAACCTGCGTACAATTCAAGGCTTCCCCGCAAAAACTGAGCTCCGGGCTCAGTTCCAGTAAAGCTTTCAGGCTATCCCGGCGGGGATGACTGTCATCGTATATAAATACCCGGATTGTCATTATTCAAAATAAACTCATTAAACCCGAACCCTTATCCCTAAAATTAGTTATTCGGGAATTTGGCCCTTTTTCTCCTTCATCAACTGATCCAGCAGTTTTTGCTGTCCCTGGATCACCTGCTGCTGCAATATCCTGTTCTTTAACACAAACCCGGTATTGAGCAGCAGCAGCTCCGCCAATATGCCGATTTCCATACCCAGGAGAATGCTGGCATTGCCGATTGTCTTCGCCGGCCACAGGATCGCCACAAACATACCAACCAACCCTCCCCCGATATAACAGATACTGCCCATGACCACAAAATTATTCAGGATATTTTTTTGTCGTAACATCAGGACCACCATCGGAACGACCAGGGCCGCCATGATCAACACGGATCCCATATAGATATAGGCCGACAGGGATTGGGAAATCTCCAGGGGAATGCTTAACGTTTTCCCAAACAGAAAAATCAAAAAGATCACTTCAATGACCCGGCTATAACGATACGCCTGGGGTTGCAAATGTTTCAGACTCAGAAAATGCCGGGTAAACAGCAAGTACATATAGTAACTGAGAATGGCCATGGGCTGATCCAGCCATTCCAGCAGCCAGGGATGAATGGAAAAATTCAGGAGATCCGTAGCCGCATGTAAGCGGAAAAAAATATATACCGCTGCAAAAAAAATATAAGCGATATAAAAAAAATATTCTTTACGCCCAAACAAAAACCATTGAGCCATCATGAAGAGCATTTGAAAAAAGGCAATGCCCAGAAATAAAATATGCCAGAATTGATTCATACAAGTTTACCAACCGGTATCATTTAATACATTGACCGGAAATACAAACATAAAACGGGTACCTTCCGTGCCCTCCATATGACAGATCCCGTTCAGTTCCGCACACCGGTAACGGATATTCTTCAATCCATTACCGGAATAATCATTTTCCACATCCAGCCCTATTCCATTATCCTTTAAATCCATGATCCAGTTTTTGTCCTGCAGATAAATATGAAGGGTCACGGTATTGGCTTTACTATACTTGGATACATTATTCAGCAATTCCCGCAGGATCAGCAATATGTTTTTACGTGCCTTCATGCTCACCAGGGCCCGTTCTGCATCCGGTTGAATTACAAAAGAAAACGCTATTTGCCGGTCCTGCAATAATTCAGACGCGTAGTTTCTGATTTTAGTGGATAATGACACATCGCCGCTATTATTTGCCCGCATACTCCAAACAATATCCGCCATATTCTCCTGGATATCCTTGCTCTGAACTTTAATTTTCCGGATCATCTCAGCCGCTTTTTCCGGTTGTTCCCGGAGACTTTGTTCCGCCACTTCCCCGTAAATCTGCAAACTGCTCAGTGAAGCACCAATATCATCATGCAGATCCTGACTGATTTTCTGACGAATCCGGGAAACCTGATTTTTTTGATTCTGATAGTACCGGTACACGAAAAATGCAATGGCCAGGATGGCAAATCCGGCCAGCGAAATCAGTAAACGTCCATTGGCCAGTTTTTGATTCTGACGGGCATCCTGCACCTCCATAGATAACAGCCGCTTTTCATTTTCCATTCCTGCATTGAGGATGGTCTGTATTTGCTTATTGTGTCCGCCCAGTGTGGCTTCTTCTATAGCCGACTTTTTCTCTAACGCGTTAATCAGTCCGGCTGTGTTACCCGTACTTTTGTATACATCCGCTGCGGTATTGAGAAAACTGGCTGAAAAAAACCGGTTGATATTGGGATGTTGTCTTAAAAGATCAAATCCCTCCTCCAGGTATTCATTGGCTGAAGCAATCAAATTCAACATTTGAGCGGAACGTGCCATTCCACCATAGCAATAGAGGGCAACATCAATATCTTCCGAGACAAGGGATTGTCCGTTCGCTTTCTTGTAATAAAATAAAGCACTGTCCGGCAACGCCCTTGCCACAAACACATCGCCCAGTCCTGCTTCCGCAACTGCGATCCCCCGGGGCCAGTTCAGGAATTGAGCCTTCTCCAATGATAAACGATAATGCAGTTCAGCACTGTCATACCGGCCCATTTTATAATACGCTTCCGCCATATTCCCGTGCAGGTGATGGGGCTTGGAAAGACTTAAATATCCCTGTGGGAAAGGGGGTTGGCGGATATACGTCAGCCCTTTCTTGTAGTACGGGATAGAAGTCGCCATACTATCAATGTTCATATAAAACAAGCCCAGAAAATTATAACTGTCCGCCAGCAACAGGCTGTCGTTGAGTGCTTCAGCCATGGCGAGCCCTTTCCGGCTTTCCTGTAAACCGAGTTGCTGAAGATTATTATAATAATAGACTTCGGCCTGCCGGGTGATCAGGAAATAATTATTGACTGAATTATTCTTAAAAGGTAGTACGGCATGAATTTTATTGAGCCATAACTGGGCAGAATCATACTTCTCAAAATTCATGAAACTATCGGCCACTTCAAAGCACACGCGGACATAGCGTGGGTCGTCCGCAGATAACTGGTATTCCCATCCGGCATCCGAACTTGCCGGTTGCTGCGCGGACAACCAGGACGATGAAAAAAATATTCCTGCAAGCAGGACTATGATTTTTAGCATGGGTGGAAGATAGAAAGAAATTATCGTTCGGTCAATAAAGTTGCCGCCCCGAAACCCCTGCATTTATTCCAGCCATAATAACCTGCTCTGCACTTTATCCGCGGTATGCAACCGCAGGCAATAAATACCTGCCGGCAGGTGATGATAGTCCAGTTGTTTTTGGTACACGGCTGTTAAAACCCGACCAGAGAAATCAATTAAACAAAGTGACAAAACCGGCTGATCCGTTTGTATGTTAATCCTTCGTGCAAACCGATCCACCTGGAAATTAAAATCCGGATCATTTCTTCGCCAGTGCACCGCCACCTGTTTGCTTTGAAGGGATGAGCCATCTGACTGCATACTTTTAATCCGGTACTGGTAAAATCCTCCGGCCGGCAATGTGTCGGTATAAGTACAGGTCTGTAAACCGGATGGCCCCTCCTTTTTCCTTCTTATAGCCACCTGTTGAAAAACCAACCCGTCCTTACTACGTTCAATATTGAAATGATCCACTTCCTCCGCCCCGCTGATTGTCCAGGAAAGCAATACCTGAGCGTTCCGAATATGCCCGGTAAATGAAATAAACCGGACCGGGAGCAGCAATCCCGGAGATTCATAAGCGCCGATATCCACTCTCCCCCCGGCAATTCTTGCCGCAAACCGGAGATCCAATGCCGGCACTGCTGTATTCTCTCCTGCATCAATGGCAGGAGAGTTTACCGCCAACTGAAGTCCGTCATCAGCGGTCATCCAGCAATTATCAGCACCATCCGGATCACTGCTATTAATCAATATCGGATCAATATACAGATTACCCGTACCCGGCCCAGTCAGTATATGAGGTGCTGTCTGACCGGTCAGATCAATAGCAGAATATGTAGCTGCAAAGGTGGCCGTTCCTTTTATCGCAAACTGAGGTCCCGCTCCGGTGGCACTGTTGTTACGGAATATACAGTTACGGGCCACCGGATTACTGTTTCCATCATTGAAACCTCCGGCTGAATTTGAATTGTCGGCAATCAGGCCACCGGCATTACCTGCTGTAGCTGTGTTATTGACAAAGACCGTATTTATTAAAACAGGACTGGCATTCCCTCCTGGATTACCACCCCAGCAATACATACCTCCGGCTGTCAGTGCGGTATTGTTACTAATCACACAATTGATCACCTGCGGACTCGCATTGCCCGCCAGGCCAAAATTATCAATACCTCCGCCTGCATCCGTAGCCAGGTTGTCCGTTATGATACAATGCGAAATCAGGGGACTGGCATTGCCCCCGTTATACCCATTGTTAAAAATACCGGCGCCAAAGACGGCGCGGTTATTCCGGATCACGCAATTCCGGATGACAGGACTGCATTGGTTACCCGGATTCAATCCTTCATTATAAATACCTCCACCCAATCCTTCATTTAATGTTGGCGAACGGTCATCATTGGCCTCACTCACAACAAATCCATCCAATACCGCCGTGTTATCCAGGTTTGTATTGCTGATCACATGGTAACTGTTATCCGCAAAACCAGGACTGCCGATTTCACCACTCAGTACTGTGCAGGGTCCACAGGAAAAAATGCGCTGTGCCACACTGGTTTCTGTTCCCTGGAAACTTCCATATATCGCTACCCCATTGCGCAAATGGAAAGCCAGTGATCGGTTGCTGCTGTTTGTAGTGAAATAGGTACCGCAGCTTACCCAGACTTCATCACCCGGCGCGGAAAGATCAATCGCCAGTTGTAATGAAGTTCCGGGATAAGCATTGCTCCAACTGCTGCCGTTGAATAAGCCGGCACCGGTTACCGTTACAAAGCAGGTATTACCGGCTGCCAGCAGTTGCAGTGTAAACAGGATACAGAACAGAGAACATTGTTTCATATCAGAACTGATAAAATAAGCCGGCGGAAATAGTATTGACGCGATCCTTCTTTCCACCACTGGATCCTTCTTTCCGGTTAATGTTGGACAGGCCTGGAAAATAATGAAGGGTGGCCCCGATTTTTTTGGTGAAGCTATACCCGGCCCCTAATACACCTCCCATATTAAATCCGTTAAAATCCTCTTTCAGATCGGCCGTTTCCCCGTTGAATTTATCCTTGGCACTCAGCAGGATGCCCGGCTGAAGTCCGGCATCAAAATAAAGGTTCTTCTTTGTCTTCATCCGGAGGAATAAGGGAAGGCGCAGGTAACTCAACACAACTTTGTTCTCCACCGATTCGCTGCCCCCACCCGGCACATATCCGCTATAGCTATAGGGACTGCCTTCCTGGGAAAAGTTCATTCCCATCACCACTTCTGATTTACCTGGTCCTCCAAATACCGGCACTTCAATGCCAAAGGATGGACCAAAATTTTTACCGCCCCAGCTTTCACTTTGACCGGACATATAAGATGAATTCAGTCTTCCATTTATCCTCAGCATCCATTCCACTTTAATATCCATTTTATCGCCTGATTTCTTTTTGAATTTCCCTTTGTTTTCTTCTTCCGGAGTTGATTGTGCCTGTAATACTGTAAATGTGAATAAGACAGCCAGGCAGGTGATTACATGTTTCATTGTTTGTTTATTTAATTGTGAGTAATGGTTTATTTGATCCTGCAGGTGCATGGAAAATTCCGGTTTGTATAGTAAACCCTGCCGGCAGTGCTGATGGAGACAGTTCAGCAATGTCCTTATATAAACTACAGGGTGTACCGCCTTTTCCCAGTAGTATAGGAAAACGCATATAAGAAACCGGTATGTTCAACTGCTTTTGAACTGTATTAAAGAGATTCACGGCATAATCGTAGCAATTAAACCGGTTCAGGTTATATTTCCTGCCCGACAAGTATACAGCCGCGGATTTCAGTGAGTCCAACCCGTCGGCAGTCAGTCTGCAGGTTATGCTGATATTATACTCCCGGTTGCCGTTGTCACGCAACTCGCTTTTAACCCGCTTAAAAAATAAACTTCCCACAGGCCGCCTGGGATAGAAACCCCATACCATAAACTGACTCTCACCGCTTAAACTGTCTTTTTTTGTCAGGATCAGAAAAACATGTCCGGGTTCTTTCTGAAAATGCACTTTTCCGGGATTATTGTTATCCGGGATATCCGCCGCCAATGTCAAAAAATAAGTAACGGATTCACGGGCACTGCTGAAAGTGTCAAGCTTTTTTCCAAATTCCGGAATCAGGCCATGATGATCAACCGGTTTACCCGCTGCCAGCTGTACGGCAGTACTGGTATCCTTTATCAATTCCCCGTCAGCAGGAATATCACCCCTGCTGTTTCCGGATGATGCCCGTTGGGCATTAACCCATAAGGTACACAGCAGTAAAAAAAGGATCCCGGTTATCCGGTTCCGGGTATTGCTGCCATGGATTTGTTTCATAAAAATCATTTCTCAAAACTATCTTCCAACGGACCAGCAGACAATCCCTGAATGACCTGTATTTCTGACAGAAAAAATACCTGAAAGCAGGTAGACACTCCAACGCAGAAAATGGATATTTTTAAGCAGGCCAATCACCCGATAACCATTACCATGCAGCTACGCAACATAAAAAAAGGACTCCTCTTTCTCTGCCTGTTTATGCCAGGTTTTGCTTTCGGCCAACTGGCAGATCCCTTAGTGGACAGCCTGGTACGTGAATTATCCCGTAGCCGGGAGGATACCAACAAAGTGAAATTGCTGATGGACCTGGGGAATAATATTGGTTACTACGACGCCAATAAAGCATTGGCCTATGCCAGCCAGGGACTGGAACTCAGTAAGCGGATCAATTATCCGACCGGTATTGCACGGACCCATTACCTGCTTGGTAACACCTACCTGGATCTCGGTGATTATACCAGGGCCCGGGAAAACCTGGATGAAGCGGAAAAGATCTTTGAATCCCTGCAGCGGACCGACATGATCGGGATGATCCAGAATGCCAGGGGCAACTGGTATTATATGCAGAGTGATATGTGGAATGCTTCTCACTATTATATGAAAGCCACGGAGATCTTCCACCAGTTAAAAGACACGATCAAAGAAATATTTCCTTACCAGAACCTTATCGCTTCTCTCGGAGAAACAAAGAACTATGAAAAAGCGATCACACTCAGTAAGAAACTCCTGGTATTGCTTGAGAAAAGAGGAGACAGTCTTCAACTGGCACATGCCCTGAATCATATTGTACTCAATAATATAGCCAGGGGAAATATGCAGGAAGCCGGTTCTTATGTCCCCCGGCTGCTTTCCTTTATTGAAAACACCCTTGACTTCAATCTTGCCTCCGACTCTTACAATGTCATTGGTGAATATTATTACAAGAACAATCAGTATGACACGGCCATCCGTTATTATAAAATCGCTTTGGATAAAGCCCTGCGCAATAATTACCAGCCAGCCCAGTACAATCTTTCCATTGGTGCGGCTTATCTCAAAAAAAATGAACTGCCGCTTGCCTATACCTACCTGGCAAAGGCGGTAGAACAGGCCCGGGAAGCCAATAGCCGGGATATTTATTTCAGGGCCTGTCTGCCCCTGAGTGAATATTATGAAAAGACCAATGACATCCACTACGCCTATTACTACCTGCAGGAATACACCAAACTCAATGACAGCATCCTGGTGGAAGAGACCCGTCAATACTCCACACACCTGGAAGCCGTCTATGAGAACAATAAAAAGGAAAATGAAATCCTGCAGCTCAAAACCACTGAATTGCAAAAGACCCTGGCGATCCGCAAACGGAATAACTACCTGTACCTGGCAGGAGGATTATTCCTGGTTGCGGTTATTTTCTTCTTGTTGAAAAGCCGGAATGACCAGATAAAAAGAAGGCTGCTGGAACAGGATCAGAAACTCAAAGATGAAAAGATACTATCCCTTGAAAAAGAACAACAGGTTATTTCACTGCAGGCGATGGTGAGTGGACAGGAAACAGAAAGGAACCGTGTGGCGAAGGACCTGCATGACGGACTGGGGGGATTATTCTCCACCGCGAAAATGATGCTGAGCACCCTGGAACATGAGCAGGAAGGACTGAAGAACAACCCGCTTTTTGCCAAGAGTTTTGATCTCGTTAATTCCGCTGCGGAGGAAGTCCGGCGGATTGCCCATAATATGATGCCCGAAGTGCTAATGAAGATGGGGCTGGTACAATCCATCCGGGAAATGTGCAACAGTATCAGTGCCGGAAAGATACTCCAATGCTCCGTTCAGGCCTATGGAATGGATAAACGACTGGCTTCCTCCACGGAGATCATGTTGTTCCGCATCATACAGGAGCTGATGAACAATATCATCAAACATGCGAATGCCACAGAGGCGATCATTCAGTTTAACCGGGAAGGGAACCGTCTGAGTATTACTGTGGAAGATAATGGCCGGGGCTTCCCTGCCACGGACCCGGAGGATCCCGCTAGTGCCGGACTCGCATCCGTACAAAACAGGGTAACCTACCTGAATGGAAATATCTCGATTGATTCCCGGCAGGAAGTTGGGACCACGGTGATGATGGATTTTCTGATTCATGAATCCTGATCAAATATCCCTGCTGTTTTGTATTTTCAGTATTCCTGTATGACTTCCATTCTGATTATAGACGATCATCCGCTGGTAGGAGAAGGCATTTCCACCATGATCCGTGATGTGGCCTGGTGCCAGGTATCCGGCATCTGCAAAAGCGGCCAGGAAGCGTTGGAGCAATTAAAAACCCTTTCTCCGGATATCATATTGCTGGATATCAGCCTGCCGGATATTGACGGACTTGAGCTCTGCGAAAAAATAAGGCTGATCAATAAAGAGACGCGGATCATCGGACTCACGTCCACGAATGAAGCCGGCATCATTACCCGCTTTCTCGCGAAGGGCGGGAATGGATATCTCCTGAAAAACATGGAAAGAAGTGAGTTGATAGAAGCGATTGAAGAAGTGCTCAAAGGAAAAATATTTCTGAGTAAAGCAGCCAACCAGAAAATACTGGAGCAGTTTCATTCGGTACAGGACGCGTTGGAAAATACGCCGGTACTCACGCGCCGGGAAAAAGAAATCCTGCTATTACTGGCAGAAGGATTGAATGGTCCGCAAATTGCGGAACGGTTATTCCTGAGTCCATATACTGTGGAAACACACCGAAAAAACCTGATGCAGAAACTAAATGTGAATACCACACAGCTCTTGCTGAAAGTGGCCAAACAGCAGAAATTATGCTGATTCATTAAATGCCAGCAACACCGCCGCCACTACTCCCGCGGTCTCCGTCCGCAACCTGGTATCTCCCAGACTAACCGGAACAAAACCCTGTTGCAGGGCCCGTTCAATTTCATCCGGTGTAAAGTCCCCTTCCGGACCAATCAGGATTATGGAAGTTGATTGTGGTGTTTGTCTGGCCAGTGGATTCTTTGGCCCGTCTTCGCAATGGGCAATATATTTTGCCATGGCCATGCTTTGTTCCAGCACCTGTTTGAATGGCTGCGGTTCCTTTAACTGCGGCAACCAGACCTGCTGACTCTGCAGCATGGCACTGATACAGATCGCATTCATCCGGTCATACCGGAAGCGCTCTTTTTCCGTACGCTCACAGACCAGCGGAATAATTTCGGTAATACCCACTTCACTGGCTTTCTCTAAAAACCATTCAAAGCGGCTGGCATTTTTAATATTGGAAATGGCAACGGTAACTTTTCGTTCAGCAGCGGGCGTAAATGATATTTCACGAACAGCCACAGTACAGTGCTTCTTGTGGTCATCGGTGATTTCAGCGAGGAGTAAGTGCCCCAGGCCATCGGTGAGGTGTAACTGTTCTCCCTGCTTCATCCTAAGTACCTGTACGACATGACGGCTGGTATCCTCGTCGAGGGTGATCAGCTGCTGCCCGTCGGTGTAGGTGTTGATATAGAAGAAGGGGAGATTCATATAGTGGTGA
>DAORKK010000097.1:0-11258 GCA_035439525.1 Chitinophagaceae bacterium
ACTGTATACAGCACCACTGGGGTTACAGGGAGAAGAGAACAGGAACACTTTTGACTTCGGTGTAATCGCCGCTTCCAGTTGCGCTGCATTGATTTTAAATCCCGTCTCAGGACTGCTCTTGACCTCCACCACTTTACCACGGGCGATCTTTACCAGTTCGCTGTAAGTAACCCAATAAGGAGTCGGGATGATCACTTCTTCATTATCATCCACCAGGGCGAGTATGGCATTGGCCAGACTCTGCTTGGCACCGGTGGAAGTAACGATATTCTCCGCTTTATAGTCCAGGTTATTATCCCGTTTCAGTTTAGTACAAACCGCTTCCCGCAGATCAGGATAGCCGGATACAGGTGTGTAATGACTCCAGTTGTCCTGGATCGCTTTTACTGCGGCCTCCTTGATATGTTCCGGTGTATCAAAATCAGGCTCACCAAGGCTGAGGTCGATGACATCAATTCCTTTGGCCCTTAATTCACGGCCCAGTTTGGCCATCTTTAATGTCTCCGGTTCATTGAAGCGTTGCAGGAAAGAAGATAATTGCATTTTGTGTTGCGTGTTGTGGGTTGAAAGTTTTGTTTTTACGCCGTACCTCGTACTTCGTACTTCGTACTTTTAATTGGGTTGCAAAGATAACGATTAATAAAACTCAATCTTTATAGTTAAAGATGAATGGAGAAAGATCCGGCTTGTATTTCCTAACTCTTGTTCGTTCATACTCCAGTATCGCCTGCCCCAGGTGCTTCATGAATGGCAGACCGACACTGGCATAGTCATAATGATCATCATTGAATATCCCATCGCTGTTGCAATAAATCACTGCGCTCAGCATAAACTCCACCTGGCTATCGGTATCAATGATATACGCCGCATCGGTAAGAAATCCATAGGCATCCCCTACTTTATTAAAGATCCTGATACCAGAATGGCTTGTCCCTCTTTCTGATCCATAAAGCAGGAATTTCACATATGTATCCCAGTTTTTACCTGGATCGTATACCGGTGATAAAGATTCACCTGGCATCATCGACATATAGTGGCGGAGAAATGCATAATCCCCGGCCGTCAGATTAAAGCGTTGATGCTTCGGAACCGATTCCGGAAACATGATTGATTTCACGATGCTGTTGAGTTCGGTCAGGGTTAACCGGTTCTTTTTTGAAAAATCAAAAGGTTCATTGACCAACTGACCGGCTTTCAGATATCCATTGCCCATCCGGGTATTTCTTGTTGCATAAGACAGCTGGCTGTTTACTGCGGATTTCTCATACAGAATTTTTCCGGTACTATCAATAAACCGCACCGGGTTGGTAAACCGGTTTTCCTCCTCGGATAAACTGACTTCCAGCCGGTGAATCAACTGTGCCTGATGATAACCCATGCGGTGCAGGTTATTGTTGATGTACTCCTGTCCCAGAAATTCATATAAGCGGTTGTATGCATCGTTATCACTGACCAGGAGTATTTTTTTGATGTAATGCGCGATGGTCGGACGCCCGTCCGGGGCCGAGGGGTCATTGCAAACCGCAGTCTGCCGGCCTCCCGCGGATCCGGTGATCAGGGTCGAGTTTTTGTCCAGTCCCGGTATTTTCAGTTCATTCAGCCGCTGGAGGGCCAGGATGGCCACCGGCAATTTGACGGTCGAAGCCGGGTAAAAGTACCGGCTGCTGTCCACCCCTAACCGGTGTTCAGTAAAGACCGGCCTCCCCTTCCTGTCCCGGTCGATCCGGGTATAAATAACCTGTAAGCCTGATTCTTCCTGTTTGTCCAATACAGCACTAAAGAAAGACGGGTGTTTTCGTAAAATGTTGTATATGAATGTATCAGGCGCGGTTATTTCAACTTTTTTACCACTAAAAGACCGCCCGGGAATCGGGTAAAAAGAGTTTGCAGGACTGAAAGAGAACAGTCCGGCCATCCCCAAAAAGAGGATAAAAAACAGGATCCTTGGAGTCGGAAACATGGTTCCTTAAAGGTAGGGATTCCCCCCTGTTAAGTTTTTAAAAATCAGTCGACAAGAACCCATTTTTCCTTGCCGGGAATTGATCCGAAAAAACTATCTTTGCCCGCCCGTAACAGACCTTAATCCGTTGCGGGGATTCTTTTAAATTTTCTATAAACCCTTTATCCCAACGGCATTAACGATTGTAAGGGATAAAATGTAAATCGATCAACGTATGCAACTGAAAGGTTTGGTTCGCTTTTTCACTGTGCTGCTTATTGTGTACTCGCTGTACCAGCTCTCTTTTACCTGGTTTGTAAAAAACCATGAAAAGAAAATGACCGCCCGTGCGCAGGAATATGTAAACAAGAATTTTCCTACTGCGTCAGTGAAATTCCCCGGCGACAAAAAAGCGCAGGACGCTTACCAGGAAGAACTGGACAAGATCCGCGAAAAGTATGCGGACAGCCTGATCAAAGCCACGGAGAACACCACTGTGACTTACGGGATCAACGGGGCCATGAGTTATAAAAAAGCCAAAGAGGAAGAGCTGAATCTCGGTCTCGATCTTCAGGGAGGTATGAACGTAACCCTGGAAGTGGAGATGAAAGGTTTGCTGACTTCTTTGTCAAACGGCTCTACAGATCCCAACTTCCTGTCAGCATTAAAAAATGCGGATACCCGGAAAGAAAACAGTGATGCTGATTTCATCAGTCTATTCATAAAAGAATATCGCTTACTTGAACCGAATAAACCACTGGCATCTTTATTTGCCGGAGGCAGCAATAATGCGATTGACGTAAAATCAAGCGACAAAAAAACGGAAGAGTATATCCGTGATCAGGCCAAGACGGCTTTCAACCTGACTTTTGACCGGTTAAGAACCCGTATCGATCAGTTTGGGGTGGCTCAGCCTTCGATCAATCCGATTCCCAGCCGCGGGCTGATCAATGTGGAACTGCCCGGTATCAAGGACAAGGAAAGGGTGCGCAAGCTTTTACAGAGTACTGCCAATTTGCAGTTCTGGGAAGTCTATACCCTGGAAGATAAGAGTTACGAAACAGGATGGCAACGTACAATCGATGCCTACAACGCAAAATATGCGGGTATAAAAGATACCACAGCGGCAAAAGACTCTGGAGTCAAAAAATCAGATACGAGTGGTAAAAAAATAAAAGATACCACCCAGACGGCCAATATCAATGACGTTGTGGATTCCGGTACGAAAAAATCAGATACTTCCGCAACCGCAGATGTCAATGTAATCAATAAGTTTATCCAGTTTGACCTGCCCCGCCAGGATGAGAAAGGTATTATGCGGTTTCCGGCCTGGATCGGTTATGTAATGATCCGTGATACGGCTGCTTTCCGGAATTACCTGAATGAATTTAAAAGCAATTTCCCCAGCGATGCGGTGTTTGCTTATGGTATACCTGATAAAGATAAAAAAGGAGTGGCCCTGGAATTCGTACCACTCTATGCCCTTAAAACATTTAACCGTACTTCAGCCAAACTGGAAGGGGATGCCATTTCGGATGCCCGCCAGGATTTTGACCAGTATGGTAAAGTAGCGGTGCAGATGAATATGAAACCCGGTGGTGCTGCCATCTGGAAAAAAATGACCGAAGACAATGTCGGTAAGCCCCTCGCAATTGTGCTGGATAATGTAGTACAGTCTGCCCCGAATGTAAATAATGTGATTCCCAGCGGCGAATCATCCATCACGGGTAGTTATACCCAACAGGAAGCGGCCGATCTGGCGAATATCCTGAAAATCGGTAAACTCCCGGCTCCTGCCAAGATTGTACATGAAGAGCAGGTTGGACCGACCCTCGGTGCCAAAGCCATCAAAGGCGGAACCAATGCTTTCCTGATCTCTTTTGTGGTGATCTTCCTCCTGATGCTGGTATATTATAATACCAGTGGATGGGTGGCCAATATCGCCCTGATCCTGAACCTGCTCTTTACCGTTGGTATCCTGGCCGGACTGGGTGCTACGTTAACCGCCCCTGGTATTGCCGGTCTGGTACTGACCATTGGTATGGCGGTGGATACCAACGTAATTATCTATGAGCGTATTAAAGAAGAATTATCCAAAGGCAAGGGCTATATCCCGGCGATTAATGAAGGATATAAACGATCATTACCACCTGTTCTGGATGCGCACGTAACTACCTTATTAACCGCATTTATTCTCTTTTACTTCGGACTGGGTCCGGTAAAAGGATTTGCCACCACGCAGATCATTGGTATCCTCCTTTCCCTGTTCTGCGGTATCCTGGTGAGCCGTTGGGTGAGTGATATTTTTACCAATAAGAAAAAACACCTTGAATACTTTACCGGTGTTTCCCGCCGCGTATTCAAACATGCGAAATACAAGTTTATTGAATACCGGAAGATCGCTTATTTGATTTCCGTAGTGGTACTCATCCTGGGTATCGCCTCCTATTTCAATGGATTTAAATATGGTGTGGAGTTTGACGGCGGACGTAGCTATACCGTTCAGTTCCCGCAGAAAGTAAATGAGGAAGCCGTGCGACAGGCCCTGGAAAAATCCTTCGAAAAGGAAAACACGATCATCAAAACCATTGGTGATAATTCCAAACTGGATATCACCACATCATACCTGATCAAGAATACCAGTCTGTCTGCTGACTCGGTAGTATCCCAGAAACTGTATGAAGGGCTGAAAAGCTTCCTCCCTGAAGGTGTTTCTTATGAGCAGTTTGCCACCGAAAAATACATCCAGCAGAGCAAGAAAGTATTACCCACCATTTCGGATGACCTGAAATTGGGTGCGATAAAAGCCACCATTTTTGCGATGCTGGTGATCTTCCTGTATATCTTCATCCGTTTCCGCGACTGGAGGTATTCACTGGGTACAATTGTAGCCCTGCTGCACGACGTATTTGTAACATTGATTGTATTCTCTTTTGCAAAGAATCTTGTTCCCTTCCCGCTGGAGATTGACCAGCATTTTATCGCAGCGGTGCTGACGGTTATCGGATTCTCGATGAACGATACGGTGATCGTATTTGACCGTATTCGTGAAGACAGCCGCATGATGCCCACCGCACCAAGAGGTGAGGTGATCAACCGCGCGATTAACGAGACGCTGAGCCGTACGATCATGACTTCCTTAACGGTATTCCTGACTATCCTGATCCTGTTCCTGGTGGGTGGTGAGGTAACGAAAGGATTCGCCTTTGCGATGCTGATCGGTGTAATCACCGGTACCTACTCTTCTATCTTCGTGGCTGCCCCGATCCTGGTAGACCTCGGTGGTAAGAGACCTCTCGGTAAGGCCGCTGAAAAGCCGAAGCCGGGTGCTGTTGAGAAAAAAGCGTAAGTAACCGCTAAAAATATAAAGAGGCCGTCTTTGCAGACGGCCTCTTTTTTTTGCCTGCGGCAAAAAAGGGTTGGCCACGAAAGGGCACTAAAGTGCACGAAATAAATACAGAAAGGCAGGCCACAGATAACACGGATAAACACGGATTATTTGCCTGCGGCAAATGTAGTTGGCCACGAATTCACACTAAAAGGCACGAAATAAACAGCCAGTTTCATTGCATTTTTCGTGTGAATTCGTGTGATTTCGTGGCCAACAAAAAAAGCGTCACAGAGGCTTTCCAAATCCGTGGCTTGTATTTGTATTTTTCGAACTCATTCGTTTGTTTACGTTGCCAATACTATCGTCTTATGACTAATGATTATATTAGCTCCATGAAAGCCCTCCTTCTCCCAATCCTGGTAATTATCACTTACGGAACAATCCAGGCCCAGCAAAACGACAGTACGAAGATCAGGCTGACTATTGATAGTTGTACCCAGGGTAACCTGGTGATTAACGCCAGGCAAAAGATTTTCAACTTTACAGTAAAAAACAGCTCCCCGGTTTTCCCGTTATTTACTGTGGAGGGGAAAGTAATCGGATTCAAGTGTTATGTAAATCATATTGTAGAAGATGAAGAACATATCACCATTGTGAAGAGTATTTTTATGGAAAAAAGAGAGGGTGACTGGTTTACCCTGACAGCCAGTGAGTACACGAAGATTAACACATATGGGAATAGTGTTACGGTTAGAGTAGGAAGTGATAAACCCCTGCCGGATTTTCTCATAGCATATGGTATCAATATCATCGGAGACGGTGAGGATACAGATACTCCCGTGGAAGCAGTTATGGACACCCCCGCTACAAAACCGGTGAAGATGAAAAACCGGTGATTAAACGGCAAAGGAAGTGCCGCAGCCGCAGGTGGTGCTGGCATTTGGGTTTTTAAAGGTGAAGCCGCGGTTATTGAGGCCATCCTGCCAGTCTACCAGCATCCCATGCAGATAGAGCTCATGCGATTTGTCCATGACACAGGGCACCCCGGCAATCTCAAAATGCTGATCATTGGCTCCAGGCTGGTCAAATCCGAGTACATAGGTCATACCGGAACAGCCGCCCCCCTTCACTCCTACCCGGAGTTTCTGGGTATGATCAAAACCATCGGCCGCCATCAGGCGACGTACTTCGGCAATTGCTCCTTCGGTGAGCGTAACGGGAGTTGTGGTAACTGTTTCCATACGTCAAAATTAATCAAAGTTTTGACTGTGAGAAGCCCCTTCATTTCCGAAGAAAGGAAAATAACTGACCATTATCAGCCGGGCACCTGCCCGTACTAACCCGGAAAGATGCTGCAATCAGCCTATTTTTGCATCAAATCAAAATCATCTCTATGGATCTTACCGTTGTAAGTCTTATTATTTCTGTGCTGGCCATTCTGTTATCCTTCTTTGCCGTTACCCGCGCTTTACAGGGAAAACAGGAAGCCCCTGCCCCAACATCTTCGTTTGAAAGTATTCCTCTTCGTCTCCAGGCTTATGAGCGGCTGGTGTTGCTTACCGAACGTATTTCCCTGCCCAGCCTGATCAGCCGGCTGAATCAACCCGGTATTTCCGCGGCAGAAATGAAAATGATCCTGACTGAAAATATCAAACAGGAATATGATTACAACAGTACTCAGCAATTATATGTCAGCCAGGTCAGCTGGGATGCAGTACGTAACCTGAAAGAACAGAATATTATGGTCGTGAACCAGGTAGCAGCCAGTCTGCCCCTCTCTGCATCTTCATCAGAACTTAATAAGAAAATTCTGGAAGTCATGATGTCCCAGCAAAACGGCGCCCTTCACGAAATGGTATCGCAGACCCTGAATCATGAAGCCAAGAAACTGATGCAATAACGATTTTCCCAACCTGTCAATTTTCAATTATGGATCCGCAAAAAAAATTTACTGATTCCGGAATAGAAGTAAAACAACTCTATACCGGGGAAGACCTTCCTGTGCTCAACAATGAAATGCCCGGCAGTTTCCCCTTTACCCGGGGCGTTCAGCCGGATATGTACCGGGGCAAATTATGGACGATGCGCCAGTACGCAGGATTCTCCACCGCAGAAGAAAGTAATAAACGCTACCATTATTTATTGTCCCAGGGAGTCAGCGGGCTGAGTGTGGCATTTGACCTGCCCACCCAGATCGGCTATGACAGTGACCATGCCCTGGCTGAAGGTGAAGTCGGAAAAGTGGGGGTGGCTATCGATTCCATTGAGGATATGCAAATCCTTTTCAATGGCATAAAACTGGAAGAGGTCAGCACATCCATGACCATTAACTCCACCGGTTTTATCCTGCTTTCCTTATATGTGGCCCTGGCCAAACAACAAGGAGCTGACCTGAAAAAAATTTCCGGTACCATCCAGAATGATATATTAAAGGAATACGCCGCCCGGGGCACGTATATTTATCCGCCTAAACCTTCAATGCGTATCATCACCGATATCTTTGAATGGTGCAGTGCCGAAGTGCCCAAATGGAACACCATCTCCATTTCCGGTTACCATATCCGGGAAGCCGGCAGTACTGCTGTTCAGGAAATCGCTTTTACCCTGGCCAATGGAAAAGCGTATGTACAGGCTGCCCAACAAAAAGGACTGGATATAAATGTGTTTGGCAAACGTCTTTCTTTCTTCTTCAATGCGCATAATAACCTGTTTGAAGAAGTGGCGAAATTCAGGGCCGCGCGACGGATGTGGGCGAAAATCATGAAGGACCTGGGCGCCACCGATCCCAAGGCGATGATGCTGCGGTTTCATACGCAGACCGGCGGAAGTACGCTCACAGCCCAGCAGCCGCTGAATAATATTACACGGGTTACGATACAAACACTGGCCGCCGTACTGGGTGGCACGCAGTCGCTGCATACCAATGGATATGATGAAGCCCTGAGTCTGCCCACAGAAGCCGCCGCCCGGATCGCCCTGCGTACACAGCAGATTGTAGCTTTTGAAAGCGGCGCCGTGGATACAGTAGACCCGCTGGCGGGTTCGTATTATGTGGAATCCCTGACGCAGGAAGTGGAAACAGCTGCCTGGAAACTGATTGAAAAAATTGATGCCATGGGCGGCAGTGTATCGGCGATTGAAGAAGGATTTATACAGGATGAGATTGCCCGGAGTGCGTATGAGTACCAGCGCAATATTGAGAATAATGAAAAGATTATTGTCGGTGTAAATAAATTCCAGTCAGCGGAACAAAATAATACACCGATCCTGAAAGTGGATGACAGCATCCGGATCGTACAGGCTGAAAAACTGAGACAACTCCGTTCAAACCGTGATCATGCCAAATGTGATCAGCTACTTCAGTTGCTGAGTGATAAAGCCAGCAGCGGCGAAAATATCATGCCGGTGGTGGTAGAAGCTGTAGAGGCGAAGTGTACGCTCGGCGAGATCGCAGATACGTTACGCGAACTGTACGGGGAATATAAGTAAGGTTGAAAAGTTGACAGGTTAACAGGTTGAAAAGGTTGGCTCCTAAGAAAACTTCCTTGTCAACCTATCAACCTGTCAACCTATCAACCTATCAACCTGTCAACCTATCAACCTGTTAACCTGTCAACCATACCTGAAACAACAAGGGCCACTTTCAAAAGAAAATGGCCCTTGAATAACAGTTACCAACCCATTCACATCCACTTACTCAGGTATTCATTGAATTCGTGGCGGAGGATATTCATTACGCGTTCAAAATCTTCATACTTTTCATGTAAAGAGGCGTGTTCATCAATCATATGGGATTCCATACGGCCGCCGTGTTGCTGTGCATCGGCCCCCAGTTTACTCACATAGATATTCACTTCATGCTTCAGCTCATCAATATTATTTCGCTGAACAATAAACTGATTCTGAAAATGCTCCACCCCCTGGCGGGCCTCAAAAGTGGAATTCTTTTTGGCTATTTCAGTCAGGCGGCTTTCCATGATATCGAGTTCGTCTTTATAGAATCCAAACCCTTTTTGCCAGATGGTATGATCTGTGCCGATCCGGGTAATAGTCGTATAACTCATAACGGATTGTTTTAACCAAAACTATCTTTACAAATCCCTTTTTTTGCTGACCCCTGTCAGCGAAGGATATGATAGAATTCAGCGACGCTAAGGACTTTAATTAGCCAATCCCTTCATTTACACGCTCAAAGCCAGCAAGAATTGTCAAAATAAAAAAAGCGCCGTATCGGGCGCTTCTGCTTGTTTAATGTCATTCGGATTATCCTGATCAACCCTTTTTCACTTCTTTTGCCCAGGCGTCTTTTAAGCCCACTGTTTTGTTAAAAACAAGGTTGTCATTGTCAGAATCGCGGTCCAGTACAAAATACCCCTTCCGGATAAACTGGTACCGTTCTGGCAAAACAGCCTGTTTCATGGAAGGCTCGGCATAAACAACAGGCAGCTCCTGCAGGGAGTCCGGGTTCAGGTATTCTTTAAAATCACCGGCTTCATCGGTCGGGTCTTCCACCCGGAAAAGCCGGTCGTAAAGCCGGACCGTCGCTTTAACCGCATGCCTGACACTGACCCAATGGAGCGTTCCTTTTACATGAATGCCACTGGTATCTTCCCCGCTCTTACTTTCTGGTATATAGCTGCAATGTACTTCTGTAATATTACCCGCCGCATCTTTTACGACTTCCTCACACTTAATGATATAGGCGCTTTTCAACCGCACCAGCTGGCCGGGTGCCAGCCGGAAATACTTTTTGGGAGGCACTTCCATAAAGTCTTCCTTTTCAATATAGATCTCCTTACTGAAAGGAATTTCACGTGACCCTCCATGCTCATCCTCCGGATTATTCTCACTCAGCAGCACCTCTTCGTCCTTTGTATAATTGGTGATTACAATCTTAAGCGGATCAAAAACCACCATCCGGCGCAGCGCTATGCGGTTCAGGTGTTCCCTGACACAGAATTCCAGCACACCCACATCCACCATATTATCTCTTTTGGCCACCCCGATCCGGTCGCAGAATTCGCGTACACTTTCCGGGGTATAGCCCCTGCGGCGCAGTCCGCTGATGGTAGGCATACGGGGATCATCCCAGCCGGTCACATGTTTTTCGTTCACCAGCTGCAATAATTTTCGTTTACTGGTTACCGTGTAGTTGATATTCCGGCGGGCAAACTCATATTGGTGAGAGGGATAAATTTCGAGTTTTTCAATCAGCCAGTCATACAATTCCCGGTGAGGTACAAATTCAAGGGTACAGATAGAATGGGTGATTTCTTCAATGGAATCGCTCTGGCCATGTGCAAAATCATACATCGGGTAAATGCACCATTTATCACCGGTACGGTGGTGATGTGCATGTTTGATCCGGTAAAGGATCGGATCCCGCATCAGCATATTGATATGGGCCATATCAATTTTAGCCCGGAGGGTGCGTACGCCATCCGGAAACTCCCCGTTTTTCATGCGAATAAAAAGATCCCGGTTCTCCTCCACTGAACGGTTCCGGAACGGACTATCTTTCCCCGGTTCAGTCGGTGTACCTTTCATGGCTGCCATTTCCTCGGCGGAAATATCGTCCACATAGGCCAGGTTCTTATCAATCAGCTTCAGTGCATATTCGTAGAGATGATCAAAATAATCAGAGGCATAACGCTCATTCTTCCACTCAAAACCCAGCCACTTTACATCTTCTTTGATGCTTTCCACATATTCAGTTTCTTCAGTAACGGGATTGGTATCATCAAAACGAAGGTTGGTATACCCCGGAAATTTCTGGGTAAGTCCGAAATTCAGACAGATACTGGAGGCATGCCCTATGTGCAGGTAACCATTGGGCTCCGGCGGGAAACGGGTCACAATCGTTTTGTACTTACCGTTCTTCAGGTCCTCTTCAATAATTTCCTCCAGAAAATTTAAACTACGTTCTTCTGACATAACTCTTTTATAATAAAGGGCAAAGATACGAAATATCGGTCAGCTGCCACCGGG
>DAORKK010000098.1:0-11173 GCA_035439525.1 Chitinophagaceae bacterium
CAGCAGATGATGCCCGTAATCAACTGATCGAAAGCCTGAAACATGAAGCCCAGTCACAAGCAATGGTGCTGCAACAGGAAATCATTGAAGATGCCAAACTAAAAGCCAATAAAGAAGCCCGGAAGATCATTATCCAGACGATTCAGCGTACGGCGGCTGAACAGGCCATTGAGAATTCTATTACGGTATTCAACCTGGAAAGTGATGAGATCAAAGGACAGATCATTGGTCGTGAAGGACGGAATATCCGTGCGATTGAAGCGGCTACCGGAGTAGACCTGATTGTAGACGATACCCCCGAAGCAATTCTATTATCCAGCTTTGATCCGCTTCGTCGTGAGATCGCCCGTCTTAGCTTACAACGCCTGGTGGCTGATGGACGTATCCACCCGGCCCGTATTGAGGAAGTCGTGGAAAAAACGAAAAAACAAATTGAAGAGCAGGTCATGGAAATCGGTGAAAGAACCGTGATCGAGCTCGGTATTCATGGACTGCATAAAGAACTTGTACGGATGGTAGGACGGATGCGTTTCCGTTCTTCTTACGGGCAGAACCTGCTCATGCACAGCCGGGAAACGGCGAATCTTTGCGCTACTATGGCGGCTGAACTGGGACTGAATCCCAAGCTGGCCAAGAGAGCCGGTCTGCTCCATGATATTGGAAAAGTACCCGATGAGGAAAGTGAACTGAGCCACGCACTGCTGGGTGCCAAACTTGCCGAAAAGTATGGGGAAAATCCGGCTGTAGTGAATGCTATTGGTGCCCACCACGATGAGATGGAAATGCAATATGTGATCTCCCCCATTATCCAGGCCTGTGACGCCATCAGTGGCGCCCGTCCAGGTGCCCGCCGGGAGATTATGCAACAGTATATCCAGCGGATCAAGGACCTGGAGAACCTGGCCATGGCTTATACTGGCGTTGAAAAAGCTTACGCTATTCAGGCCGGTCGTGAACTGCGGGTAATTGTGGAAGCGGATAAAGTAACCGACCAGGATTCTGACCGGTTATCCTTTGAGATTGCCCAGAAAATTCAGACGGAAATGACCTTCCCGGGCCAGATCAAAGTAACGGTGATCCGGGAAAAAAGAGCTGTCAATGTAGCGAGGTAAAGGTTTAAAAGTTAATAAGTTAAGAGGTTGACAGGGGGTCCTGTCAACCTCTTAACTATTCAACCCGTCAACTTTCCCTTTTTTATTTTACCATCAGGGGCAAACGAATTTGGTATTTTACCGCTACACACTTACCTTTGCCCTCCCTAAAAATCAGGATTATGAACGCTATCGCATATGTACATGAGCAGTTGTCTGGAAAGAAAGAGTTTCCCGCTTTTAAGGCCGGAGATAATATCACCGTTAACTACAAGATCATTGAGGGAAATAAAGAAAGGATCCAGTCTTTCAAAGGCGATGTGATCAAAAAACAGGGAACTGGTCATACAGCCAGCTTTACTGTACGTAAAATCTCTGATGGGGTGGGTGTTGAACGGGTATTCCCTTTCTATTCCCCCAATATCGAATCAATCGAGATCAACAAGACCGGTCACGTTCGTCGCGCCAAACTGTTTTACCAGCGTACACGTAGCGGTAAAAGTGCACGGATTCGTGAAAAGAGAATGGCGGTTGCCCTTCAAGCTCCTAAAGCATAGTAAAATCAACAAGATATTTACAGAAAGCCCTGAATTAATCGGGGCTTTTTTATGGACAGGCCGCTTTTCTTCAATTATTATTCCTGTTTTTTTAAGTAGTTACTATCTTTGAATCCTAATTAAGTCAGATTATGATACAACCTACATTACTGGGTATGCTGGGCACCAACGAAATCATCATCATCCTGGTGATCGTACTCCTGTTGTTCGGAGGACGTAAAATTCCCGAACTGATGCGCGGTTTAGGCAAAGGCGTTCGTGAATTCAATGATGCCAAGAGCAATGTGAAAAGGGAAATTGAAGAAAGCGCCACTGACGTAAAAAACTCTGTAAAAGAGTAATTTACGGCCACCTATTTTAATTCCCATAAAGCAGTTGCTTTTGTTTGAATACTCTTCCATTGAGCAGTATCATGCCCGATTGCAGGAAGCAGCGGTGACATGCGTACAGGCTGTAGAACATTTTCTTCTCCAGATTGAATCGGCCCGGCATTTAAACGCATTTATTGAAGTATATGCGGAAGAAGCCCTGGCTAAAGCCCGGCTATTGGATCAGCAGCGGGCGGAGGGTCAGCCTATGGGGCGTTTGCATGGTGTGGTGATCGGCATTAAAGATGTGATCTGTTATAAAGATCATACCCTGACAGCCGCGTCAGGTATACTCAACGGATTTACTGCTGTTTATTCGGCCACCGCTATTGAGCGGCTCTTGCAGGAAGAGGCCATTATCATTGGCAACCTCAACTGCGATGAATTTGCCATGGGCTCCACCAATGAAAATTCGGTCTATGGGAAAGTGCTCAACGCAAGGGATGAAAGCCGGGTACCCGGTGGTTCCTCCGGTGGTTCGGCCGTGGCTGTTCAGGCCGGTCTCTGTATGGCTTCCCTGGGTAGTGACACCGGGGGAAGTGTTCGCCAACCCGCCGATTTCTGTGGCATAATCGGACTTAAACCGACCTATGGCCGCATCTCCCGCTACGGACTGATTGCTTATGCCTCTTCATTTGACCAGATTGGCATTTTCGGAAAAACTGTTCCGGATGTGGCGCTTTTACTGGAAATCATGGCCGGGGCTGATGCATACGACAGCACGGTCTCCCATTTACCCGTACCTGCCTACAGCAAAGAATTAGCCCCTGCTAAAAAATTCCGGATTGCCTGGTTTGAGGAAGCCCTCCATCACCCCAGCTTAGATCCTGAAATTGCGACAGGCATTGAACAAGAACTAAATAAAATTGCTGCTGCAGGTCACGTTGTAACCGCCGAAAAATTTGACCTGCTTGATTTTATAGTACCCGCTTATTACGTACTCACTACTGCAGAAGCTTCGTCCAACCTGTCACGTTATGACGGAGTCAGATTCGGGCACCGGACCGCAGAAAAAGAGGTGGATCTCACCGATTTTTATAAACTCACCCGTTCGGAAGGATTTGGCAAAGAGGTAAAACGCCGGATCATGCTGGGCACTTTTGTACTCAGTGCCGGCTATTATGATGCTTATTTTACCCGTGCCCAGCAGGTCAGGCAGCTGCTTTGCCTTAAGATGGAAGCGTTGTTCAAATCTTATGATTTTATTATCATGCCCACATCACCCGTTACCGCCTTCAAAACCGGGGAGAAAATGGAAGACCCGATAGCGATGTATCTCGCTGATATTTATACAGTCATGGCTAACCTGGTTGGTTGTCCGGCCATTTCCCTGCCACTTTTTACCCATTCCAATGGCATGCCTTTTGGTCTCCAGCTTATGGCAAACCGGTTTGATGAGGTATCTTTACTCCGGTTTTCAAAAGAACTGCTATCCTGAAAAGGGAAGATCAAAAAACCTGAACATTCTTTTTTGCGTTTACATCCTTACATATCAGTAATTTTTGTCTTTTGCCTGTCGGTCAGTACGGTTAATGCCCAGGAACCGAAAGCGGATTCTGCACACAAGGCCGTTATTGACTCTGCTGTCATCAGTAACCAGGAGGCCCTGAAAGGGTTTAAACAATTGTTTGATACCAAAACCGTAGGTGGAGTAACCGGCACCCGGCTGAATCCGATGGCAGTAAGTTTTGTGCAGAGTTATATGGCCAAATATGGAAAAGGCCTGCGGAATATGCGTAAGTGGGCCTCACCCTATTTTGACCTGATTGATAATATCCTCACCCAGCACGGATTACCAAAAGAATTGAAATACCTGGCGGTTATAGAGTCCGGTTTGCGATACAATGCCATCTCCTGGGCCGGGGCTGTTGGTCCCTGGGCGTTTATGCCAGCTGCCGGTCGCCAGTACGGGCTGACAGTGATGACGGGATATGATGAACGGCTTGATTACTATAAGAGTACCCATGCTGCCGCCCGGATGTTGACCGATTTATACCAGAAGTACCAGGATTGGCTGCTGGTAGTGGCTGCCTATAACTGCGGACCAGGCAATGTTGACAAAGCGATAAAACGGAGTGGCAGCCGGGATTTCTGGAAACTCCAGTATTACCTGCCTACCGAGTCCATGAATCATGTGAAGAAATTCATTTCCACGCATTATGTATTTGAAGGAGAAGGAGGAATCACCACCGTAACAAAGGATGAAACCAGGGAGCTGATGCAGCAACAAATTTCAGCCCTCAGTGAGGAGGAACGCACAAACAGCACGGCTTATAAAATCACCGGGCGTTACAATGCTTCCGTTATTCAGCAATTTACCGGAACAGCAGCCACCGTTTTTAATAAATATAATCCGCGTTTTGATGATTCCATTGCGGTTAATGGTACGTATGAACTTCGGCTCCCTGTGCAGCAGATGAATATTTTTATCGCCAAACGGTATGAGATCCTGGAAGAGAGCCTGAAACTGCTGCTTAATCCGAAGGGGGCCAACGGTGCAGGTAACCAGTAAAATGATCAGGTTGTTTTTTCAAGCACGTTAATGATAGCGGCGGCTTTTAACATACATTCTTCCCACTCCGCCTCAGCAACTGAATAGTGCGTAATTCCGGATCCCGCCTGAAAGGATAAACAATCATCCTGCTGGTTATACATAATACTCCGGATCACGACATTAAAATCAAAATCTCCCTGCGGATCTATATACCCGAGCGCCCCGGAAAAGATACCCCGCCGGGTTCGTTCATATTGTTCAATCAGCTGCATCACTCTTTTTTTAGGCGCTCCGGTCATGGAACCCATCGGGAAACTGGCTTTCAGGATTTGACTGATCGTTGTCTGCTTATCCAGTTCACCACTAACAGTTGAAATCAGCTGATGCACCTGCGGAAAAGAATAAACCCCATACAATTCATCCACTTTCACGGACCCCTCTTTACAAACCCGGGAAAGATCGTTTCGTACCAGGTCCACCACCATTACATTCTCAGCACGATCCTTAGCGCTTTTAAAGAGCGCTTCCTTGCTAAGCTTATCTTCCTCCGGATTACCGGGATTGCGGCCGGCTGTGCCTTTAATTGGCTGTGAGAGCAACTGAGTGCCAGTCTTCTTCAGAAATCTTTCCGGACTCGCACAGATCAGCCAGCGACCTTCAGCCCGGTAAAAGGCGGAAAAAGGATTGGGTGATACGGCACTAAGCGACTGATAGACGGTCAGGGGATCAATGCCCGCTTTTTCGGCAAAGAATTCCTGGCAAAAATTAATCTCATAGCAATCACCGCGGGAGATATGTCGCTGGAGAGCCAGGATGACATCGAGGTATTCCTGGCGGGTGAAGCCCTGCTGAATAGTTAAGGTTGTTTTTCCCCTGACAGGTTTCTGAATGTTTGTGATCAGTATAGACTGATAAACAGTATCCGGATCACCGGCCTCAATCGTTATTTCTTTCTCATTCAGCCGAATCAGTATTTCGGGTTCAAAGAAGAACAGGTCAGGAAAACCGATCCTGTCCTTATGAGCGGAGCGGAGTGATTCTGTTTCGTTTTTCAGATCATACCCGAGATGGCCGAACAGCCAGCCTTTTTTTTCCTGCTGAAAGGCATGAAGTGCGTCCAGTGCCTGTCCGGCAGGGCGTGAAAGTATCCGGCGGGCACCGGCAGCCACCAGGCATTCCTCGGCATGCGGGGGTACCTGGTACTGGTGATTATCGAGCAAACAAAAAGTGCTGAAGGGTTGAACCCAGTTCAGCACTTTTTGCTTTATCTGTCCGAAATCACTTACAGGATATGTATGGCTGTAAATGTGATAACTGTTCAATGGATTGATGCGTAATTAAGCTGATTAGTAATCATCGTCATCGTCGTCATCGTAATCCTTGTCATCAAAAAGGTCTTTGAATTCGTCATCTTCAAATTTGAAATCATCCTCCTCTGCCTTTTTACCAGGGGCCGGGGCCGCTTTCTTTCCTTTGGATTTAGGAATATCGAATTCATCGAAATCAGGATCCCATTCTTCTTCCTCTTCTTCGGGCTTATCCCAATCGTCTGTTTCTTCAACATCATCCTCCTCATCATCGTCGTCCTCTTTTCCTTTTTTAGGTGCAGCTTTACCCCCTTTTTTGGCAGGCTTCGCATCTTCCTCATCATCAAAGTCATCATCGTCCTCTTCCGCATCCTCTTTCTTGCTGGGTTTGGGCGCGGACTTCTTGGCGGCCTCGATAGAAGAAGCTGCTCCCGCTTTTGCAGTGATCATTTTTTCCTTAGCTGGTTTTATAGCCATAGTTGAACAGGATTAATATTGTAAAATTTCAGCGAAGTTTTTAATTAGCCAAATTTTTAAAATTTTTTTTTCAAAAAAAACAGACGTAAGTACAGGCGGGTTTTATGCTGAATTTCCCTTATTTAACCCTGATTATCTGTTCCCGGCCCGGCCCATTAGAAATATAATGTATATCCACGCCCAGGTACTGATTGATAAAGTCGACGTAGGTTTTCATGGTTACGGGTATTTCATCGGCGGTTGTAGCCTTACTACTGGGGGTATCCCAACCGGCAAATTTCTGGTAAACCGGCACAGGTTTCTGACGATCCATCTGGAAAGGTACTTCTTTGGTTACGTTTCCGTTGATTTCATATGCCGTACAGACATCCAGTTCCTTAAAAGCGTCGAGCACATCGGCCTTGGTCATTACGATCTTCGTAACTCCATTGATCATGCAGGCAAAATTCAGGGCAACCAGATCGATCCAGCCACAACGACGCGGACGTCCGGTCGTTGCACCGAATTCATTTCCGATGCGGCGGAGTTCCTCACCGGTCTCATTCTCCAGTTCGGTGGGGAAAGGACCTCCCCCTACCCGCGTACAATAGGCTTTTGTCACCCCGATCACATCCCGAATGTATTGCGGTGCAACACCCAGGCCGTTACATACACCTGCAGAGATGGTATTGGAAGAAGTTACGTAGGGAAATGTACCGAAATCGATATCCAGCATACTACCCTGAGCACCTTCTGCCAGGATACGCTTTCCTGCTTTCAGTTGCTCGTTGATAAAATATTCGCCATTGACAATATTCAGCTGCTTCAGAAACTCCAGTGCTTCAAAAAACTCCTCCTCCCAGGCAGTGATATCTTCCTGGAAATTATAATTATCCAGCAGGCGCTGGTGTTTCATCCGGAGTTTAATATACTGGGTGGTGAAATTCTTATCCAGCAGATCACCTACTCTCAGCCCGTTCCGGCCGGTTTTATCCATATAAGTCGGGCCTATCCCTTTCAGTGTAGAACCGATTTTCTGGTGGCCTTTTGATAATTCAGCGGCCTTATCCAGTGCCCGGTGGGTAGGCAAAATAAGGTGGGTACGTTTTGAAATGAACAGGTTTTTCTTCAGGTCAATTCCGAAGGAGGCCACCGTGTCACATTCTTTTTTAAGGGTTACCGGATCCAGCACTACCCCATTCCCGATCAGGTTCACAATTCCAGGATGAAACACGCCGGATGGAATCTGGTGCAGTACTACTTTTTTGTCCTGCACATACAACGTATGCCCTGCATTGGGGCCACCCTGAAACCGGGCTACCATATCATAATCCTTCGCGAAAAAATCCACGATCTTACCCTTTCCTTCATCGCCCCACTGGAGGCCAAGTAATACATCAACCATGATTCAATTTCAGTTTTATTTCCGCCACTTGACAGATACCGGGCAATCACCCGGGCGCCGCAAAAATACGGTATCAAGAAAAAGCCACCGAATTAAATACGGTGGCTGCTGAATATTTTATTCCCATCCGGAAGAAACTTATCAACCGGTGAAATTCTTTAACGGATCAGGGCCACCGTTCCTTTCTTGGTGACCAGCCGGTTATCACGGGTCAACCCTTCAATCATCCAGACATACACGCCATTGCCCTGTACCACCCCGCCAAACCGGCCATCCCAGCCTTCATTCAGTTTAGTGGTGGAAAATAAAAGCTGTCCCCAGCGGTTAAATACCCTGAAATAATTGTAACTCTTCATCCCGACCGGGAATGGGGTGAAATTGTCATTTTTCCCGTCTCCGTTAGGTGAAAATCCGGTCGGCACATAAATATCCGGCCCTTTATATACCCTGACCGTGATATAGCCTTCGCCACGACAGCCCGCGATCGTGGATGCAATCACCTGGTATTGTACATCCTGACCAATGGCACCCACCGTAACGACCGGATTGGGGATATTGAGGTTCCCCTGTCCAACTGAACTGTTGGGGTTGCTCAGCCCGATGGTCGGATTCCAGGAATAGTTGATCACATCACTGTCAGAAGGTACTGCCAGCAACTGAAACTGATCGCCGGGATAACCGATTGTGTCAAACGGGAAGGTCTTCATTTTGATCGGCGGCGTGACATCGATCCGCATTTCATCCGTTACCAATGATGCACATCCGTTCAGATCCGAACTGATTGACACCGTATAAACAATATCTTTTGAAGGGGTGGACAGCGGGTTGGCGGTATTGGGATTATCCAGATAAGTGGAAGGCGTCCATACATACTGTGTTCCCCCCGTTGCCTGCAACTGGTAATTCTGTCCATAACAGATAAATCCGTCCACACCCGCATTCGGGATGGGGGCTTTGTTCACATTCACAATCACTGTATCGTCATGCGTACATCGTCCTAATGTGGCCGTAACAATATATTCAGTGGTCACTACAGGATTCGCCACCGGGTTAAAGATGGTTGTGCTGCTGAGTCCGGTAGCCGGGCTCCACACATACTGGGTGGCATTGGAAGTCAGTTCCAGTTGTACGGATTTACTCTCGCAGATCGTGGGATCCGTCTGAGGAATCCAGGTCATGTCATCAGTCAGACCAACCACAGCCGGAAAACTGGTCGTACAACCCAGATTGTCTCTGACTGTAACGGTATAGTTGCCCGGTGCTACATTGAACTGATTGGATGATTGAAAGCTGGTTCCGTCAATAGAATAAGTATACCCGGTATTTCCCCCTGCTGCGGTGATCAGTATTATTCCATCCAGGCCTCCGTTACAGGTAGCATTGGTATTAACCGATGTGGCCGTCAGCGCGGCGGGTTCGGTTACCGTCACCGGCTGGGTGCTGATACAACCATTCACGTCACGGATCTGAACAGTATAAGTACCGGCCGGTACATTGAATACATTGCTACCCTGCCAGTTTAGTCCGTTGATCGAATATTCATAAGGCGAAACGCCACCGGTTGCAGAAGCAGTGATGGTACCGGTACTTTGCCCGTTACAAACCACCGGTATGGCTCCGGCTGTACTTGACAGAACGGTGGGTTCTGCTACTGTAATACTGAGGGTACCACTGCAACCATCTCTTTCCCTGAAAAAAACAGTATATGTACCGGCAGGAAGTCCATTGAAAACATTGCTGGTTTGCCAGGTAATCCCATCCAGCGAGTATTCATACGGTGCATTGCCTGCAGCAGGCTGCGCCACCGTGATAGAGCCGGTTGAGCCGCCATTACATAATGCATCCGTCTTGGTGGCGGTAGTGGCAATTGGCGGTCCGGCTGCAATTGTAAAAGGCAGTAATGGGGTGAAACAACCGAATGCATCCTGTACGGTAACCGAATGATTTCCTGATGTAAGATTCGTGAAATTATATGGGCCGGGTGCGGTGAAAGGAGCGCCCCCATCAAGTACATAAGTAAATGGCCCGTTCGTCGTGGAAGGGGTCACCAATGCTGACCCGTTACCGGCCCCGTTACAGGATGTGGCAGCAGTGGTAATGGCCGCCTGCATCTGATTCAGGTTAACTGTAACCGTATCCGTGGAAACCAGCTGACCGCCAGACCCGTCACATACAGAATAGGTGGTTCTAACGACAAACTGTGTTGAACCTGTATTTACACAAACGTTGGGGAAACTGAGATCAAGTAAGCCGGCAACAGTTGTGGAAGAATCCGCTGTGGAAACCAGTGTGCCACCCATGGTAAACATTTCCGACCGTACAAAACGGGAAGCCCCGCCTGAAGGAATGAATTTGTACCCGGAATTATTCTCTGTCCAGACAGCATTGTTCTTACCCACACCGGCGACAGCCTGATCCTGATTCCAGTTTTGAATACCCAGTATCCCTCTCCCGGCATTGGTACTGGAATTACATGATTTCTGCTGAAAAAACATCTCCACAATCCCGGTTGATTCGTGAATCACAATCTGGAATGTATTAGCAGGTGTGGGACAGGTGGCAGAGGTGCGGCCAAAAACACCAATATGGTAAAAACTGACCACAAATTTTCTGCATGGTGCGGTTCCTATGACCTCCCATTGAATTTTACGGTCTGCTGTACTTGCGCCAATCCGGGGGTCCAGATCTGAATAAGCCGCCATAATGGAGGCTCTCGGGTAATAGGTGGAGGCAGAGGAACACTGGGAGCCTCCTGCATAAGGTATGGTTTGCGTAATCGGCCATGCATTCGCACAACTGGCATTCGCCGGATCAAATGTGATCAGCCCGTTTGATCCTACAACTGTTTGATTATAATTGGCCCCATAAAAACAGAAGTTAAACGGAAGATTGATCAGATAACTGTATTCGTCATCTGCATATAAAGCAACGTCTTCGGCACCTGTTGTTGTAACATATGGATACGGCGCATATGGCGTTGAAACAAGCGTATAATCTGATGAAGACTTAATGTGTGGAATCTGAACGTTCACTGGTGCACATAACTGAGTACAACTCCTGTTAATGACAGTACCGTTTAAATTGGTGGGAATGCAGTTCTGCCCACTCAGGTTATTCTCTAAAAAGAAAAAAAAGCCCGCCAGGGCAAAAACTTTTTGCAGTTTCAGTCTCATTATTGTCAGCAGTTATGGTATGGGATTGGCCGTCTAAAAACGAAGCTTCAAGATAAGAAAATTATCGTTTCAGAAGGGGGCATGGCCGGCTTGTTTTTAAACAATTTTCATCCGGGAAAATACGATTTGAGCCCGATCAATGATTATCAATACATCAGGTGGGAATATCTTCCATATCGTAGCGCTCCACCGACTCGATACCCGGCAGTTTAAGGAGACTCTGTACCAATACATCCAGTTCCTCTTTATCATGGACATAAAGCCGTATATTTCCTTTAAACAAACCTTCGTTTGCTTCAATCGTCAAAGCGGCGATATTAAT
>DAORKK010000099.1:0-11102 GCA_035439525.1 Chitinophagaceae bacterium
AGCCGAATACAATACCGCTGCCATGGAAACCCAAAAAAGTACTGACGGAATCACCTGGAGCACCATTCATCAGCAACCGGCAGCCGGCAACAGCGACCGCTATAAAGCCTATAGCAGTACCGACGCGGCATCAGCCTCCAATACTGTTTATTACCGTATCCGCCAGACTGATATAGATGGTTCTTCCACTTATTCAGCTGTGGTTAGTTTTAAAGGGGGTGAAAAATCTGGCAGCTCCATGAATGCATACCCGAATCCATTTTCAGCAAAACTCTCTGTGAATATTAATGCAACTGAAAATGAAGCCTACCTTATTACCTTATACAGTGCTTCAGGTGCTCAACTCCGCCAGATTCGTATGGCGGCCCGTAAAGGAAGCAATATTGCAGAATTTGATGGCCAGCAGTTACAGAAAGGAATATACCTTATCACTGCCGTAAACAGCGATGGTAGTATCAAATTCAACCAGAAAATCATTAAAAACTAATTCATTATACAGGTCGTTTTTTTTGCCGCGGGAATTCCCGCGGTTTTTTTGTGCCGGTTAGGTGCTGATGACCGGATTAAAAAAGCAAGTTCCTGTGTGCCAGCCAATCCTTTCATCCTTTGCTGAAGCAGGATTGGCAAATCTTCCTTATTTTACAGCCCACAACATTCTTCAAGATTAAAAAAACGAAAATGACCCGTCTGAAATATGCTACTTTAATACTGGCTTTCAGTTTGCTCACCGCCTGCGGAAGCAAGGATGAAAAAACCACACCGGATGTACCGGCGTCAACTAATACAACAGTCCCGGCGCAATCGCAACCCATGCCGGCAAACGGTACGGTCAGTCCTGCTACTGCACCGGCATCAACCAGTACCGCGCTTAACCCCGCACATGGGCAACCTGGTCACCGTTGTGATATAGCCGTTGGTGCTCCTTTAAATAGTCCGGCTGCACAGCCTGCACCTACTCCAGCTATAACTCCTATTCAGTCCGCACCGGCTCCGGCTACACCAGCCAATGAACTGCTGCCAAGAAAAGCCACAACAAACAGCGGAGCAGGACTTAATCCGGCTCATGGTCAACCGGGTCATCGTTGTGATATAGCGGTCGGTGCCCCATTGAACAGTTAATCCTTAAAACTGCCTTATTATGCCACGTCCAGATATGAACCGGGTACCTGTTTTTTACCATAAGTATATCAACCAGGTGGAGGGAGATGAACTGAATGAAATACTGAGTAAACAGGCCATAACTTTTACTGCTTTTCTGCATGATCTCCCGGTTGAAAAAAGGGATTTTCGTTATGGTCCGGATAAATGGACGATCCGGGAAGTGTTGCAACATATTATGGATGCGGAGCGCGTTTTTGCTTACCGGGCACTTTGTATTGCCAGGGGAGAACAACAACCTTTACCCGGCTTTGATGAAAACCAATACGCAGATAATGCCCAATGCAGTAACCGGAAGTGGAGTGAAATGACTGAGGAGTTTCGGGCCATCCGACGTGCCAATGAAATCATGTTTGCCTCTTTTAACGAAAAACAACTGGAGGCAACAGGCACTGCCAGCGGTTGGCCGGTATATGTACTTGGTATCGGATATATGCTGGCAGGTCATGCACAACACCACCTCAACATACTGAACGAACGGTATTTATAATATACTCATCCGGATCCAACAAGAACGGGCGTATTTGCCGGCTTCTCCTGCTAAAGGATTATCCGGATCAAATACGCCCGTCAATATATTTATAACCCTTTAAAATGCCTTTTTAACGGGTTCCTCAGTTTTTGCTTTAACCAGGTTTTGCTGGCTGATAATATCATTCATGACTTTTACCGCCTGGTCCAGGTAGATATCCTTTTGTAAACTCTTCAGCCATAACTGGAAACGTTCCTGCTTGGTTTTATCATCTGCCCAACGATTTACTTCCGATGGTAAGGCACTCACGTCGAGCTGATTTTTAAGCTTCAGTAAGGACTCCAGTTGTTTCACAGTGGCTTTCACCTTATCCTGCTCTTTACGGTATTTCTCCAGCTGCAGTGAATACTTCTTTTCACTCTGTTTGGATAACCAGTCTGTAGATTCGGCAATCAGGCGGAAAGTAGGATCACCATCCAGGCGTTGTTTACTGAGCTGTTTGATCACTTCCAGGTCATAACCGGGTTTCCAGTTATTGTATCCGGCTTTGGTGATCTCATCCCAGGGCAAAGCATCTTCGCTGTCCTTCTCCCGGACTTTCAGGTATTCCAGGTTATCGGGTAATACAATATCTGAACTCACTCCCTTGAGCTGGGTTGATCCTCCATTGATCCGGTAAAATTTCTGCAGCGTGAGTTTGACCGTGCCCAGATCAGAGTTGGACATGGAATACCCATTCTCCGGATCAAGGCCGATATTCCGTTGTACCGTTCCTTTTCCATAAGTAGAGGTACTGCCGATCACCACACCCCTGTTATAATCCTGGATAGCAGCGGCAAAAATTTCAGAAGCTGAAGCACTGAATTCATTTACCATCACCGCCAGAGGCCCAGTATATAAAACACCGCGATCCTTATCCTTTAACACACTGGGTTTATTATCCCGGTCTTTCACCTGTACAATCGGGCCATCTTCAATAAAGAGACCGGCCATCTGTACCACATCATAGAGAGAACCTCCCCCATTGTTACGCAAATCAATCACTATACCATCTACTTTCTCCTCTTTCAGTTTGATTACTTCTTTCTCTACATCCTTATAACTACGGGCACCATTGGGATCTTCAAAATTGGCATAAAATTCAGGCAGATAAATGTAACCGATTTTCGCAGTCCCTTCCTGTACCACTGCACTCCGGGCAAAGGTCTCATCCTGTACAATTTTATCACGGATCAGCGAAACAATTTTAATAGAGCCATCCATTCGTTTCAACGTAAGCCTTACTTCCGTTCCTTTTTTACCACGAATTACTTTCACTGCATCGGTTACCAGGAATCCGGTCAGGTCCACCGGCTCCTCTTTTCCCTGAGCTACTTTCTGTATAATATCACCCACCTGCAACTCTCCGGATTTGTAAGCCGGACTGCCGGTCAGTATACTGCTGATCTTGATATTGCCGTCATCATATTGTAATGATGCGCCAATACCAAAAAAACTACCGCTCATTTCCTCATCAAAATAACGTTTGTCCACCGGCGGGAAGAACTCCGTATGCGGATCCATCGTAGTCGTGATATTATTCACGTACAGATTGAATTTGTCATCATCACTGAACTTAAAACGATACCGCTCAAATGTGCGGTCCATGATCCGCTTTACCCGCTCACGTGCCTCTTTTTCCAGCTCTTCATCGGTTTTAGCGACAAATCCTTCCTTTCCTTTATTTTTTTCACGGATATCCAGCAGGTCCGCATAACGTTCCAGGGTCATGAATTTCAGCTTGGTTCTCCATCTTTCTTTCTGAGCCGTGGCATTGCTTGTAAATTCCAGTTTATCGGCATCCAGCATCACTTCCTCATCTACCGTAAAATCAAAAGGACTGGCCAGGATCTCAGTGATCATTGCTGATGCCTGTTCCACCCGGACATTAAATAATTTGCCGGCAGCCAGGGGAAACTCCACTGCCGCCCCGTTGATTTCATCATCCACCCGGTTTTCATATTTTTTCAGGGCGTCCAGATCGGACTGCTGAAGTATGTTTTTATCCGGATCCAGTTCGCCTATGAATTTCTTGAATACTTTCTTCGAAAACGCATCGTTGATGGCCTGTGGACTGTAATGGCCTTCAGACAACATCTGACCAACCAGTTTCATGATTTTTTCATAGTTACCGGGAGGAGGAGCACTGCTGACCGTCTTTCCCATTGACTTGAACGCCAGGAAAGAAGCCGCAACCAACATCAGCACAACCAGGGGGAGTCTCTTCATATTTGTTAGGTATTTAATTATATTGGACATAGAACCAAAAATAACGCAAAAACCCTGCTTTTCTTGTCTTTACAGGCTTTTAACAAGCCTTTTTGATGAATGGTTCAAGCCTTCGTACGTAAACATTCGTTATTCTATTGATTTATGGAAAGTTTACGTTCTTTTATTTTTTACAAAAACGCATTTTTCCTATTTTTGCAGCCCAAATATGGTGGTTATAGCTCAGTTGGTTAGAGCATCAGATTGTGGTTCTGAGGGTCGCCGGTTCGAACCCGGTTAGCCACCCCATCCAAGACCCCGTTTCGAATGAAACGGGGTCTCATTTTATACCTTTTTATGAATTATTGGCTGATACTGATTCCCTTGATTTCCGCCTTTATCGGGTGGGTAACCAACTGGATTGCAATAAAAATGCTTTTCCATCCCCGGGAACCTAAAAAATTCCTGGGATTCACCATACAGGGCATTTTCCCGAAAAGACAACAACAGTTTGCTGAAAAACTCGGAAAACTGGTCAGCAATGAATTTCTCTCCTTCAATGATATTGAAGAAAAAATCAGCAGTCCGGATAACCTCAAAAAAATCATGCCGATGATCGAAAACCATGTGGATGATTTTTTGCGTCACCGGCTGAGTACCGAAATGCCCATGATCAGCATGTTCATCGGCGATAAAACCATAGGCAAACTGAAAGGGGCATTTATGCAGGAGATTGAGACCCTTTTTCCGGCAGTCATGAAACAATACGCCGCCAACCTGAAAACAGAACTGGACCTGGAACATATCGTGATTCAGAAAGTCTCCGGCTTTTCCTCCGATAAACTTGAAGAAATCCTCTACCAGATCATGGCAAAGGAATTCAGGTTTGTGGAAATGCTGGGAGCCGTCATAGGTCTGATCATCGGTATCGTACAAGTGCTGATTACCCAATTAGCGCGTTAACAGGACTTTACCCCTCCCACCAAACTATTTCCACTGGTATTTGTCATAGAGCCGCTCATCAACATAACAGCAGATGGGTGCAAGTTCAGTAACCATTAAGCGTCTAATAATCAAATCGAATTAATGAGAAATTTTATCCTTGTATTTGCTTCATTTATAATAACTTATACATCCATAGCCCAGATGCCTGGTGGCGGTGGGGCAAGACCCGGCCAGGGAAGACCCCAGGTATCCGGCTCATTTTACGGCAAACTGGTAGAAGCGAAGACGTCAAAACCGATCGAATACGCCTCCGTTCAGTTAATACAGAACAAACTGGACTCGGTCTCCAAAAAAAGAAAAGATGTCGTGATCGCTGGAATGCTGACCGATAACCGGGGGGATTTCCGACTGGAAAACGTACCTGCCTTTGGCCAGTTTAAATTACAAGTATCCATTGTTGGCTTTAAACCCTTTGAACAAACGGTTTCCTTTGGCCTGAAACCGGGTGGGGATATGGCCGCGATGATGGCCGCACTGGATAAAGACCTTGGGAATATCAAAATTGATGTGGAGGAGAAAACGCTGGATAATGTAACGGTTACAGCAACCAATCCCGGTTTACGTTTGGGAATCGACCGCAAAGTTTTTAATGTAGATAAAAACCTGGTTTCTGCAGGTGGTACGGCCGTAGACGTAATGCGCAATGTGCCCTCAATCAGTGTGGATATTGATGGAAACGTAACGATGCGTAACAACACTCCGCAGATTTTTGTGGATGGACGCCCGACTAATCTGAGTCTTGACCAGATCCCTGCAGATGCCATCGAATCGGTAGAAATCATTACCAACCCTTCTGCCAAATTTGATGCCTCCGGAGGAACCGCCGGTATACTGAACGTGGTGCTGAAAAAAAATAAGCGCGTAGGCTACAGTGGCAGTATCCGGTCCAACCTGGATTCAAGGGGACGTGTCGGACTGGGTGGTGATATCAACATGCGGATGAACAAAGTCAATTTCTTCCTGAACGCCAATATGAACCAGCGCAAGTCCATCAGTAATGGTACCACCGACCGTACCACGCTGATCGGTATACCGAATACCGCCCTGCAACAGATTGACCAAAGCGTTTCTAAAGGACAGTTTATGTTCTTCAGGGGCGGATTTGACTTTTTCCTCGATAACCGGAACACGCTTTCCATCACCGGAAACATGGCCCGGGGCCGCTTCAAACCTTACTCATCCAGTGATATTGAAATCGACTCACTTTATAGCACCATCAAGACTTCATACAGCGATCGTACTTCCAACAGCAACAGCCAGTTCAATAACACGGGTGCGATGATCAGCTTCAAACACCTTTTCCCCAAACAGGGAGAAGAATGGACTGCCGATATCAATTATAACCGGAGCAAGAATAATAACCTGAACCTGGTAAACACGAATTATTATACCGACTTTTACAGCAGCCTTATCAGCTCCTTCAATCAGCAACAGGATGGAAATGGCACGAATGAAAATATAGTCGTGCAGACCGATTACACCAAACCTCTTACGGAAAAATCAAAACTGGAAGCCGGTTTAAGAGCCCAGTTCCGGAAAGTGGACAATAAAAACAATTTCTATATCGTCGGCACGGGCGGTAGTCTGACTTTTGTACCGGATCAGTCGGTGAATTACAACAGTACCGATAATGTATATGCGGCCTATGCCACTTACTCCAACCAGTACAAGAATTTCGGCTATCAGCTGGGCTTACGCGTGGAGAGTTCCGATTATGTAGGTAATCTGCCTGATAAAGGACAAAGCTTCAGCATTCAGTTCCCGGTCAGCCTTTTTCCCAGCATTTTCCTGAATCAGAAACTGAAAAACGACCAGGACCTGCAGTTAAATTATTCCCGGAAAATCAACCGGCCGAATTTCTTCCAGCTCTATCCCTTTACCGATTATTCAGATTCCCTGAATATCAGCCGGGGTAATCCGGGCCTTAGCCCTGAGTTTACTAATTCACTGGAATTGTCGTACCAGAAAACATTTAAAAGCAAAGACAATTTCATTGCTTCAGTCTACTACAAAAACACCAACGACCTGATCACCCGCTACCAGGATAAAGAGACCAATACCAGTGGTAAAGAAGTCCTGATTAATACCTATATCAACGCAAGCAGCAGCTATGTAACCGGATTGGAACTGGTATCGAAAAACAAAATGCTGAAATGGTGGGATCTGACGAGTAACCTGAGTCTGTTTACTTCAAAGATCAAACTGAATATTGCCGGTCAGCCTGAACAGGATCCATTTGCCAGTTGGTTTATTAAACTCAATAACACGTTTAAACTGCCGAAAAATTTCAGCATTCAGCTTTCCGGAGAATACAACTCCAAGACCATTCTCCCCCCCGGTGGAAGTGGCGGCGGCGGTGGTCGTGGTGGCGGTATGTTTGGAGGTGGAGGCGGTATGTTTGGCCAGGCCAGTGCTTCCCAGGGCTATGTTAAGGCCAATTATTATGTGGATGCTGGTCTCCGGTACGAATTCCTGAAAAACAGGCAGGCCTCCCTGTCCTTAAATGTGAATGATATATTCCGGACACGCCGGCAGAATATCTTCTCTCAATCGGCTTATTTTACCCAGGAAGTGTTCCGTCGCCGCGACCCGCAACTGCTGCGCCTGAACTTCAACTGGCGTTTCGGAAAATTCGATCCGAACCTGTTCAAACGGAAAAACAATAAAAACCAGGAAAACGGTACGGAAGGCATGAATATGGGCTGATCCGGATTATCATCCGATAAGTGCTTAAGGTTTTGCATATTTGCAAAACCTTTTTTTGTACCATAACTCCCGGATTTGAAACGACTGTACTTCACCGTGACCAATGACCTGACCTATGATCAGCGGATGCACCGAATCTGCGGATCACTGGCGGCTGCCGGATATGACGTGGTACTCGTAGGACGCAACCGTAAACACTCCCTTCCCCTCCGGGAAAAAAATTTCAAACAACATCGTCTCTCCTGCTGGTTTGACCGGGGCAAACGATTTTATATCGAATATAATATCCGCTTGTTCTTTTACCTGTTGTTTAAAAAAATGGATGCGGTCTGTGCGATTGACCTGGACAGCATCCTCCCCTGCCTGTATATTTCCCGGCTAAAAAAAATTCGCAGAGTGTATGATGCGCACGAACTATTTACCGAATTGAAAGAAGTGATCAGCCGCCCCTTCATACACCAGTTCTGGCTGGGGGTGGAACAAAAAGCGGTCCCGAAATTTAAGTGGGGCTATACCGTCAGTGAAAGTATTGCCGAAGAATTTCACCGGCGTTATAAAGTTGAATACCGGGCTATCCGGAATGTACCGGTTTTACAAATGGAGATCAATCCCGTATCCGCTGAAAAAATCATTGTCTATGTGGGGGCCGTCAATGAAGCCCGCGGCTTTGAATACCTGGTACCCGCCATGCAATGGGTCAATGCCAAACTGCTGATCTGCGGTGATGGCAATTTTATGGATCACCTTAAAAAACTCATCAGCGATTTTAAATTGCAGGATAAGGTGGAACTAACCGGAATGCTGTCCCCCGAAGCCCTGCTGGCTATTGCCAAAACTGCCTATATCGGGGTAGCGGTTCCTGAAAAGGAAGGGCTGAACCAATACCTGGCCCTGCCCAATAAGTTCTTCGATTATATTCATGCAGGCCTGCCCCAGGTAACTGTGGACTATCCCGAATACCGGAAACTGAATAAAAAATGGGATGTGGCCGTGCTGATCAGCGACCTGGCTCCCAAAAGAATTGCGGCCGCACTCAACAATTTACTGGATGATACTGTTCTATATGAAAGGCTTCGTCAGAACTGCCTGAAAGCCAGGGAATCACTAAACTGGCAGGAAGAAGAAAAAAAACTAATTGCATTTTATCAAACCCTGTTTGAAGCTTGACAAAGCCACTACATATCGTTTGTCTCGATACCCCCTGGCCCGCGGATTATGGGGGTGCGATTGATATGTTTTACCGGATCCGCGCCCTTAGCGAGGCCGGTGTGCAGATTCACCTCCATTATTTTTCCTATAACCAGCGGGGTAATCCTACAGAGCTGAACCAATATTGCTCCAGTATTCATGTATATGAACGTAAAACAGGCTTTACGGGTTTTTCATTCAGTCTTCCTTATATTGTTTCTTCCAGAATCAATATTGAACTGGCCAATAATTTAAATAAGGATAATCACCCCATTCTGATCGAAGGCGTGCATTGTACCGGCATACTGCCATTATTGAATAAAGAAAACCGGAAGATTGTTGTCAGGTTGCATAATAATGAATCCGCTTACTATAAGCACCTCGCATCAAGTACAAGAAACCTGTTCCGGAAAATCTATTACCGTTTTGAAAGCGGCCTTCTCGCAAAGTATGAACGGAATCTGCCGAAGGAAATCCAATACGCCTGTATCACTCAGCGGGAGGAAAATTTCTTCCGGGAGGCATACGGGCTGACCCATACATTTTTCCTTCCTGTCTTTACGCCTTACCACGAGATCCGCTGTCTCGAAGGCATGGGTACTTTTTGCCTCTACCATGGCAATCTCGGTGTGGCTGAGAATGAAAAGGCGGCTATCTGGCTGCTGAATGAAGTGTTCTTTAAAATCAAGGTTCCCTTGGTAATTGCAGGAAAAAATCCTTCCCGCCGGCTCGACAAACTGGCCCATCTCTGTCAGCATACCTGTTTGGTGGCCAATCCATCCGATACAGAGTTGAATGACCTCGTACGGCTCGCTCATATCAATATACTACCCTCTTTCAGTGATACGGGGATCAAAGTAAAACTGCTGCATGCATTATTTGAAGGAAGACACTGTGTGGTAAATGAAGACATGGTAAATGGTACCGGACTGGAACCCGCCTGTCATATAGGAGCAAACGCCCATGCCATTGCCGCTATCGTGATGCAATTACATCATCAGCCATTTTCGGAAGAAGAGATCCGCTTACGGAAAAACCTGCTGGAAGGATCCGGAGATAACGCCACGCATGCCCGACTGCTTAGTCGATACTTATGGTAGCATTGTCGAGTACCCGTCCACGTTCGGTTCGTATCATCCGGGCCGGGAATTTCTGCACCACGATATAATCGTGTGAGGCCATCACCACGGCGGTATTATAATCCTTCGCGATCTGGAAGATCAGGTGCATGATCTCATCCGATGTTTCCGGATCCAGGTTACCGGTCGGCTCATCGGCCAGGATCAGTTTGGGAGAATTGAGCAGGGCCCGGGCGATATCAATACGTTGTTGTTCGCCACCACTCAGCTCAAAAGGCATTTTGAAGCCTTTTGATTTCAGGCCTACTTTATCGAGTACATCCGCGATTTTTTCATTCATGAGTTTCTCATCGGTCCAGCCGGTCGCCCGCAGTACGAACTTCAGGTTGTCATTTACATTCCGGTCGGTGAGTAACTGAAAATCCTGGAACACCACCCCGAGGGTACGACGCAGGTAAGGTACTTTTTTCCAGTCCAGCCCTTTGAGGTTGAAGCCGGCTACGGTCGCCTCCCCTTCTTTCAGTTCCAGCTCCCCATACAGGGTCTTCAGCAAACTGGATTTCCCGGTACCCGTCTTGCCGACCAGGTACACGAATTCTCCTTTGTTCACCGTCAGATTCACCTCTTGTAAAATCAGGTTATTGCCCTGGTATATATTGGCGTTCTTCAGTTCTATGATTGGCTCAGACATCTGCAAATGGGTTTCCTGCAAAATAAAGCAAACTCAGCCTTAAAAAGCACAAAATTTTACTTTAACTAAACTTTTAGTTGTTTAACTAAAAAATTAGTTTTAGCTTCACTTCATCAAAATACATTTATGAAAGCATTGACCAAGGCAGAAGAACAGATCATGCAGGTGTTATGGAAACTGGAACAGGCCTTTCTCCGGGAGATCGTGGATGAGATGCCCGTTCCTAGACCTCACCAGAATACCGTGGCCACACTGCTGAAGATCCTGGTGGAAAAAGAATTTGTGGCCGTAGAGGTATTGGGCCGTCAGCACCGTTATTCCCCTCTGATTTCCAAAGAAGATTATTCGGGAAAGAGTATTAAACAACTGGCGAAAAACTATTTCGAGGGATCGTTCAGCAATGTGGTGTCTTACCTCGTGAAGGAAAACAATATTTCGGTGGATGAGCTGGAGCAGTTGCTCAAACAAATTAAAAAACAGCAAAACCAGTCCAAATGAATCCATTGCTCAGTTACGGGATCCAGGTGATCATTGTCTCCGGTCTCTTATACAGCTA
>DAORKK010000100.1:0-10980 GCA_035439525.1 Chitinophagaceae bacterium
GCGCATAACGACGTTCCTGTATACCGGTCCGTTCCTGGATCCACTCATCGCTGGTATCCATATATTTCAGCAGGTCGTTATTGGTAACCACATTGGCCGGCAGGTACTTTCCGATCCCGGCAATCTTTGATTTATACATAGCAAGCTTTTAAAAGAGGAAGATAGGAAATGTGCGGGAATTGCAACGGTTGCAGTTGAAACAGTTGTGGAAGTCAGGTGTCGGGGAACAGTCCATCCTGAGAGAAGTTGTTGGCTGTTAGCTGTTGGGTGTTAGGAACAGCCCCTTCTGAGAAAAGTTGTTAGTTGTTCGCTGTTGGGTGTTAGGAAACAGCCCCTTCTGAGAAAAGTTGATAGTTGTTAGCTGTTGGGTGTTAGGAAACAGCCCCTCCTGAGAAAGCTGTATCTAAAACATTGAACTGTTACTCGTATTGCGGCGTTTCTTTCGTACTTAGTACTTCTTGCTTCGTACTTCAAAAATTGGTGCTATCGTATCAATCTCCCTTGCGCAGGGAGCGGATCTTCTTTTCAATCTTCCGGACTTTCATGGATTTGCTGATCTTTCCCAACCATCCTTTCACCGGTTCTTTCCGGATATGCTCGATCTTCATTTCAAGCTCCTTGATGTGGTGCTGCTTGTTCATACTTCAATGTTTTGTTTCGAAATTGTAGAGGGATTTGGACTATATAAAGATACGATATGATCAAGAACCAAGACGCCAAGATGCCAAGAAGCCAAAGAAAAATCAAGTAACAAGAGGCCAAATAATGATCAAATTAAAAAATTACAAAGCCTCCTAAGTGATTCTCCTTAGGAGGCTTTGTAATTTATTTGAATTTTGTCTATTGATGCTTCTTTGGCATCTTGGCAACTTAGGTTCTTGATGCTTCCAATAAGAATCACATTTTTATTGGAACAGTCACTTTCTCCTTCCTGCTTTTCTCCGCCGCAAACCCCATCACATGACTTTCAATCGAAGCATCAATCGTTGAACTTAACAACGCCGGATTCTGTTGGGATACGGCCTGTATCCAGTCCGCCACCAGGCGCCAGTCTCCACCACCATGTCCGTCGGTTTCCTGTTTCCACTCGGTGACTTTGCCGGTGCGGAAATCGGTATGTTTAAAGCTGCTCATATCACCAACAATATCGCCGAGACTGCCCATCACGCGGGTTCTTCTTCCATCGTAGCTGGTGAAAGCTTCCATGGAGAAGGAGACGGTGATATTGTCTTCGAACAGCATATTGGTGGTATAATGATCGGGCTGATCGTTATTGGAACGGTATACGCATTTGCCGTAATTGCTGTTCTTTAAATAATCCATGATCACGTCGCCATGTTTGCTCTTGTCTTCCGGCAGATCGAAGTGGTGCAGCCACTGGCGTTTGTCAAAATAGATCTTCTTGGCGGAGTAGGGACATTCGCCTTCTACTTTACATCCATCGGTACAACGGGCGGTGCTGCCTTCCGGGGCGTTTTCTTTACGGAACCATTTTACATCGCCATGGGCGGACATATGGGTGCAATGTTTATCCAGCATCCATTTGATAATATCGAGGTCATGACAGGATTTGGCCAGGATGATCGGGGTTGTTTCCTTACTGTTGTGCCAGTTACCGCGAACATAGGAGTGACTCATATGAATATGGTGGATCGGCTCCAGGTGTTGCACACTGATGATCTGACCAATCGAACCGTTATGCATCATTTCCTTCAGTTTCATAAAATAAGGGGCATAGCGGAGTACATGACAAACCGCTACGATTCTTCCTTTTTTCTTGGCCAGGGCCAGGATCTCCCGGCATTCTTTTTCACTGGGAGAAATGGGTTTTTCCAGTAATACATCATACCCTTTTTCCAACGCGGCCATACAGGGACCATAATGCAGGTTATCAGGCGTGGTGATGATCACTGCGTCGGCGAATTTGGGACGTTTGAATATTTCTTCCCAGGTATTGAAGCGGTTGCCGGCTTCTATATTATGTTTTTTGGCATATCGTTCATTCCGGAAAGCAATTGGTTCGGCCACGCCGATGATATCCAGCTGGTCGGGATAAGTGACCGCGAAATTGCCATATACATTCCCCCTGTTTCCCGCACCACAGGTGATGGCGGTGATGGCTTTTCCAGGATTTTTTAGTTGTAGGTTGTCCGGCAAATGAATGGGTTCTCCCAGTTCATTATGCGCCCAGGATGAAACAGGGATCGTGGAGGCACCGGCAGCGATACCCATAATACGGAGCCAGTCACGGCGTGTAAGGTTATTTGGCATGTCTACGTTTTTAAGATGATCTAAGTTACTATTTTACTCCGACCATTTTTTTATATTCGAAAAATAATACTGTTTATGAACCAGCCAGTTAGCCAGCGATTTTTGGCCCTTGACGTACTCCGGGGTATGACCGTATTCTTTATGATCATTGTGAATACACCCGGAAGCTGGGATACCACCTGGGCGCCTTTGAAACATGCGGCCTGGCACGGCTTCACCCCCACCGATCTCGTGTTCCCGACTTTTATGTTCGTGGTGGGGAACGCCTTGAGTTTTGTCGAGAAAAAATGGAATGGTTTATCGGATGGCCGGGTACTATGGATCATTACCAAACGGACCGCGATCATTTTCTTACTTGGTTACCTGATGTACTGGTTCCCCTTTGTACATTGGAACGAAGCCGGCGAACTGGTGGCCAATCCGATTGCCAATACCCGGATTATGGGCGTGTTGCAACGTATTGCCCTGGGTTATTTCTTCGGGGCCCTGATGATCCGTTATCTCAAAGCCGCTACAGCGGTCCGGTTGTCGGTGGTTTTATTATTGCTCTATTGGCTGATCCTTTTATTATTTGGCGATAAAACCGATCCTTTTAATATGCTGACCAATGCCGGTAACCGCTTTGATCTCTGGTTGCTGGGTGAAAGCCATTTATACCATGGAGAAGGAGTGGCTTTTGATCCGGAAGGCGTGCTGAGTACCATGCCCTCTATCGCCAATGTCGTGTTTGGATATGCAGCCGGTAAGTTTATAGCGGAGAAGGGGAATACCTGGGAAGGATTGACTAAATTATTACTGACTGGTTTTGCATTGGTCAGCCTTGCTTTATTGTGGCACCTGGTTTTCCCGATCAATAAAAAACTATGGACCGGTTCCTTTGTTTTACTTACCGTAGGAATTGATTGTGTACTGCTGGCCGCATTAAGTTATGTGACCGATTTCCTGGGCCGCACTAAATGGACTTATTTCTTTGAAGTATTTGGTAAGAATCCGCTCTTTATCTACCTGCTGTCAGAGATTGCGGCCATCCTGCTTTGGTTTATTCCCATTGGTGAAAAACGAACCCCCTTGTATGCCTGGTTATATGAAAACATCTTCCGGCATGCCGGTGCCTATCTGGGATCTTTTTTGTTTGCATTGGCCGTAGTACTGTTTTGCTGGTTAGTGGGTTGGATCCTGGATAAGAAGAAGATCTATGTGCGGGTCTGATTACTATTTTAAAATAACCGCCACACAACGGAATCCCAGCCATCGTTCGGGTCCGGTATAGGTTTGGTTGTTTTTTATTTTGCAATCTTCCAGTTGGTGATCAAAACTTCCACCCTTGGCAATGCCCTCTTCCTGTACCATTTCGGCTACATTGCCAATCATATTATAAAGGTGGGAACTATTTGGCCAAAAGGAACCCCCTGCAGCTGTGTAATACCGGATCTGTTTTGCCTGCTGAGAAGCAAGCGTATCTTCCGGATACCTGCAGTTGAATGTCTTTGTATATTTTTTCTTCCATTTCCGGTAAACACTATCGATGCCATAGGGGTATGCAGCTACCGGCTTATCCCCGGCCGCCAACCATTCCCATTCTTTTTCTGTGGGCAAGCGGTAGTATAGCCGTATCGGATAAGGGTCTTTCAGGTGATTTTCCCAATCGGTGATTTTATTTTCTTTTATATAGTAACCGAAATTTACCTGTGCTGTTCTCCATGCGCAGAAAGCGAGGGCTTGTTGGTAACTGATTCCAACAACCGGGTAATTACTAAAACCAGGATGCCGAAAATAATATTCCTGCATGGCTTTGGACGATGAATCTGCCCCCCACACCAGGGTATCCGGTAGTGCCTTTTCCTGCTCTGCAGAGTCAAATCTCCTTAAATAGAACAGGTATTCCCGCCAGCCGACATTATCTACTTCAAGTTTATCTGCAAACAAGGTATCATTGATCTGCACGGTACCGGGCGGTATCAATTGTTTTTTTTGGGCAGCTATACCTGCAACCAAAAAAAATAATATGAAGTATAAAATACCGATGCTTTTCATTCCATTACGGCCTTAGTTGCTTGCTTCTTTCATCTTCAACACCTCTATGGCAAACTTCTCACATTCTGCCTGTACCGTCGCTATGTCTTTCGATTTTACATAGGATCCAAGTACATGATCCCCGGCATTCGGAATGGGGACCTGTCTTTTTAAAGCAGCCGGAGTGCCTAATTGATTAAACATCCGTTTCATCGCCGATACTTTCACCACTTCATCCTGGTGATCTTCATCTTTAAAATAATAAAGCAGGAGGGTGGGTTGAGTTACTTTATGAAACGTCGAGGCCTTCATGGTTGATTCCAGTAATTCTTCCAGTTGTACCGTAGCTTCCATCCGGTACCGGTTATTCCAATACTGCGCATACGTGGCTGTGGTATCGGCTACTACATTGTACCGTCCCTTGACGAGACGGGCTATCTGCAATCCCCAATGATTATTCAGCAGCCAGGCATTGGGGTCATTGATTTCAATATTGGGGGATAATAAGATCAGTCCGGCGATCTCCGGATATTCGGCAGCCAGTTTGAGCGCCAGGGTACCCCCGGTGGAGGTGGACAAGAGGATGACTTTTTTGCCCAGTTGTTTGCCGATCGCCAATGCTTCTTTCGCCGTCTGCCATACCCCGGCTGCTGTAAAGTTGACCAGTTGCTCTGAAGTATCAATTCCATGCGCATCCAGCCGGCTCAGGTAAAGGTTGCAACCAAATTTCTGGGCAAAGTCAAAGTGCACCGGATCGCCCTCTTCCTGGCTGGCAGAAAAACCATGCAGGTAGACCACCGCATACTCGGTAACGGCTTTTGAAGAATCATTGGCCCAAAGGATCCGGGCTTCATTATCCGGTTTGATTTTGAAGCGGGCTTCCTGTTTGGCCACATATTCATCCAGTGCCGGTCCCGACGCCTGGATAGCTGGCAACTCATTTGTATACTTAGGCGTGGAAGGTCTTGGGCCTAAAAAGTAAACAACGGTAAATACTAACAGGATGACAGCTAACCATTTAAGCAGTCTCATAGAAACTATTTTTCTAAAACTACTGTAAATATTCCTTTTTGGGAAGTTAAGGATGTATTAAATGCGGGTTTCGGTTGGGGAACCGGGTTTTTAAGTGTACCTTTGCACCCCGGAAAATCAGTCGGGAGTTAGTGGTCGGGAGTTAGTAGTCGGCCTGTGTGAAACAGGACAATTACAAAAAGAACGAGGTGAATTTCTTAACCTTCAACACTCAACTCTCAACGCTTGCAGTTCAACCTCGCAAAGACCAACATTTAATTATGGATATCAGAAATATAGCAATCATCGCCCACGTAGACCACGGTAAAACTACCCTGGTTGACAAAATTTTACACGCCACCAAGGTTTTCCGGGATAACCAGGAAACCGGGGAGCTCATCATGGACAGCAATGACCTGGAGCGCGAGCGTGGTATCACCATCTTCAGTAAGAACGCCGCCGTTGTATACAAGGATGTTAAGATCAATGTAATCGATACCCCTGGTCACGCCGACTTCGGTGGTGAAGTAGAGCGCGTACTGAAAATGGCCGACGGGGTGATCCTGCTCGTGGATGCTTTTGAAGGTCCGATGCCGCAGACCCGCTTTGTTTTACAGAAAGCCCTGCACCTTAACCTGCACCCGATCGTGGTAATCAATAAAGTGGACAAACCGAACTGCCGTCCTGATGAAGTGCATGACGCGGTATTTGAACTCTTCTTCAACCTGGATGCCACCGAAGAGCAGCTGCATTTCCCCACCTACTACGGTAGTGGTAAGAATGGCTGGTTCAATGATTCGCTGGAGCAGATCGAGGGGATCACACCTCTCCTGGACGGGATCATCAAACACGTACCGCCGCCACGGATCAATGAAGGACCGGTACAGATGCAGATCACTTCCCTGGATTACTCTTCCTTCCTTGGACGTATAGCAGTAGGTAAAGTAAGCCGTGGTGTACTGAAAGAAAATCAACCCGTGGTACTGATGCAGGCCGATGGCAGCATTAAGAAAACCCGCGTAAAAGAATTATATGTGTTCGAAGGCATGGGCAAAAAGAAAGTGACCGAAGTAATTGCCGGTGACCTTTGTGCCGTAGTAGGAATCGAGGATTTCAATATCGGGGATACCATTGCTGATGCAGAAAATCCGGAAGCCTTACCGGTGATCAGTGTGGATGAGCCGACCATGAACATGCTCTTCTCCATCAACAACTCTCCCTTCTATGGTAAGGATGGTAAATTCGTTACCTCCCGTCACCTGCGTGACCGACTGATGAAGGAAACTGAAAAGAACCTGGCCCTGCGTGTGGAAGATACCGATAGCGGTGATAGCTTCCAGGTGTATGGTCGTGGTATCCTTCACCTGGGTATCCTCATCGAGACCATGCGTCGGGAAGGATATGAACTGACCATCGGACAGCCGCAGGTAATCATCAAAGAGATCAACGGCACCAAATGTGAGCCGTATGAGAACCTGGTAGTGGATGTACCTCAGGAATACGCCAGTAAAGTGATCGACCTGGTTACCCGTCGCAAAGGCGAAATGCACGTGATGGAAACCAAGGGCGAAATGCAGCACCTGGAATTTGAAATTCCTTCCAGAGGACTGATCGGACTTCGTTCCACCATGCTCACCAATACAGCCGGTGAAGCCGTAATGGCGCACCGCTTTATTGAATACAAACCCTGGAAAGGTCCGATCCCCGGCAGAAATAACGGGGTGCTGATCTCTAAATTCCAGGATAAGACCACCGGTTATTCCATTGACAAATTACAGGATCGTGGTACTTTCTTTGTGGATCCGGGAGAAGAAGTGTATTGCGGACAGATCATTGCGGAAAACATTAAACCCGGCGACCTGGTGGTGAATGCCACGGAAGGAAAGAAACTGACCAACCACCGTGCCAGCGGAAGCGACGATGCTACCCGTATCGCGCCTAAAACGCAGATGACACTGGAAGAATGTATGGAGTATATCCAGCAGGACGAGTGTATCGAAGTAACGCCCAACTTTATCCGCATGCGTAAAGTGATCCTCAATGAAGACGATCGCAAGAAAGTGCAGAAGAGAATGGAAGCAGATGCAGTGTAAGCTGCGAAATGATATGGAGAGGCTGTCCTAAAGGACAGCCTTTTTTTTGGCCACGAAAGGCCACGAAAGGCCACGAAAGAATTCAGAAAGGCAGGCCACGGATAACACAGATCAACACGGATGGCCCCCTAAATCCCCCAAAGGGGGACTTCGAAGACCCAAAAACTTTAAACATTTCTTTCTTTTAGTCTTGCGTATTAATTCCCGCTAAGATTTATAAGACACTCCGTTTAAGGAAAAGTCTTTTAAGCTTTGCGGGATTCAAATACGCAAAGCATTGATAAAAGTATTTGCAATCTATCGGAGTCTGAAGTCCCCCTTTGGGGGACCTGCCTACCGGACAGGCAGGTTTAGGGGGCCTATGTATTCTTTCGTGCCTTTTCGTGCCCTTTCGTGGCCAACCCTTTGTTTGCGAAGCAGACAATCTGCTCCTCCGCGGCCTTATTATACCCTCTTCCCGGTATGGACAAAATGGCCCCGGCTTACTACATTTGATAAAATACTTTTTATGCCATTCCGTATACTCTTTCTTTTTCTCCTTGGCTTTTCCTGCACAACCATACAAGCCCAATGTCTTTCCGGCAATTGCACCGATGGGTTTGGTAAGTTTAAGTATAAGAACGATAACATATATGAAGGCAATTTCAAAGGCGGCTATTGTAACGGCAAGGGTAAAATGTATTATTCAAACGGAGAATTCTATGATGGTGACTGGGTCAATGGCAGCTGGAACGGGAAGGGGCTTTATACCTGGAAGGACGGACGACGGTTTGAAGGTCAGGTAAAGGATGGTTATTTTGATGGGTATGGCATTTATTTCATGACAGACAGTAACCGGTATGAAGGCAATTGGAAAGTGGGCAGCTTTGAGGGTACCGGAAAATACTTTTTTAAAGATGGCCGGTATTATGAAGGTGGCTGGTTGAAAGGCAAGAAATCGGGTAAAGGGAAATTTACCTGGCCCGACGGAGGGAGTTATACCGGCGATTGGAAAGAAGATAAGTTTGAGGGAGAAGGCAAACGCATTTATAATGACAGCAGTGAGTATGAAGGGAGCTGGGTAGCCAGTGTGCAGCAAGGCAAAGGTCGATATGTTTACCATAACGGGGATGTATACGTGGGGGAGTTTAAAGAAGGGAAAAGAAGCGGGTTAGGTAAATATGTGGTTAAAGCAGATGGTCAGGTATATGAAGGGGCTTATTTAAACGGGCAACCCGAAGGGAAAGGTAAACTGGTGATGGGCAATAAGGATCGTTATGAAGGGGATTTCAAAAACGGACTGGCCGATGGCTATGGGATCGGGGAGTATGCGACCGGAAAGCGCTATGAAGGCGAATGGAAAGAAGGAAACTGGGATGGTAAAGGAAAAGCTACCTGGAAGGATAGTTCCAGTTATGAGGGTCAATGGGTAAGGGGGAAAATGCAGGGAACCGGCACCAAAATTTACAAAGGCGGTGACCGCTATACCGGCAACTGGTTTGATGATAAGATTGAGGGAGAGGGTGTATACACCTGGAAAAACGGGGATGTATATACCGGTCATTTCACGAATGAAAAAATGTCGGGACAGGGAAAAAAAGTGTACAAGGATGGCTCCGTCTATGAAGGATCCTGGCTGTTTGGATTATATAGCGGTAAAGGTGTACTGAGTTGGCCAAACAAGAACAGGTATCAAGGTAATTTCGTGGCTGGGGTGGCTACCGGGGAAGGCGCTTTTTACCGAAATGGGATGCTGTTGTTTGAAGGCAATTTCAACGGAACCAGTACGTACAGTACTGCGACTACCTGGCTTTTAGCGGATGGCCGCTTTGCCCGGCGGACCACTTATACCGATGGTTCCATCTTTGAGATCTGGCACCCGGATCAATCGATGTTTATCGGCAGCATCATCGACATTGGTTATTATGGTTCCATTAGTGAAATCAAGCCGCGTGAAGGCTCCCTGTTGTACGCAACCGGTAAGGTTATCAGCGGGAAATGGGAAAACGGAGCGATTAAACAACCGACCTATCAGTACCAAATGAAAATGTCGGACGCGGTACCTGAGTATGTAAAGGGCCGGATCTATTTTGCGTATAAAAAATATGCCGATGCCTTAAAATCATTCAATAAAGCCATCGCCGCAAATCTGAAAGAGGATAGTGTGTTTTTATTCAGGGGTGCAGCTTATTATGGCCTGACAAAATATGATTCCGCCCGTGCGGATCTGACAACACTTTTAAAAAAACAGGCAAAAAACAAAGAAGGGATAACCTGGAGGGCCAAAACTTTATTGTCGCTGAAAGACACCACCGCCGCTTTAGCTGACTATTCAGCCTATGTTAAGCAGTTCCCCGGAGACTCTACCGGGTACTGGCAGCGGGGGATTGTTTATCATAATGTAAAAAACTATGACGCCGCGGTTAAGGATTATACCCAATACCTGCAACGTACCAAAGCTCGTAATGAGAACGTATATTATTACAGGGGAATCTGTTATGAACAACTAGGCAAGAAAACAGAAGCCTGTTCGGATTTCGAAACTGCCAAAAAAGGAGGAAATAAGAATGCGGATGCCCAGATCAAAAAACTCTGTGGCAACCCTGGATAATCAAAAAAGAGGGGTTTTTTTGAACCTCCGGCCCGCCATTTCGTTGTATTTTTGCAGTTCAGCAACAACGTATGAAAAAAGGCTTGATTATAGGATTAGTGATAGTGGCCGGTCTCCTGCTTACAGGTCCGGAAGCAGCTGCACAATGTTCCATCTGTACCAAAACTGCCCAGCAATTGGGTGAGGGTCCGGCCAAGGGTATGAATTCAGGCATTCTTTACCTGGCTTTTGCCCCGATGGCGATCATCGGATTTCTGGCCTACCGCTGGATAAAGAATAACCGTCAGGCCTGATCAGCGGATCTGTAATTTTTTTACTTCCCCGTCAATACTTAAAAGATAAATGCCAGCTGCCAGTTCAGGTAAAGCAAGGCGCAATTGGGTGGACTGCAGTTCCTGCTGCAAAATTGTTTTGCCCGAAAAATCCATCAATTTCAAAACTGAAGGTGAGGGGTGTTCCCGGACTATATATAGTTCTGTTTTAGCCGGATTCGGGTAAAATGAAAATGCATTGGCGAATTTCAGCTGAACAGATCTGATAGCCGATAAGACAGTGCGCTGATCCTTCCCGATAATCCGCAACCGGTAATACCAATGACCAACGGAAGAAATTTGATCAATGAACCGGTATGCTGACTGTGTCGCATTGGCAGGTATTTCGCCAAGTGTTTCCCAGTTTCCATTTCCTGTTTTTCGTTCTATAGTAAACCGGCTGATCAGTTCAGGACTGGTCACTTCCCATTTCAATTGAACCCGTTGCTGGTTGGCTGCGGCAGTAAAAGAGATAAGATCTGCAGGTAAAAGCAATGTGCAATATCCGGCCGGACTGGAGGAACGGGTGAATATATAATCAGGAATAACCTGTCCGTTTGTCCCGGCCGCGGCTGCCTGTGGTACCGGATTACAGGAAACATCCCTGCCTGATTCAATACCGGCTGCTCCGCCAGTTACGCTGGTGGTAATAGCAGGCAAACTGCCTGTAAAATAAATGACCCCGCCACTG
>DAORKK010000101.1:0-9621 GCA_035439525.1 Chitinophagaceae bacterium
TTCCATGCTATGAACCCCCTCATCTGGAAAAATATCATCCGCAAGCCTACTTAGTGCAGTAACGCCCCGTTACAACCATCTCCTTTTATGAACCGCGGCCATCAGGCCGACTAAACGCTTGCAATGAAAACAATCATTGAACCCTTTCGTATTAAATCGGTGGAACCGATCTATTTTACGACCAAAGAAGAACGCCGGGAAATTCTGAAAAAAGCCGATTATAATTCTTTCCGGATTAAAGCCAGTGATGTACTGATCGACCTGCTCACCGATAGCGGCACCAGTGCCATGAGCAGCAACCAGTGGGCCGGCATTATGATGGGCGACGAATCTTACGCGGGCAGCAATAGTTTCTTCCGGTTTGAAGAATCCGTCCGCAGTATCACCAATATGGAGTATATCATCCCCACCCACCAGGGCAGGGCTTCTGAAAAGATCCTCTTTACCGTGCTGGGTGGAAAAGGCAAATACTTTATCAGCAATACGCTGTTTGATACCACCCGGGCCAATATCGAATTCTCCGGCGCTGAAGGCATTGACTGTATCTGCGAAGAAGGAAAACACCCTACCACCCCTGCCCCATTCAAGGGCAATATGGATATTGCTGCTTTACGCAAAGCCATTGAAGAAAAAGGAGCAGCGAACATTCCGTTGGTGATGATGACCATCACCAATAACTCCGGTGGTGGTCAGCCGGTCAGTATGCAGAATATCCGCGAGACCCGCAAAGTCTGTGATGAATACAAGATCCCCCTATTCATTGATGCCTGCCGTTTTGCCGAAAACGCCTGGTTTATCAAGATCCGCGAAGAAGGCTATGCCAATAAACCAATACCTGAAATTGCCCGCGAAATGTTTTCTTATGCCGATGGCTGTACCATGAGTGCCAAGAAGGATGCATTCGCCAATATCGGCGGCTTCCTGGCCATGAATAACCTGGAACTCGCCATCCAATGCCGCAATCTCCTGATCATCACCGAAGGCTTTACCACTTATGGCGGATTAGCCGGCCGTGACCTCGAAGCCATTGCCATTGGCTTACAGGAAGTCATGGATGAACATTACCTGCAATACCGGATCCGCAGCATGGAATACCTTACCAATAAACTGATCGATGCCGGTGTTCCGGTGATGCAACCAGCCGGAGGACATGCAGTCTACCTTGATGCGAAAGAATTTCTGCCGCATGTACCGGTGGATCAATACCCGGGACAAGCACTGGTTTGCGCCTTGTATGAAGAAGGCGGCATCCGGGCCGTGGAGATCGGATCACTGATGTTTGGCAAATATGATGAACATGGCAAACTGGTTCCGGCCACATTAGAACTGGTGCGACTGGCCATCCCCCGCCGGGTATACACCCAAAGCCATATCGACTATGTGGCCGAAGTGATCATTGATGTTTTCAACAAACGGAATGAACTGAAGGGAATGATCATCACGGAAGAAACGCCGTTGCTGAGGCATTTTACAGCGAAATTGAAACCAGTCAATGAGTAATGAATAATCAGTAATCAGTAAACGATGAAGATACTGAACGCTCAGCAGCAGTCCTTAGGAGGGCCTGTCAACTTTTCAACTTGTAAACTTATCAACCTATAAACTTTACACAATGAGTACTATAATTAAAAGAAGCTGGGCCGAGCCCTATAAGATCAAAATGGTGGAGCTGATCAAAATGACCACCCCTGCCCAACGCCGGAAAGCCATGAAAGAAGCCGGCTTTAATACCTTCTTATTAAAATCAGAAGATGTCTATATTGACCTGCTCACCGATAGTGGCACCAGTGCCATGAGTGACCAGCAATGGGCCGGCCTGATGATGGGCGATGAAGCTTATGCCGGCAGCCGCAACTTCTATCACCTAGAGTCAGTGGTTAAAGAAATCTACGGATACAAATATTTAATTCCCACGCACCAGGGCCGCGGCGCGGAAAACATCATTTCCAAAATCCTGATTAAAAAAGGCGATATCATCCCTGGCAATATGTATTTCACCACTACCCGGCTGCACCAGGAACTGGCCGGTGGTAAATTCGAAGACATCATTATTGACGAAGCCCATGATTCCGAAAATGAATTTCCGTTTAAAGGGAATGTGGACCTGAAAAAACTGGAAGCCCTGATCAAAAAACATGGTGCCGCCAAAATCCCGTATGTCAGTATTGCCACCAGTGTAAATATGGCGGGTGGACAACCCATTAGTATACAAAATCTGAAAGAACTGCGGGCCCTCACAAAAAAACACGGCATACGCATTATTCACGATATGACAAGAGTGGCCGAAAATGCCCATTTTATCCAGCGCCGTGAAAAAGGCTATGATAAAAAATCCATCCGCCAGATCGTAAAAGAAATCTGTTCCTATACAGATGGCGCCACGATGAGTGCCAAGAAAGATGCCCTCGTGAATATCGGTGGTTTCCTGGCCATCAATGAATGGGATGTATTTGAGGAAGCCAGGAATATGGTAGTGGTCTATGAAGGATTACATACCTACGGTGGATTGGCCGGTCGTGATATGGAAGCTATGGCCATCGGGATCAAAGAAAGCGTGGATGATGACCATATCCATGCCCGGGTAGGACAAGTGATCTACCTCGGTGAAAAAATGATTGACTATGGCGTGCCGATTGTGAAACCTATCGGAGGTCATGGCATATTTGTCGATGCCAAAAAATTCCTGCCCCATATTCCGCAGGATCAGTTCCCGGCGCAAACCTTAGCTGCGGAAGTATACCTGGACTCAGGCGTGCGTACCATGGAACGTGGCGTGGTCTCTGCCGGCCGGAAAGCCAATGGCGAGAACTATTACCCCAAACTGGAACTGGTGCGCTTTACCATTCCCCGCCGGGTGTACACACAGGCCCATATGGATGTAATCGCGGAATCCACCGCCAGGGTATATGACCGCCGGAATAAAATCAAGGGTTTGAAAATGGTGTATGAACCCAAATACCTGCGGTTCTTCCAGGCCAAATTTGAACAACTCAAATAGGTAATCAATAAAAAAGAGCCTGTCTTCCGGATTAATCCACGGAAGACAGGCTCTTCACTTTGTTTGGTCAATTATTTATTCTCTATACTGTATTTATAATTCAATACATCCAGTTCGGTTTCTGCTCCACTCAGCAAGTGTTGAAAGCTGCCAGAGCCATCATCAATCTGGTCAGCCAGTGACTGGTAATATGTAATCCCTTTCCGGAGATTCACATAAAACTCATTATAATACTTTGCTTTTTTGGGTAATGTACCCTGCAACAACTCTTCTTCCAGTTTCTCTTTCAGGTAATCAATATATAAATCCAGTTCTGCAATGAACATATGAGGCCGGTCGGCGGATGTCAACGAATCTGTACGTCCATAAATATGATCCACCATGGTCTTCAACGAAACTACTTTTGAAAAATGGGCAATATTCGGACCGGGGCAGATATTTACCGACTTCAGTTTGTCAACAAACGGCACATCATAAACCAGAGAGGCGGCATTGCTCAGACCGATACAAAGACAGTCTTTATCCCATATTTCCTCCATCTTTCGGTTAAATTCCTCCACTGGAAGGTTAGCCGCTTTCAGTTGCTGTGTTTTCAACTGCTGGTATTTCCGAGAAGCAGTGCAGATCGGTTCTTTGGTAAATTCCGTATTAAAAGCAAGATGTTTTTCCGTGCAGGGACTGCCGGGCCGGCCTTGCTGAATCCTTGCCTTTACTTCACGGTCTGCACTGGTACCTTTCAGGTAATGAAAACGGACACCCAACGGCGATTTACGGCTGAGCACCACATCCTCTTCTTTTGATGCGGCCAGCAGTTGTAATGTTTCTTCATCTACGGTGGTGGCTTCCGGAACCAGTAAAAAAGGGGAGCCCCATCCGGTAGTACCGATCTCGTAGTGGTTATGCAGAAACTGATCTTCTGCAGCTGTACCAATACCTCCCTGAACGGAAAAAAGTACCGGCGGAATGTCCGTTATGGTCCGGTTATTCTTCTTTAGCTGGGCGGCACTGTAAATGTCAAATAATGATTTAAGGAGTTCCTGTTTCCCCGCCTTAAATTCTTCCAGTATCGGTCCGAGCAGGAATCCATCCGTGGCAAAAGCATGTCCGCCGCAATTCAACCCGGATTCAATCCTGAACTCACTTACCCAGATTCCCTTTTTGGCCAGGTACTTGCCCTGGATCAAAGCGGAACGGAAATCACTTACTTTCAGCACCACTTTTTTTGAAAAACTGCCATCCTCCCGCATTTCAAACTGATTGCATTGTTCCATATAATTGAACAACCGTGGATTCATCCCCGCTGAAAAAACAATGGATGACCCGTCCAGGTCACTGTTTACATATCCCCGCAATGAGGCGACTGCATCTGAACCGTCTTTAACCACCTGACTATCTTTGTCAAAATTTTCACGATCCAGTTTAGTCATAATATTGACATCGATACTACCTGGCCGGATCTGGTTTCGGAGGTATTCTTCCAGTCTACGCTTCTCCGATTGATCTTCAGTCTCAGTCATTTGACGGTACAATTGTTTGAGAACGGATTGTTCCGGCAATAGTTCAAAGTAGGTTACAATTTCAGATCCCTTTTCAAAAGCCGCTTTTTTAATTTTTTCCACCTGTTCCCGTACTATGGTATTGACCAGATTTAAATAATCAGTAATTCGACGGGCCCTGTAATCCGGCTGATCGGAGGTGATGGGATGATAGGTTCTCCCTGTTTGCGGATAATAGTAACTCCGCATCATTTCCACCAGGCGGTCTTCCACAATGGATATTACGGAACTGATACCGAAACGGGCCACTTTAACAGGACTATCAATAGTATAGGCCAATCCCATTACGGGAATATGAAAAGTATGCGGTGTTAATGTATTCATTATTAATAAATGTTTGGGGCATGCACAAGACGCAAAAGCTACATGAAGACCGGAGAATCCGAAAACCGGCAAAGCGGTGAAATTACATGAATATGAAAGCAAAAATCCTGATTTCGCTCAGTCTTAAATCCGTTAGCTGCAAATTCGGTTAAAAGAGAACGAGCAGTTGTACTGCTATTATCCGATTAAATAGGCGATTCCCTTATTAACAGGTTTACACAAATCATTAATGGTATTATCCCGGCATATCCGTTCGAAAAGATCGCGGACAACTTTATACTCGTCATGAATCGGGCACGGATGACTGGAGGAACATTTACTCAGGCCAAGGCCGCATTGTTTGAATACTTCTTTCCCATCGATTGCTTCCACGATTTTAATCACAGGCTGGTTTCTTTGCGCAGCGGTCATATAAAAGCCACCATTCGGCCCTTTCAGGCTTCTTATCACTTCACTTTTTACCAGTTCCTGCAAAATTTTTCCTACAGTATGCTCACTGGCTTCAATAACTTCCGCAATTTCCTTCATACCAGATCGTTCACCCGACTCGAACCGGGCAGCCAGATAGATAACCGCTTTAATTGCTGTTTTACAGGTCAGACTCAGCATGCTTATTGATTTAAAAACAATTTACCCTGTTCCGATATACGTTCCTGGGTCCAGGGTGGGTCAAAACACAATTCAACTATGATCTCCTGGTCCCCAAAGGTACGTTCCAGCGCCCGCTTTACAGCAGCTGTCAGGGTTTCACCCATCGGGCAGAACTGGGTAGTCAAAGTCATCGACACATAAATTCTATGACCCTGCTTATCAAAGTCCAGTTGGTAAATCAACCCAAGGTCCACTACATTCAGCCCGATTTCCGGATCCATTACCTGTTCCAGGGCCGCCAGGGCAATAGTGGCATTGATCGAATGATTACTGATGATGTTCATACCATTGGTTTATGCATCCATATTTTGAACACATTCAGGTTATAGAATACAGCTGCCATTATCAGTGCTGCCGCTCCGGCCTGTAACAAGCGGGTGTATCCACAGAATATTCCAAGAGCAAAGACCAGAAATCCGGTAATATATGAAACACCCATAGCCATAAATAACCGGTCAGATAACAGGGCTTTGGGATCGGGTGTCTTCACCAAACCGGCTTTATCATGATAACATTTATTCCAGATAATAAAGGGCAGTGTTTTAAAAGTCATGCCCAGTATCAACGATGTGATCCATCCGAAAAAAATCAAAAATCCATAAATAAGTACCAACCGGCTATGCTGTCCGCCGGATATCCGATAGGCCGAAACCGCCAGGAGTATAAACAAGGGCAAGAGCATCATGGCAACCGATAAAAGGGAAATCCGCATGGGCCGATCGACTTTTTTCCGGATACGAGACTGCCATACACGGAATATGAACTGGATAAATAAAGAAAGTGCTGCCGCAATCGTGAACCCGGAAATTAAGACCGGGTATGGAAAATGAAAATAATACGAAAGAAGATAATAAACCAACCCTCCATTTATTAAAAAATAAATAAGCCGTAACCTCCGGTTGTCCTGGAATTTAGAAATCAGGAACATGGGAATCAGTCTTGAACCAACACCAATGATCAGCAACAAAAACCAACCCAGTATTCCGGCATGTGCATGTAAGGGGAGATAGGTCAGTACCTCCTTTGGCAGAAAGGGATAGGTAAAATTATAGACCAGCACCAATCCCAGGAACGCCGTAATGAATAACCAGCAGGCCGCCGTTACAATAAACAATGAATAAATATTGCCATCCTTCCCGGTCTTCGTCGATTTAAAAATATTCACCAGGTATGCTATGACCGCTAATAGAATCAGTCTCCCGCCCCATTTTGCCGGCCAGCCCATATTGAAAGTATAAAATCCAACTACTAATAAAGGGATCCCGGCTGCCGCGAGGAAAAAGGAAATATGAGCCAGCTTTATACTGTAGAGCGGCTTTTCTGTTAATACCGGAACCAACTGGTGACTGGCTCCCAGTATAATCATGGTTCCCCAACCCAATGCCATACCATGGGTTATTGCCAGTAGCTGCGGGCTGAAATAATGCTGCATAAAGGATTCCGTTGACAGCATTAACAGGATCGTAGATATCAGAAAACTGATTGCCGCATACAGATAAAATGGGACAACCGCTGTATCCGGAGTATTCCTGAATCCGGCCCTGGGAAATCCGTTACTCATATCAGGGCCTGAAGATTAACAAGTGTACTTCTCCAGGTGCAATTTCATTCACCCGGTAATCAAATTTACGCTCGGCCAGTTCGGGCAGCAGAAATACCGGTAACTTTTTATGGTATACAAATAGCGCTTTCCCCTCCGGCAATGTATCGAGTGCTGCCAGGATACGGATCATCGGTTCCGGCATTTCAAGCTCACGGACGTCGACAAACACCAGGTTATCCGCAAACCGGACATTGACTTCATCCCAGTGCGTACGGATCGACTCGTTGGCTGTCGCTACCGGCTTCAATGCACCGGGGTCTTTATAAAAGTAGGTCTGCACCAACTGATCATTGATCATTTCAGTATAAGCGCTGAATCCCTGCCGTTTCAAAACGGTAATCAAGGGTGCCGGGGTGAAGGTATTGATAATCACGAGCACCTGTCCCTCCCCGAGCTCACTGATTTTACCCATGATTAATTGGAAAGGATCTGTTCCGCCGGCCAGCACGGGGCGGACATCCAGCTGCACCAGTTGTTCTGGCCGAAGCACGCTTATTACTTCAGGTTTATCTGACATAGTTTTTTTTTACAATGACTCAGTTCATATTGTTCTCCAGTTCAATGGCTTTAGGGAAGAGGATATTATTCTCCAGGTGGACATGCAGATGAAGATCCTCTTCAAAAGCAACCAGCATCCGGTACAGCAGGCTGTAACTGGCACAGGCATCTTCAGGCAGGGTGTAATTCTTCGTCAGCTCGCGTATCTTAGCCAGATGCTGTCCTACTACTTCGTGTTCCATCTCCATCAACTGAATAGGCTGTTTAACGGTACCTAATTCCTTTGCGTGTTTGGCAGCCGACTTATCGGTAACGGATACCAGTTCATGGATGTAAGGAAACAATACTTTTTCTTCCTTCAACATATGCGCCATCATCTCGGTATTCACTTCAGTTACCAGTTGCCATACCTGCAGCAATTCAGGGTGGCGGTCTCCATGTACTTTCCGGACTTTATCCGCATACGCCACTATATCCGGCAGGTTATTCCTGACATAGCTATGGTGCGTATTCACGATAAAATCACAGAGAAAAGAAGGGCTCCAGTCATTATAAGGCAAGGGAGTCCTTATGGCTTCTTCTTTATCCGCCAGTTGCAGCTCACGCTCCACTTTTGTTATATCCAGCCCTTTTTCCATACAAGCCTCTTTCACCGTCTTCTTACCACCACAGCAGAAATCAAGTCCGAATTTTTTAAATACCTGTGCTTTCCGCATATCCTTCGCCACCAGTTGTCCGAGGGTTTCTTCCGCTTCATCACTTTTCCGTTTGGCGATCCGGACCTTCCACCATTCAGGGCCTTCTTCGAGGTATTCCCAGGTAAAAATATTACCCCGCTCTCCAAGCAACTGGTAATAGAGTGGCTTGGGGTCATGGTCGTTATGAATGGTCAGGGCTTCCCCTTCAGCCAATTCATCAAAAAAGCGGAAAATAGTAGGATGCTTGAGGCGTGGCTCCAGCAGGGTTACATTGAGGATATTTTCTGTCAGTGTTTGCATATTGAATGTTTGTACAAAGATAGACAAGTGGAGCTTATAAAAGTATTTAAATACTTTTATTTACCAATTTCGAAAGCCTTGTCGCTGTTTATGACAAACTCCGGACAAATCAACAGGTTGTGAAAAAAGAAATACCGGATTTTCGAACCGGGAACGTTGTGGTTTACCATGACCGTAAACTGCTGGCTGAATTTATTCAACTGCCATGCTTCGGTTCCAGTTCAGTTTCTTCCCAAACCCCAGTGCGTTATCGGTAAACTTAAGGTGATCCAGCCGGATGGTCCACACCTGTCCGGCCATAGCCAGGGCCACCGGATGTTTTTGGTGGTAGTGTGCTGAGGCATTTACTGCCATCGGATCATCGGCTGAAAGTACCACCCCTTCAAACTGAATACCCTTAATGGCCAGGAAGTTGAGTTTATCCGGTAATATAGTTCCGGATACTTTCGGGTTGGTATGAATGATGATCGAATGCCGGGTATCCGTAGAAGATTTATAATAGAGCAGCCCCGCCTCCTCATCAAATGAATAAAAAAAACTAAAACACCAGGAATTTCCCTGTTCATCCACACAGGCCAGGTTGCCACAGGTTTGCTTTGAAATATATGCTGCAATTTTTTCGTTCATGCTATTTTTATTATCCGCACCGGACAGGCCAATGCAATTTCCCGGGATTTATCCAGTGCAGCAGAAGGTATCTCCAGCACATAGACCTCTTTCTTTTTTATTCCTTTTAGTAACGTGGCCTTACCATCCCTTTTTGACATACGCCACAATTCGGATTGCTGTTCATAGCAAACACCGCAGCCAATGCATTTATCCCGGTAATGGATCACCTTAGGCATGGGCAGCTTCCACAATTTTGTACAACTTATCCGAAGGGGTTACTTTGGTCTCAAACTTCAGCGTAATTTTATCGCCTTTTACTGCTTCCGTGGCCGGTTCGCCATTCACCATCAGGGTGGAGATCTTTTCTTTGATCATCCCGCATTT
>DAORKK010000101.1:9721-10917 GCA_035439525.1 Chitinophagaceae bacterium
CCGTCCAGTACGGCATCTAAAGCAGCCCGGTAACATTTCGTAACCACCTGCACATAATCGGCGCCCTTGGTTCTTCCTTCGATCTTCAATACATCGACTCCACTGTCGATCAGTTGGTCCAGTATATCAATGGTACAAAGATCCTTGGGCGACATTATATATTCGTTATCGATCTTCAGCTGTTCACCGGTCTCCGTATCCGTTACCGTATAAGGCCGACGGCAGTTCTGTACACAGGCCCCGCGGTTAGCCGCCGCATTCTGAGTATGCAGACTCATATAACATTTTCCAGAGATGGCCATGCACAAAGCTCCATGAACAAACATCTCCAGTTTCACGCGTTTACCGGAAGGTCCTTTGATTTTCTTTCGTTCAATTTCGTTGCTGATCTCCGCTACCTGCTTTAAAGTCAGTTCCCGCGCAAGCACCATTACATCGGCATAACGGGAAAAGAATTTTACTGATTCCACATTACTGATATTGGCCTGGGTGGAAATATGCAACGGGATCTCCATCTGGTTGCAGTAATCGATTACCGCAAAATCTGAGGCTATCACCGCATCAATCTTGTGTTTCTTCACCTCCTTTAACACGGTCTTGAGTAACTGCATGTCATACTCATACATCACTGTATTGAGTGTGATATAGGCTTTCAGTCCCTGCTTTTTGCAAATAGCACTGACTGTTTTGATATCGGAAATATGAAAGGACTGGGAAGAGCGGGTGCGCATATTCAGTTGCTCCACGCCAAAGTATATGGCATCGGCCCCGGCATTGATGGCGGCCTGTAAACTATCGAAGGAGCCGGCCGGCGCCAGCAGTTCCACTTTATCTTTTCTCATTCCACTGATTTATTTCATCCCTTCGAGAATCCGGATGTAGTTGGCTCTTTCAAAAGCAGTTGGGTCTGATACATTCTGCTGACTCATGCTGCCCCTGAATGAAGTGATATCTTCAAAGCCCATCATGTACATCCAGTCCTGCAGTTCCTTATTCATTGTTTTCAGGTAAGGAATTCCATTCTTATATAGGGAAGAAGCTGTCATCACCACATCGGCTCCTGCCAGCAGGTATTTGACCACTTCCACTGCACTTTGCACCCCGGTCGTAGCGGCCAGTGATAATTTCACTTTTTCAAATAATAAGGCAATCCATAACAACGGCAAACGGATCTCGCTGGGTTCACTGTAATGCAG
>DAORKK010000102.1:0-10901 GCA_035439525.1 Chitinophagaceae bacterium
GCGGCTCGAGACCCGTTACCTCGACGAGAAACATACCAATATTGACGATGCCATTAATGCGGCCATCCATTACCGTCGTGAAGGCGAAGCCAAAAGCATCGGCGTCCTTTGCAATGCCATCGACCTGCTCGACCGGCTGATCCAGCGGGATATTATTCCCGATACCCTGACCGACCAGACCAGTGCCCACGATCCGCTGATCGGCTATATACCGCATACACTGACCAATGAACAGGCCAATGTATTAAGAGAGCAAAACCCGGAAGAATATATCCGCCGCAGCTATGAGAGTATGAACCTGCATGTGCAGCTCATGTTGCAGCTGATGGACAAAGGCGCTATCACCTTTGATTATGGCAACAATATCCGGGCCCGGGCCATAGAGCATGAGATGAAACATGGTCATATTGAAGCTGGTTTCCATTCCCTTTTGTCCCGTTCTCCGAATGGGGAAACGAGTGGCCTCTTCCCCGGTTTTGTGCCGGCCTATATCCGTCCGCTATTCTGCGAAGGCAAGGGGCCATTCCGCTGGGCGGCACTCAGTGGGGATCCGGCCGATATTGCGGTAACGGATGAACTCATCATGAATATGTTTCCCGACAATAAAGGCATGATCCGCTGGATGAAGATGGCGAAGGAAAAGATCGCTTTCCAGGGGCTGCCTGCGCGTATCTGCTGGCTCGGACAAGGCGAACGGGAAAAAGCAGGACTGGCTTTTAATGAGCTGGTACGTACCGGTAAGGTCAAAGCGCCGATCGTGATCGGTCGTGACCATCTCGATACCGGTTCCGTAGCATCCCCCAACCGCGAGACCGAATCCATGCTCGACGGTTCCGATGCCGTAGCCGACTGGCCCATCCTCAATGCCCTGGTCAATACGGCCGGTGGCGCCAGCTGGGTAAGTCTCCACCATGGCGGCGGGGTAGGGATGGGCTATTCCATCCATGCCGGTATGGTCATCGTGGCGGATGGCACTGCCGATGCAGAAGCCCGTCTGAAAAGAGTATTGCGCAATGATCCGGGCATGGGAGTGATCAGGCATGCGGACGCCGGCTACGAGATAGCCCGGGAGACGGCTGATGCCCATGGGCTGAATCTCAGGAAGAAGATCGGGGATTAGTTGCGAGATGTGAGTTGTGAGTTGCGAGCAGATCGCGTAAAACGAGTTAATTTTGATTAATTAAGAATGAACCTCCTTAGAAGGGGCTGTTTCCTTCTCGCTTCTAGCTTCTAGCTTCTCGCTCGAACCAATGTTTCCAATAACTGAACGACCATCACTTGCTAACAATGAGTATCAAGAAAAAACATAAAGCATCTACCGATCTCCGGTCATTAGAAACCGATGTTCCCTCATTGCTCACTTCCGACGGCCAGTTCATCGTTGGCGAGTACAAACTGATGCATTATTTCATGGCCCTGTTCTTCCTGGCTTTGTTCGGGGTGGGTATGTATGACGCCATTGCCCGCAATTTCCGGGATATCGATTACCAGAGTTATGTATTTGCCCTGGCCATTATTCCGGCGGTACTGATACTGGTCAAAGTCCGGAAGGGCACCATTTATATACGTGTCAATTCAAAAGGGATTTATGAAAATGAAAGGCTGGTTACCCAATGGTCCGGTTTGTTGAATGTCACCCTTACCCAGGAAGAAAAGAAAGGCATTTATGATCTCGGTGATAAATTCATTCTCCTGCTGCAATACAGCAAACCCGGTGAAACCAAACCACTGATCCGCAAGATCCGCCTGACTAATACACAGAACAAATCGGAGGAGGAAGTGCTGGCGGCGGTGAAGTGGTTTTGGGGGATTTATCGTAAATCATTATTGTAGGCTAATATTATTCAGACATTTTACCATTTATACACATGGGAAACAGGGCTGCTTTTATTTCATAATATTGCCCATCTTTTTTAAATATTTCCAATGGTAAATTTTAGTACTGGTCTTATAGAAAAACTTTCCGTTCACATCGTAGGTAATAAAGCCACTGATTCATCTGCTGAATTAACAGCAGCCCCTTTTAATCTTCAGGAGGATCTTTCAGAAATTTTAAAAACCTATTTCACCAACCCCTTTCTCAAACCCGCTGGTTTCGAACGGTTTTATCATCCTTCGAGCCTGGAGTATAACGCCTGCTATAGCATTCTGAGCAAGCTTTTTGCCGGGGAGATCGAATTTCATGCGGCGAGTATTGAACTGGCGAACTGGTTGTTTGACCAGTCCAATAGTCATTTTATCAAGAAGGGGGAATTCTTTGTGGCTTATTTCAAGGATGTGATTGTGGAGGGAGAGAATGTGGACTGTATCGGCCTGTTCAAATCTGAGTCCAAGGATAAATTTATCAAAGTGGATACCAGTGGTAAGGAATTGTCGGTACAGGTGGAGGAGGGGATGTATATCAACAAACTGGATAAAGGCGCCCTGATCTTTAACCTGGATAAGGAAGATGGTTACCGGGTGCTGAGTGTGGATAATACCAATAAGGGTTCCGAAGCGAGATATTGGATCAACGATTTCCTGGGACTGCAGCCCGCTGCGGATGATTTTCATAATACCGGCACTGTAATGGATATGGCCCGATTATTTATCACCAAGACACTGCCGGATGAGTTTGACGTTAGCAAAGTGAATAAGGCGGATTACATGAACCGCTCCGTGGAATATTTTAAAACCCAGGACCAGTACAAGGAAGAGGAATTTGTACAGGAAGTCTTCCGTCACCCGGAAGTGGTGGAGTCCTTCGACCGCTTCCGTGAACAATATGTAAAGGAGAATGATATCAACCCCGGTGCCGAATTCGATATCTCCCGCAATGCCGTAAAGAAGAAATATGCCGGTATGCGCAGTGTGCTAAAGCTGGATAAGAATTTCCATGTGTATATACATGGGGATACGAGTTTGATTGAAAATGGGTTTGATGAAAGAACAGGAAAGAAGTTCTATAAGCTATACTATGACACGGAGAACTAGTTTCCAGATAGTAGTTAGTAGATAGTAGTTCGTAGTCAACAGCCCCTTCTAAGGAGGTTGAGTCTATGAAAACTTCTGTTTCTCGTTTTACGGGATTTACTCGCAACTCACATCTCGCAACTCGAAACTAAAAAGAAAAAGTTCAAAGTTTACTTAACACTGCACTATAGCGTTTATTGACTTTTCGAGCTACTCCGTTGGTATTCATCATGGGATTCAGCTTCGGCGTATCAATCCCCAGTCTTTCTTTCAGCTGTTCCTGCAGGTGGGAACTTTCGGGGCTCACGAATATATTGCCGATAGTGACGGAGCCATCCACATTAATGGCATAATCGATGGTGATGGAGTAGTCGCCCTTTTTAATTTTTTTAGAGGAGAGTACTTCGGCCTTGATACTGCCAAGTACGGTATCTACAAATTCTTTCCAGATCCGGTTATTATCACGGGTGGCGGTGGCCTGCGGACTGGCAGGGGCCGCTTCTTCAGCTGGTTTTACTGCTTCGGCATTGGCGGGTGCCATAGAGGGAGCTGTAACGGTTAACACACTGTCTTTGGTTCCCGGTGCTGGCTTTGCTTTCTCGATGGCTACCGGAGCGGGTGCTGCCACTGGTGCCGGGACGGGCTTTTTAGTGGCGGTGTCCACTTTATCCTTCAGGTCTTCTCCTTTGCGCACGACTGTACCGGAATCGGTTTTCATCTTGCCGCTGAAGAGCAGGTCTTTGAGCGACTGACTCTGGGCATTCAACGCAAACATCACCAGTACAAGGAAGAGGAGTTTTTTCATATTTCAAGATTTTGGGCAATCAGCCTTACTGCAATTTACAATTCCTTTCGTTAGGGATATACTAAAAATGTCCATGAATAATCGTCAAAATTCAGTCCGGGAATCCCGAAGTATCGGGAGGGAAGAACTGGAAGCAACACCCCCTGCCAAGGCAGGTATTAAGTCCCGCTAAGATTTAAAGAATGTCCGAAGCCAGCAGACACGTCAGTTATCGTAAAGTCTTAAAAGCTTTGCGGGGGAAATTTTTGCCTTGGCAAAAAAGGTAGCCACGAAATTCCACGAAGGGACACGAAAGAAATACAAAGGGTTTGCGGCTGTTTAATTCGCGTGCTTTTGTGTGATTTTGTGGCCAAATAATCCAGCTTCGCTGGATGCCGCTCTGCGGCATTTTTTTGCCACGAAAACACACAAAAGGGCACGAAAGAATACAAAAGGCAATCCGGTTCATCCGTGCTATCCGTGGCCCCATCCTGCGAAGCAGGATCCTGAATCGGCCTGAATTGAATATCGTACTATCATTATCTTTAGCAAAACAAAAACCCATGGATTGGAATAATAAAGTGGCCATCATCACCGGTGCCACTACCGGGATTGGCCAGGCTACACTATCCTTGCTGCGCGGCAAGGGTTGTACTGTTTACAATTTTGATAAACAATTTCCTTCAGTTGCTGATCCCTTTTATATTCCCTGTGATACCAGTCAGAAAGATCAAGTCAATGCCGCAGTAGACCAGGTAATGGCCAGGGAAGGACGGATCGATTTCCTTTTTGCCAATGCCGGGGTACACTTGTTTGCAACCCTGGAAGAAACGTCTTACGAACAACTGGAGTCCATCGTAGGCATCAATGTGCTGGGTGTATTTTACCTGTTGAAAAAAGTGATTCCCATAATGAAGTCACAGCAAAAGGGGAGTGTGGTGCTGATGGGTTCTGACCAGGTTTTTGTAGGCAAAGCCAGCAGTGCCGTCTATGGCATGACCAAGGGCGCAATCGGGCAATTGACAAAAAGTACCGCTATCGACTATGCTCCTTTCAATATACGGGTGAATTGTATTTGTCCGGGTACAATTAATACACCCTTACTGCATAAAGCGGTGGATCATTTTTCAGCGATCTCCGGTACTCCAGCTCCGGATGTGTATACGGCACTGGATAAAGTACAGCCACTTGGCCGAATCGGATTACCGGAAGAGATTGCCAGGTCGGTGGCCTTCCTTTTATCGGATGAAAGTTCCTTTACTACCGGCAGTTTGTTTGCAGTGGATGGTGGCTATGTTTGTCAGTAAAACTTATTCAATCTTTGGCAATTTCATTTTCATCCGGGGATCCTTGAGTTCCAGGGCTTCCAGTTTTCCGGATTCATTAATTAAAAGCGCGAAACTGGTAGCGGCTTCTTCCCGTATGGAGAAATGGGTCTTATCGGTGAAGTAGACTTTGTAACCCGCAGCAGGCTGACGGTTTTGCTGAATACAAAGCTGATCGCCGCACATTAACAGTGAAATGGTGTCTTTTCCCATTTTGAAATTTCCGGTATACAACGCCAGGGTGTCTTTGGGAATGGAGATGGTTTTACGAAACTCCGGTTTGAAAAATCCATCCCATTTATATACGGTGGCCACACTGTTGAGTAATTCATTGACCACAGAAAAATCTTCTCCATTGATCATGATGACCACGCCATTTCCGCCTTCCATACTGCCCCAGGAGGTACAGAGAAAGGCTTCGTTGCCTCCATTGTGCGTAAACCATGGCTGACCGGCCTTTTTCTCAATAAACACACCGAGGGCGGCGCTCTTGTCGATATAAGGCGTCATCCTCGTCTTCATCATCGGGGTGGACAATACCTTGCCTTTTTTCCCATTCAATGTCAGCTGACACTCGATGATATACCTGGCGAGGTCACTGGGAGTGGTCCATAGTCCCGCTGCCGCTTGTTCCGGATAAACATGGTATTTTCCATGCACCGGCTGTTCATTGCCGTAATAGCCGGTGGCCAGGTTCAGGGTATCTGTGGGAGGCTGACGGTACGAACTGTTCTTCATGCCGAGTGGCTTCAGCACATTTTTTTGCATCCAGTCTGCATAGTCAGCACCCGTAATATCCATCAGCATTTGTTGGGTAATGGTGGTGCCGCCACCGGAATAGCGGTAGGCCTTTCCGGGTTGCCCGAAGGATTTTACTTTTTGGGTATTCGCCGGCCGTTCGCCATTCAATACCTGGGTCAGGGTGGGAAAACTATCAGACCGGTCGTAACCGGGAAAGCCATGGATATCCAGTGCAGCAGTATGACTGAGCAGGTTCAGTATCGTGATCTTTTTGTTTTTGGAAACACTGTCGTAGGGAAACTTCCAGCTGCGTAGGTATTGATTGATGTCAGCAGCAGTATCCAGTTTTCCCATTTCCACCAGTTTGAGGATACCCATACTGTTCAGGCTTTTACTGATCGATGCCGCCTGGAAGCGTGTCTCGAGGTTTACTTTCCGGTTTTCTGCCGAATCTGCCCAGCCATAGGCTTTGGCCCAATGAATTTTATAATTCTGTATAACGGCAATGCTGAGTCCTTTCACATGAGTCTCGCGGAGACGTTGTTCGATAGAATAATTAGGCAAAGTATCGCCAAAAATCAGGGAAGGGTTCAGGGACGTTTCGATCTGTTTGATTTTATTTAAAAGATCATCGGGTCCTGATTGGGCTACTAGTTGAAAAGGCAGGATCAGAAGCAGGAGTAACTTTTTCATGACTGGTTTTTGTGGCCTTAAAGGTAGGGGATCGGCTATACCTAAACATTAGTTTTTCCAGATGGGGCCGGCCGGGACCATTGCGTCACGACAATCAATCAGCATCCCCGGCGCCTTATTCAACATCACCTGCTGTACTTTACCGGTGGCCGGAATGAACGCATGGTTTTGATTGATCCAGTTGAAAAGCCAGGTGGGTTCATAGGTAGTATAGTGCGGGGCTTGCGGGTCATTATCAGCGGACCAGTTGCGGGATACTAATAATTTAAAGAGGGAAACGCGGGCTCCTTTATTACCGGACAGATGTACCAATGAACCGGGAGCAGGCCGGTCGATCAGGCAGATTTCCGGAGGAATCATATCCAGTAATCCGGCGACTTCGAGAAAACTAAAGGCAAAGGCGGAGCAACCGGCCCCTTCGCCTTCGAGCGGATGATTGAGTCCGTTGTATAATTTATAATAGCCCTTTTCCTTGTATTCATTGTAATAGGTCCAGAGCCGGTCAAATACCGGTTGGTTGATCCTGAATTGAAGAAACGCGATATCACCGTTTTTTGAGCGCCGCTGGATATCCGGCCTGTTGATATCCGTTTCATCCAGTTTCCCCTCAATTTTTTCAAATAAGATCCCTAAGCCAAACCCGTTAAACAATACTTTCCGGGTCATGCCGGAATGTTTTACCGCACTCACGCCGGCAATCACATGCCGGGTACTGTCTCTCAGTTCCACCATCATATGACCGATCGGATGCCGGTATTTTCCATAGGAAGACCGGGTCAGAAAATTCCGGAGATAACTAAAAACCAGTTTGCCCGGCGATTCCCAGCGCATTGGATGGGGTGCGGGAATGGTATAAATGGTGAATGTCTGGGCCTTTAAAACAGGTAACACATTTATACATAGCAGAATCATCAGCAGTTGTAAACATGATTTTTTATAAGAAGCATTGCCTGCCATAGGGCAATATACTTTTTTCCATTGGCAACCCATTATGATACTGATCAGTCCGAAAGTATTACTCCCTGCGGAACCTTGGCATTTGCCGGATTGCTCCCTTTCAACGAACGGATATAAGCAATCAGCTGACTTATATCTTCAGGCGATAAAACCAATTCCCAAGCTGGCATAGCATTATGGCCAAAACGTATTGTATTGGCGAGATCCTCAATACGGTTTCCATTCAGCCAGTAGACATCCGTAAGATTGGGGCCAATAAGGCCTTGTGCCTGCTTATTATGACAAGTCGTACAGTATCGCTGGAATAAACGCGCCCCTTTTTCCAATATTTTTTTTTGCCGGCTATTGGCTGTTTGGTAAAACTCGCTCTTATGATCGTTCATCCATTTTTTCCAGAGATATAGTTTATTAGCATATTGCCGGTTGGCGGATTCAATCCGGATGGAATCGCTGATTTTTTTGGCCGGACTTGGTTTTATTTGCTGGAGCCAGTATATCAGGGGCATTATTTCTTTGGTGGCTAAGGCTTCTTTTTTACTATCGGGTAAATAAAACTTATTAATAATATTCTGCATGGAATCACTTAATTGCCGCCGGATAGCTGAACTATCTGTAACCAGATCTCCGGAGTTTTGCTGATAAAGCTGGATAAGTTTTTGAAAACTGATATCCCTTTTACTAAGCAGTTCATAAGATGGCATACGGCTATCCGGAACCATCATCGATGGCTCATTCAGGTGCATATAATGCCAGTCATTGGTGTACTTGCCTCCCAATCCATCAAGACTTATTTTCCCGGGCACGGTATTTTCTACCAACACATGACAACGGATGCAACCCTGTCGTCCAAAAATATATTCCCCATATACGGCCAGCAGATTAATGGAACTGTCCACAGCTGAGCCGGGTGTACTAATTACTCGTGTTGGCCTGGGTAAGATAAATGAGTAGAACAATAAGGGTAGCAGTAACAGGATCAGGATAAAGCTCTTTTTCATTAGAGAAAAGTACAAATTATCCAATTAATAGCGCATGATTCAGTACCGGGATTCCATAGTTCTTCGAATTTTTCTTAAGGAAAGCTTTCTTATCTTTCCACATAAACCAGCGATTGATGCAACCAAAACAATATGGCATTTTCTCCCTGCCCGTAATCGTGGGCGCCCTGGGTTTTTTCGTGGATATTTATGATCTTTTGCTTTTCAGTATTGTCCGCCGTTCCAGTTTTGCGGAACTGGGCGTGGCCGAAGCCGCCATGAAATCCACCGGGGAAAACATCATCAGCTGGCAGATGCTGGGACTCACTATCGGGGGTATTCTCTGGGGCATGATGGGGGATAAGAAGGGCCGGAAAAGTGTATTGTTTGGTTCTATCCTCCTGTATTCTTTGGCCACCATTGCCAATGGAATGGCACAGACAATTGAACAATACACCTGGCTGCGGTTCATTGCCGGTCTCGGACTGGCGGGTGAACTCGGCGCCAGTATCACCCTTACCAGTGAATTATTACCCAAGGAAAAAAGAGGCATTGCCGCCGCACTGATCGCCACGAGCGGGGTGATGGGGACGATTGCTGCCTACTTTGTTCACTGGGCTTCTGATGAAAACTGGCGGCTCTGTTATTATATCGGGGGAGCGATGGGACTGGCCCTGCTCTTCCTGCGTATGGGTGTACTGGACAGCGGACTTTTTCAGGCTTCCAGAAAAGCCAATGTGTCACATGGCAACTTCCTTCACTTTTTTAATAACCGCGACCGCTTTGCCCGCTATATGCGGGGGATCCTGATCGGGTTGCCGGTCTGGTATATTATCGGGGTATTGATCAGTTTCTCCGATGAATTTGCCAAACAGTTCGGCATTACCGGATTTGACCAACCCACAGCCCTGATGCTGCAATATGTGGCTTTATTGTTCGGAGATATGACGGCCGGTCTGCTCAGTAATGTCATTCGCAGCCGCAAAAAAACCCTGCTGATCTTTTACGTGATTACCACCTTTTTTCTGGCGCTTTTCTTTATCACAAAGGGCGGCGGCTCGGCCACTAATATGTACCTGATCTGTATGGGACTCGGTTTTGGCTCCGGTATTTCCGTTTTATATATCACCATGAGTGCCGAGACGTTTGGCACCAACCTGCGGGCCACGGCCGCCATCTCCATCCCTAACCTGGTCCGTGGTTTTCTGCCCGTCATTCTCCTGATCTTCCAGTGGCTGCGCAGTGAAAAAGTGCTGAATAACTACATCAGCGGAGCCTGGGTCACCGGCCTGATCGTATTACTGGTGGGGTTTGTGTCGGTGCTTTATACAAAGGAAACCTGGGGGAAGGAGTTGGATTTTCTGGAAGAAACGGGAAGGAAGTAAAAAGTCAAAAGTAAAAAGTCAAAAGTAAAAATAGCAGGTTGAAAGGTTGTCGAGTTATTACGGACGGAAGATTCCAATATTATCTATCGTATCCATTCGGGCCGGAGTTTACTGCGTTTATTTTTTACTTTTGAATGACAGGTATTTTCTCTTTTAAACGAAACTTAACAATCAAATGAGTAAAGTCCTTTTCTTTTTAGCTGTCCTGTTGGCCTGTTTTTCCTTTAGCCCGGACAGCACCGTAAAGAAAGCCAGGCAAATCTATCAGTTGACGGTGTACCATTATAAAGACAGTATACAGGAGATGGTATTGGATAATTATTTAGAGAAGGCACTATTGCCGGCCTTGCATCAGTTGAATTACAGTAAAGTTGGAGTGTTCAAGTCCCTGGCCAACGATACAGCGGCGGTTAAAAAAATGTATGTACTGGTGGCGGGTAGATCCATGGATGAACTCAATGTGATCAGGCTGAATCTGTCCGAGAATACAGAATACCTGGAAAAGGGGAAGGCTTATCTTGATGCTGAATACAACCATGCACCCTACCTGCGTATGGAAAGGATTTACATGATAGCGTTTGCCCGGTCACCGCGACTGCAAATGCCTTCGCTGAAAGGTCCCCGGTCAGAACGTGTTTACGAACTGCGCAGCTATGAAAGTGCCACGGAAAAGATTTTCCGGAATAAAGTACAAATGTTCAATGAAGGGGGTGAGATTGCCCTTTTTAAACGGCTGAACTTCAACGCCGCCTTTTACAGTGAAGTAATCGCCGGCAGCAAAATGCCCAACCTGATGTACATGACCTGTTTTGAAAACATGGCCGACCGCGATGCGCACTGGAAAACTTTCGGGAGCGATCCGGAATGGAAAAGATTATCAGCCCTGCCAGAATACCAGCATAATGTCTCCGTAAACGAGAAAAATTTTCTTCGTCCCACTGTCTACTCCGACTATTAAAGCTAAATCATCTTAGTATGGGCTGTTCCCTTCTCGCTTCTAGCTTCTAGCTTCTCGCTGCTTGTTTCTCGCTCCTTACTTCTTGCTAACCCTGTACAAACTCCCCCCATCCGTCACCGCAAACAACAT
>DAORKK010000103.1:0-10900 GCA_035439525.1 Chitinophagaceae bacterium
ATAATTATTCCGGTCATGAATCTCATTGATGATTGCCGTATTACTGTCATCATTTTCAATATCCGCTTCCACCCAGTCACCTACTGCCACCGGGTTGGTGCTGGTAATATCATCCAGTTTCATCACGCCCTTCATACGGCCATTCCAGAAACGACCCGCCTCATCTTTGAGGGTGTACCAGCTGCCCGTGGATTTATAAACAATTGCTTTCATGCGCCTGCAATATACTCGAAAAAAGATCAGGGGAATTTGCGGAACAGGGTAAAATTGAGAAGCTGCTCGAGGAAGACAAATAACAAAGCGGCCAGCAGGAAGGGAATAAACCGCTCTTCATATCTTTTAAAGGACTGAACTTCCACTTTCGATTTTTCCATTTTATCGATCTGCCGGTAGATATCCTGTAACCCTTCTTTATCCTTTGCCCGGAAAAACTGCCCCCCGGTTTCATCCGCCATTTTCTTCAGCAAATCCTCATCCAGGAAATCAACCAGCGGATTCTTTTTAAAGGAAACATTCCCCGTATTCTCGACAATACTGGAAGGAGCTGCCCCCATACCAATAGCATACACTTTTACTCCTTTTGATTTGGCGATCTCCAGGGCCGTCAGCGGATCAATCAGCCGGGTCTCCGGCGGATCTTCCTTGCCATCGGTCAACAGGATCACCACCTTACTTTTTCCCTTACTGTCCGACAAACGATCCACCGCGGTGGCCAGCCCCTCGCCAATCACCGTTCCATCTTTCAGGTACCGCCGGCTCTCGAGGTGTTGAATCTGGGTTATAAGTGTATTCCGGTCTGTAGTCACCGGACACTGTGTAAAACTTTCCCCGGAAAAAATAACCAGTCCGATACGGTCCACCGGGCGGCTGCGCACAAATTCCTCCGCCACTAGTTTGGCCACTTCCATCCGCGAAGGCAGGATATCCCGGGAGCCCATACTTCCACTCACATCCATACACAATACGATATCGATCCCCTCACCTTCCGTTTGCTGCTGGTCATTCCGTTTCTGCGGCCTGGCCAGCGCAAAAATCAGTGCCGTCAATGCCAGTAGCCGGAAGATCAATGGCAGATGCCTGAACCGGTTCTTCCACGAACGAACCGTAAAAGCCCGGATCGTTGATACTTTTACCCTTGCCTGTTGCCGGTTATTATTCGTAACATACCACCATATCAGAATGGGCAGTAAGGCAAGCAGGCCAAACGACTCAGGAAAGCCAAAATCCATATGTCGGATCCATTCGTAAATCATCCGTTCAGTTGTTCAATCTTTTCTATCGACATCTTTATTGTTTCAAATGCTTTATCATTATCTGTTGATGACGGAATAAACCGGGCAAATTTTACAAAATCCCCCAGCCGTAAAGCCTGGGCCAGTTCATCAAACTCATCCTTATTCAACCCCAGTTCCTTTAACTGAAGCACCAGGTCATCCGTAGTCTTCTGCAAGGATAGCAGGCCTTTTTTACGATACACATACATCCGGAAAATATCCGTCAACCGGGTATGAAACAACTTGGTCTCCGCATTGGCCGACTTAAGTTTCTGTAACCCTTCCAACGCCTCATCCAATGGAGAAATAACCGGTTCGGCTTTCACTGCCACTATCACGGGTTTCTTTTTCCGCAATACCAGCACCAGTATGATGATCAGCAATAGTCCGCCGGCAGCCGCATACCACCACCATTCCTTTTTCTTTTTCTCCGGATCGGCTTCCAGTATATCCCTGATATCATGATAGGGAGCTTTTGGATCAAAATCAGAGAATACTACATCCATCGGAATGGAATCGGTCTTCAGTCCGCCGGATAATTCAAACGGTGGTATGACCCAATGACCGGAGTCAAAACTCGTAAGCTGGTAAACAACCCGGAGCAAAGTGCCATTCCCGTTACCAATCGTATCCATCACCGGTTTGCCTACCCATTCAAAATGGGCAATCGAATCGATTGTCACAAAGCGGATCGGCTCGTTCTCCGGAATCTGTACTTCAATCGTGAGTGGCACCTGTTCGCCGATCAATAGCCGGTTCTTCTCCACCCCTGCTTTTACAGTGGCAGCCGACTGCGCACCGGCACTAAGTCCGGCGAAAGACAGGAGTAACACTAAAAGAAGTTTACGGAAAATCATGGGTTCGTCATTCATTGTATCATCGGTTACGGCTGAGGAAAAATCGTTGCAGCACTTTTACATATTCCTCCCCGCTCTTCACATGCAACAGATCACAACCCGCTTTTTTAAACACCTGGGTGGCATAGGCAGTGATCCGGAAAAATTCCTGTTCATATTGATAACGCACAAAAGCATTACTGCTGTCCACCCACTGTGTCTTCCCCGACTCCTCATCTTCCACCTGCAGCAGCCCGGCATCCGGCAGTTTCATATCCATCGGATCATACAGCTTAATCCCGATCACATCGTGCTTCTTCCCGGCAATCCGTAGTGCATCTTCATACCCGGCATCAATAAAATCACTCAGCACAAAGGCAATACTTTTCTGCTTGGTGGAATTGGTAAAATAGCGAAGGGCCTTGCTCACCGCCGTGCCTTTCCCTTTGGGTTCCATACTCAGCAATTCCCGTACAATATATAAAGCATGCTGTCTTCCTTTCTTGGGCGGGATATAAGCTTCCACCACATCACTGTAAAAGATCACACCCACTTTATCCGCATTATTCACCGCCGAAAAACTCAGCACCGCCCCGATCTCGGTGATAATATCCCGCTTCCTCGCATGCGTTGTTCCAAATAACCCGCTATTACTGATATCCACCAGCAGCATAACCGTCAGTTCCCTTTCTTCCTCAAACACTTTACTGAACGGATGCCCGAAACGCGCCGATACATTCCAGTCAATAAACCGGATATCATCCCCCGCCGAATACTCCCGCACTTCTTTAAACGACATCCCCTTACCCTTAAAAGCACTATGGTACTCCCCCGTAAAAAGATCGGTAGTGATTTTTTTGCTCTTTATTTCTAAAGCGCGGACTTTTTTGATTATCTCTGATGTCGTAAGCATTCCTTTGTCAGGTGTTAGGTGTTCGCTGTTAGCTGTTAGGAGTTTTCTTAGAACTACTACTTTAAACTCTCTTTATTTTCAAAGTATTTAATTAATCCATTTAAAAGTTTCTTACAGTCATCCAGCTGCATCAACAATTTTTCTAAACATTCTTCATCTATGTAACTTAGATCAGAAGCTATAAACAACTGGGTTTCCAATTCAAAAAGCGATCCACGTGCTATATGAAGGAACTGGATGGTCTCTTTTTTGAATTGCCTCCCATATCCTTCAGCAATATTTGATGGAATAGACACCGCACACCTTCTCATCTGTGACATTAGTCCGTACATTTCATCTTTCGGAAAGTTTCTTGTCATCAGGTACACTTCCTTAACCAGACTTCTCGCCTTTTTCCAAACATCCAGATCTTTATATGTTCTATACTCAGCCATATATCCAAGTTCTTTTAGTAACAGTACCAACAACTAACAGCTAACACCTAACAGCTTCCATAAATCATTACGGAACATTAATCATCCTAAGCACCTCCTCAATCACCTCCTCCACCTTCACATTCTCCGCTTCCGCTTCGTACGTGAGGCCGATCCGGTGACGGAGTACGTCTTTGCAGATACTGCGGACATCTTCGGGGATTACAAAGCCGCGTTTGTTGAGAAAGGCTTGCGCTTTGGAAGCCAGTCCCAGGTTGATACTGCCCCTCGGGGAGGCACCGTAGGAAATCAGGGGTTTCAGTTTTTCCAGTTTGTAGTCTTCGGGACGACGGGTGGCAAAAACAATATCGAGAATATACTTTTCGATTTTTTCGTCCATATAAATCTCACGGGAGAGATCGCGGGCATTGGTGACTTCCTGTACCGATACCACTTGTTTAATGGTTGGGAATGTTCCATGGATTCCCTGGCGAAGGATCAGTTGCTCCTCACTCATTTTCGGGTAGTCTACGATCACTTTCATGATAAAGCGGTCTACCTGGGCTTCGGGCAGCGGGTAAGTACCCTCCTGCTCCAGCGGGTTCTGGGTGGCCAGTACCAGGAAGGGCTCATCGAGCTTGTAGGTGGAATCACCAATAGTGACCTGCCGTTCCTGCATCGCTTCCAGCAGGGCGCTCTGTACTTTGGCCGGTGCCCGGTTAATCTCATCCGCCAGGATGAAATTGGCAAAAATGGGACCTTTCCGTACCACAAACTCATTGCGTTGCTGATTATAGATCATGGTACCGATTACATCGGCGGGCAACAGGTCGGGTGTAAACTGTATCCGGCTGAACTGGGCATGTATGGCCTGTGCCAGCGACTTGATGGTCAGGGTCTTGGCCAGTCCGGGTACCCCTTCCAGTAATACGTGGCCATTGCTCAGCAGCCCGATCAGCAGACGATCCAGCATATGGGTCTGCCCAATGATCACATGACCTATTTCTTTTCTTAATGTGTCGGTAAACTGGCCGGCATGGCTGATTTTTTCATTCAGCAGGCGGATGTCTTCGGCGGTTTTTAACATAGTTACTGTTTAAATACGATGATGGCAGACTATTTGTACAAAGAACTGGCAAGTCTGATAGTTCCACAAATTACGAATTGGAACTATGCAAATAATTTGCCGTTATTGTAAATGGTTGAAAATACGGTACTAAATCAGGTAAAAAACCGTTAAACGGTAAGAAAAATCTGCCTATTTTGTTCATTAAATCCAACGACATGCAAAAACAGTATTTCACCCTGCTCCTCATCGCGGCAACATTCCTGACAGCCGGAACCGGTTGCGAGAAAGAAAAATCAGCGCCAAAATCAAAAACAACACTCCTGACACAGGCCAGCTGGAAATTCAGCACGGCCTCGGCATCGGGTACCGATATCACGAATAATGCAGCCATTGCCTGTATCAAGGATGATGTGATCACGTTTACCAGCAGCAATACCGGTACGATCACTGAAGGAACCATAGTTTGCTCGCCGACCACTGCGGGCAGTTTCACCTGGAGTTTCCAGACCAGCGAAACCCAACTCCAGATGTCATCAGGAATTTACCCGGCCGGTTCAGGACTGTTTACCATTACAGCACTTACCGAAACCAGTCTGACCATTACACAGGATGTGGTAATACCACCATCCAGTTCAGCCATTCCGGTTTCAGCCACTTATATTCACTAATCAGGAAAGATATTTGCCAACGATCGGCACCCGTCTGCCCACTCCGAATGCTTTTGGGGATACGCGGATGATGGGGCAGAACTGATTGCGCTTATATTCATTAATATTGACCATGCGCAGCACCCGGTCGGTCAGTGCCGCATCAAATCCAAGCGCTTTGATCTCATTGGGTCCCTGTCTTCTTTCGATATACTGATAAAGAATCTGGTCCAGTACCGCATAATCCGGCAGAGAATCCGAATCTTTTTGTCCGGGCCGCAACTCGGCAGAAGGGGCCTTGGTTATAATATTTTCGGGAATGATATCTTGTTCCCGGTTGATATACCGGGCCAGGGCATAAACCTGCATTTTATAACAATCACCCAATACGCCCAGTCCGCCAGCCATATCGCCATAAAGTGTTCCGTAGCCGGTGGCCAGCTCGCTTTTATTGGACGTGTTCAGTAAAATATACCCGAACTTATTGGCAATCGCCATCAGCAGGTTGCCCCTGGAGCGGCTCTGGATATTTTCTTCCGCGAGACTAAAGGGCAGGTCCCCGAAAATGGGCTTCAACTCGGTCAGGAAACTGTCGTAAATGTTTTTAATCGGTAGGATATCGTAAGGATTACCCAGGTTTTTGCTCAGCTGTTCCGCATCACTCACGCTATGTCCGGTTGAGTATTGTGAAGGCATCAGCACGGCCCTTACATTGTCATTGCCCAAGGCATCACAGGCAATAGCCAGCGTCACAGCGCTATCAATTCCTCCGCTGCTGCCCAGGATGGCTTTGGTAAAACCCATCTTGGTAAAATAATCCCGGATCCCGGTCAATATGGCCTGGTAAATTTCAGCGGTACATAAGTTGTAATCCAGTTCAGCCGGATTGAACTCTGCATCCGGTAACGCTGCGGCAGGAACCATGACAGGAAGATCAAAAGTCCCGTCCTCTTTCCACTCCACCAGTTCGATCGCTTCTTCAAAAAGTGGCAGTTGTTTCACCAGGTTGGAATGCTTATCCATCACCAGTGATCCGCCATCAAATACAATTTCTGTCTGACTACCCACGCAATTACAATACAACATCGGTAGTTTATACTTGGACGTATTGAGTTTTACAATCGCTTTGCGGTCTTCCACATGCGTATAATCAAATGGAGAAGCGGACAGGTTCAGCATGATATCGGGCTTCTCCTTCATCAGTTCATCCATCGGGCAGTTGCGATAGAGCGGATTATCACCCAGGTTCCAGATATCCTCACATATGGTTACAGCCAGTTTTTTCCCTTTGAAGGGAATGACACTCCAGCCATAGGCCGGCTCAAAATAGCGGTATTCATCAAACACATCATAATTGGGCAGACAGGTCTTATGCGCCACTCCTTTTATTTCCTTTTCATACAACAGGTAGGCTGCGTTAAATAGGTCTTTCCCTTCCCGGGCCGGATTACGGTCAGGGGCCCCGATCAGTACACCGATCGTATCGGCTTCTTCCCGGATACGATCTATCGCTTCATTGCATTTGGCAATAAAATCTGCAAATTCCAGGAAGTCCCGTGGCGGATATCCGCAAACACACAATTCGGAAAACAGCACCAGTTCAGCCCCCATGGCTTTGGCCTGACGGATACCGGCAATAATTTTCTGTGTATTGGCTTCGAAATTACCGATATGATAATTTTGCTGCGCAAGGGCTATTTTCATTGTACAAATTTATGTGAATGTTTTTGTAGCTACATTCGTGTCACAACATTTTTACTCATCTCACGTTTTGAGTCACTATGAAAAAATCGCTTTTTTTCCTGCTGTTGCTGTCATTTCTTTATGCCTGTAAAGACAAATCCAACGCCCCGGATGTGTCCGGTATTGACGTCAGTATACCGGTGATCCGCTTTGACCAGGATTTCTTCCGGATCGATACCAACGATATTTCAGGCGGACTCCGTCAGTTACAGCAAAAACACCCGGATTTCTATATCGACTTTATGCAGCAAATTCTCGGGGTCAGCGGGGCGGATACCAATCAGCAAACCCTGGTGGTCACCCGTGAATTTATCCGGGGATATGCCCCGATTCAGCAAATGCTGGATAAAAAATTTAAAACCACCAATTCGTTTCAGCAAGAACTGGAGCAGGCTTTCCGGTATGTAAAACACTATTTTCCGGACTATAAGACCAGTAATGCCATCCTGTTCACCGGTCCCTTTGATGCCCCCGGGGTGGCCAATACCAATTCAGGCTTTGCCTTTGGACTGCAGCAATATGCCGGCAACGACTTTGCAGAATACCAGGCGCCTGTATTCCAGGAAATGTTCCCGACCTATATTTCCCGCCGCTTTTCACCGGAATATATGGTCACCAATTGTATGAAGTCTGTGGCCGAGGAAATTTTTCCCGACCGCAGTGCGGGCAAACCACTTATCGAGCAAATGATTGAAAAAGGAAAGCAATGGTATGTGCTGGACAAGTTTCTTCCGGATGCACCTGATTCGCTGAAGACCGGTTTTACCCAACAGCAACTGGCCTGGTGCCAGGCCAATGAGGGCAGTATCTGGTCGCATATAGTAAAGAATGAAGACCTCCATTCACTCAGCCCCGCAACTTTACAGGTCTATATCGGGGAAGCACCCTTTACGCAAGGTATGCCCCAGGAATATTCTCCCGGCAATCTTGGCCAATGGATTGGCTGGCAGATCGTGAAAAAATTTGTAAGCAAAAACGAAGGTTTATCAATTGCTGAAATTATGCGGACGGCTCCGTCCGTTATTGTCGAACAGGCCAAATACAAACCGAAATAAAATCAATTGCCTTTAAAGGGAACGATCATTTCAAAAGAAGGAATACGCACATCAAACATGGCGCGGCTGAGCAGGTTCTCCATCTGGTAAGTACCATACATCTTACCCATTTCGGTGCGCAGGTTACAGCCACTTACATACTGGTAATTTTCGCCGGGCTGCAGGGTCGGTTGTACGCCAACAACGCCCTCCCCCTCTACTTCCCGGTGTGTGCCGTTACTGTCGAATATAAACCAATGCCGGCGGAGAAGTTTTACAGGAAAAGCATTGTGATTCTCCAGGGTAATGCGGTAAGCAAACATATACTCAGACTGCAACGGATTGCTGTAATCAGACTGATAAAATGTTTCAACGCTTACTTGTACGCCCTCAGAGATCATACTTGTCATGTAGTAAAAATAAAGAAATTGCGGCAGACCGTGAACCCCGGGAGATCTTTCACGTTGTTTTTACCGCAAGCCCTTATTTTTGCCCCACCGAATAAAAAGAATTGTCATGAAAATAGCAGTAGCCAAAGGAGACGGAATCGGCCCTGAAATCATGGAAGCCGTACTTAAGATATTCAATGCCAACAAAGTACCCCTCGAGTATGAATACGTAGATATGGGAAAATGGGTATTTGACAAGGGGTTTAACAACGGGATGACCCCCGAAGCCAAACAAAGTATCGAATCCCTGGGCCTGCTTTTTAAAGGCCCGATGGAAACCCCCAAAGGTAAAGGGGTGAAAAGTATCAATGTAACAGCCCGCAAAACCTGGAATACGTTTGCCAATAAAAGGGATTTCCGAACCCTGCACGGGGTGGATACTGTTTTCAGTAAAGCCGGTATTCCCATCGATATCACTGTTGTCCGTGAAAATATAGAAGATACTTACGGAGGCATTGAACATATGCTGACCCATGATGTGGCCCTCAGCCGCCGCTTTATCACCCGTCCGGGCAGTATGCAGGTGATCCGCTATGCGTTTGAAATGGCCCGCCAGAAAAAAGCCCGCCGGATCACCTGCGGACATAAGGCCAATATCATGAAGATCACCGACGGTCTCTTCCTGGAGTGTTTTTATGAAGTAGCTAAAGAATATCCCGATCTGAAATCAGATGATATCATCGTAGATGATCTCTGTATGAAACTGGTAACCCGCCCGGATAATTTTGATGTGGTGGTATTGACGAACTTACAAGGTGATATTGTTTCTGATCTCTGTGCCGGTCTGGTTGGCGGACTCGGTTTCGCTCCTTCTGCCAATATCGGTGATCATATTGCCATTTTTGAAGCGGTACATGGCACGGCTCCGGATATCGCCGGTAAAAATATTGCCAACCCCACCGCCCTCCTGCTGAGTGGTTTGGCCATGCTTCGTCATGTCGGACTTACAGAAAACGCAGCAATCATTGAAAATGCACTCTTATATACCCTTGAAAACGGTATCCATACCGGCGATTTCGGGGATAAAAATATTCCATCCGTCAACACCACCCAGTTTGCGGAAGCCATCATTGGCAATTTTGGTAAAACGCCACAGGTAGGCGGACGGGAGATCATTCCGAATGAACCCGGTACGCCCACCCCGCTCAAACTGGAAATCAATTCCATGATGATTTCGAAAGAATCAGAAGATGAAGTCATTGCCGGGGTGGATCTTTTTATTGAAAGCAGCCAGCAACCGCAGGAAATAGCCGAAAAATGTAAGCGACACGCCGGCGTCAAATTCGACCTGGTGAGTATCAGCAACCGCGGCACCCAGGTTTGGCCTACCGGTTCCGTATACACGAACCTGGTCAACCAGTACAATGTGCGTTTTGAAAGCATCGACAACGAACCGCTCAATCAACAGGATGTAATCGGACTCTATGTCAGCATGAGCGGTAATTTCAAGATCTGTTCTTTTGAATTACTGAACAGCTGGGGCGATAAGAAGGCGTATTCGCTGGCACAGGGACAGTAGGTGATTTTCTTAGAAGAACTTGCTGCACCACGGGTGATTAGCTTGCTTAGGAATATAGAAGTCGGGAGTTAGTAGTCGGGAGTTAGTAGTCAATACACCTCCTGAGAAGGTGGCTGGTAATTTCTGCTTATTTTACATAACATCGTTCTGAAAAAAATCTTACCGCTCATGCCGAGGGAAACATTGAGTTATAGTAATAAAGACATTACTGTTATCTGGAAGCCAGGAGCCTGTATTCATTCCAAATTGTGCTGGCAGGGTCTGATTGCTGTATTCAATCCCAAAGAAAGACCCTGGATTAAAATGGAAGGGGCCACTACGGAGCAAATTATAGCGCAGGTAATAAAATGTCCGAGCGGAGCCCTGAGTTACAAAATGAATGATGCGGAAATAGAAAAAAATGATACAGCCATAACGGGTACAAAACAGGAAGGTTTAAAGATCGAAGTGGCACCCAATGGCCCTTACCTGGTAAAAACAGCCTGTACAATCGTGCATCATGACGGACGGGAAGAAATCCGGGAAGGCACTGTTGCCCTTTGTCGCTGCGGACAATCCGCCAATAAACCCTTTTGTGACGGACAACACCGCAAAACCGGGTTTACCGACTAACCACCTCACCCCCTACCCCCTCTCCTGCAGGAGAGGGGACCGGAAATCCCGTAAAACAACATCGGCCCGTTGAAATAAATATATCACTTAAGGATGGGCTGTTGACTACTAACTCCCGACTACTATCTACTAACTAACCTCCGGCTTTCTTCGCCTGCCCATACCCGTTCTTCAACAGCCACTGCAACACTTTATCCCGCTGATCGCCCTGGACAATGGCTTCCCCGTCTTTCACGGAACCACCGGTACCGCAGAAGGATTTCAATTTTTTACCCAGCTCTTCCAGGTCGTCCGCTGTACCCGAAAAACCCGTGATTACGGTAGCCGCTTTCCCGCCCCGCTGCTTGGTCTCGAGCCAGATACGCAGTTTCTGTTGGGCGGGAGGAAGGGT
>DAORKK010000104.1:0-10823 GCA_035439525.1 Chitinophagaceae bacterium
AGGAACAAAAGGATATGAATCCATGCAGCCCGACCTATAATACAACCAGATGGGTGACCGCGGGATACAATCCTTCTATGTGTTACGGATCTGGAGGGAATATTACAATTAGTTACAATAACGAGATTTTCAATAATAGTACCGGTTATACGGCAGTTTATACAAATCTTTCAACCAGTGAAGTGTATACATTCAATATTCCGGGTTTTGGATCAGGAACATTGGGGTGTGTGCCAGCTGGTACGTATAGTCTTACGATCAGTAAACCAGGGAATGGCATTTATCTTTTATTTGATATTGGCTGTATGACACAAGGCGGCACATCTGGCACCTTCTCATCGGTTAATGTTTCTTCCTGCAGCCATATTGGTTTGTCCTGGGATATTAATTAAAAAATGTATTATATGAAAAAGGTCTTCATATTTATTTTAATCAGTTTGATTGCGATTTACGGTAAGGCGCAGGTTAATTCTTTTCAATTTAGTGTTGATAAGATAGAGGGCGGGAAAGATTCATTGGTTCATTACCAGGGCATGAAAGTGTTGATAGTCATAATACCAGCGTCTGTATCTCCGGTGGGTGACAGCCTGCTGATGTCGCTGGATTCACTGGGAAGGTCAAGAGAAGGGCAGTTAAAAATTATAGCTGTTCCTTCTGTTGAAGCGGGATTTAGCCAGGTTAATCGTGATGATTTGTACCAGTGGTACCGGTCTAAACTCGGGACACATATCATTGTGAGCAATGGCATGTACACCAGAAAAACTTCTGGTTCACTTCAACATCCTTTATTTAAGTGGTTGACTGATGTGGCTATTAATAAGGTATTTGATATTGACGCGGAGGCCGCTGGTTATAAGTTTTTTATTAATAGCGGAGGACTACTTTATGGTGTATTACTTCCACATTCCAGAGCGAGTGGCCAAGCAGTTACCCGGACATTAGCTATTCAATAAATTATTTTCCAAATTCAGTTATATGGGATTCGTTAAGTCAAACTATTTATTTGCGATCTGTATTGGTTCTATATTATCCGGCAGTTTCAAAGCTGAAGCGCAAATTCCGAGACAGCCTCCGGCAGGTTATACAGTAAACACAGCGGTAAATTATATACGCACATGGGACGCTGCTGCACCAGTATCGGATGTCAATCAGTTGACGAGTCGGGAAGTCAGGGACGTAAAAGTGGCAACACAGTATTTTGATGGTTTGGGGAGACCGTTACAGACTGTTGTAAAGCAAGGATCGCTGGAAACCGGGACTGCGCCTACGGATATAGTTAGCCCTGTTGAGTATGATGCATTTGGAAGGGAGCAGTATAAGTGGTTGCCGTATGCAGCAGGTTATACGGATGGGGCTTTTAAACTTGCGCCCTTTACAGAATCTGTATCATTTTACAGTAATCCCATGGGTGTTCTTAAGAACCAGAATGAGAATTTTTTTTATAGTGAGACAGTTTTTGAGGCAAGCCCTTTTGACAGAGCTACAAAGAGTATGGCAGCAGGTGTAAGTTGGACCGGTTCCGGGCGTGGGTTGGAACAAAAATACTGGTTCAATACAACTGTAGATGATGTAAAGATCTGGAGTGTTTTGGACAATCCATTCAGCATGGGAAGCTATTCGCTCAATACGGCTGTTTCTGCAAATGGCTCTTATGGCGCCGGATTATTAAGTAAGAGTGTAACGGTGGATGAACATGGGAAGCAGGTTATTGAATTTAAAGATAAAACGGGTTTGGTTATCTTGAAAAAGGTTCAATTGACTGCCACGGCTGATAACGGATCGGGAAGTTCTTATAATGGTTGGCTAAGTACTTATTATATCTATGATGATTTTGGCAGGCTCAGATGTGTAGTTCAACCAGAGGGGGTTAATACTTTGGCAAGCTCAAACTGGCTGATTGGGGCAGTGGTGGCTGTTGCTGGTGAACAATGTTTTTTTTATGAGTATGACAGCCGGGGGAGGATGATTGTTAAAAAGGTTCCGGGGGCAGATCCTGTTTATATGGTATATGATAAGCGGGACAGGCTGGTAATGACACAAGATGGTAATATGCGGAGTGGGAGCCCGGTTAAATGGCTGGTTACCCTGTATGATGAGTTTAACAGACCTATTCAAACTGGCCTTTGGAATAACTCCGGAACCAGAAGTTCACATGCGCAGGCTGCTGCTGTAAGCAGTAATTATTTTTATCCATTTTCAGTAAGTACAGTTCCTGGTTCAGGTTGGGAAAAACTATCGGCTAGTTATTATGATGATTATGCAGGTCTACCATCCCCTTTAACTTCAACGCTAATCACTACCTGGGACAGTTATTTTAATGCCCCATCGGGAAGTTATCCTTATTCACAGCCTATTACAGCGTCTTCTAAGACTAAAGGAAAGGCAACATGGTCAGAAACAAAAGTGCTGGGCACTGTAAGCCAGTTCATTACTACTGTAATGATATATGACGAAAAGGGCCGGGTAATTCAATTAAAAACGGTTAATAAGACCGGGGGGATAGATGTGATGACTACCCAGTACAGTTGGGTGGGCCAACCGCTTGTGATCATTACCAAATCGCAAAAATCAGGAGCTGGTCAGCAGGAAACAGTGATTGTGACCCAGAACAGCTACGATGATCTTGGGCGGCTGGTAAAAGTGGAGAAAAAACAAGGCAATTCTTTGATTAGCGGAGGTTCCATGAGCGCCTATAAAACTATTGTAAAGAATGATTATGACAAACTGGGTCAATTGAAAAAGAAAGAGATTGGCACAAACCCTGCTACCAGTGCTGCTTTGGAAACCCTTAATTATGATTACAATATCCGTGGCTGGATGCTGGGAGTGAACCGTTCGTACCTGAACCTTTCGGGTCAGAGTGGCACAACCCGCTTTGGTTTTGAGCTCGGGTATGAAAAAACGGATAATGCAGCGGGCAACAGTTATGCCAGCCCACAATACAATGGCAATATCAGTGGCATGACCTGGAAATCCGACGGGGATGATGTCCGCCGTAAGTATGATTTTAGCTATGATGCGGCCAACCGGCTGATGAAGGGAGAATTTAAACAGGATAACGGGGGAACTACCTGGAATAACAGTCAGATGAATTATAATATGCAGATGGGGAATGGTACTGATCCGCTGTCTGCCTATGATGCCAATGGTAATATTAAGGGAATGATCCAGTACGGCTGGAAACTCGGGGGATCAACGTCTACACCCATAGATAATCTGGTTTATAACTATTATGATAATAGTAACCGGCTGAAAAATGTGATTGATGCCAATAATGATCCTTTAACCAAGTTGGGAGATTTCAGGACTTCAACATTACATACACAGTCAAAAAACGTGAATACGGTTGACTATACCTATGATCAGAATGGCAACCTGAAGAAAGACCTGAATAAGGATATCGGTACAGCTACTGCTGAGGATATTATCTACAACTACCTGAACCTTCCTCAATCTATTACCATCAGAACAACAGGAGGCGCAATAAAAGGAACGATCACCTATACCTATGATGCTGCAGGGAATAAACTACAAAAGACCGTGACTGAAACCGGCCAGCCCAGCAAAACCACCCTCTATATGGGCGGGGCGGTGTACGAGAACGATGTGTTGCAGTTTTTTGGACACGAAGAAGGACGGTTGCGGCCAGGAACTACGGGGTTCAATTATGATTATATGATCAAGGATCATTTGGGGAATGTGCGAATGGTCTTAACCGAAGAACAAAAGCAGGATATTTATCCGGCAGCCACGCTGGAAGGCAGTACAACGGCAGGCGCTTTATCAATGATAAATGAAGAGAAAAAGTACTATACAATTGATAATACGAAAATTGTAAATAAACCTTGGACAAATACAGGTTTTGACTATCCGAATAACAATGGCACACCTCCTGGAAATCTCAGCTACCCTGGGGGCACCACTCCCACAGCAACAGCTACCAGTAGTAAGGTTTACCAGTTAAATGCCACTACGAATACAATGGCTAATAAAACGGGGCTGGGAGTAGTTATTAAAGTAATGGCAGGTGATGCTGTAAATATTTTCGGGAGAAGTTATCATAAGAAGCCGACCTCGGGCGGGGGCTATAGTGGTACAACCAACAGTTTAGCTGTTTTAGACATTTTAAATGCCTTTGTGGGTACAGGAATTGTGGCCGGTAAAGGGGTATCTGGCAGCCAGGTGACCGGGCAGACTGGATTTCCAACAACTATGACCGGATTAATCGGCAACCAGCCTGCACAGGAAGCCAACCGCCCCAAAGCAGCTATTAACTGGATCGTATTGGATGAGCAGTTTAAATGGGTGAGTGGTGGCTTTGATATGGTGGGGAGTGCTTCTAATACGAATGGGATAAACAACACATATACCACAGTAGATGGCACCCGGAAAGTTCATGACCTGAGTACAATCCCGACTATAAACGTTCCCAAAAATGGCTATATTTACGTGTGGGCCAGCAATGAGAGTAAGTTTAATGTGTTCTTTGATAATCTTCAGGTGGTGCATACCAGAGGGGCTATCCTGGAAGAGACGCATTATTATCCGTTCGGATTAATAATGTCCGGCCTCTCTTCCAAAGCCCTGGCTTTCGGAACGCCGGAAAACAAACTGAAATACAACGGCAAAGAAGAGCAGAAAGCCGAGTTCAGCGACGGCAGTGGGCTGGATTGGCTGGATTATGGGGCGAGGATGTATGATGGGCAGATAGGGAGGTGGCATGTGCTGGACCCAATGATGGAAAAAATGAGACGTTGGAGTCCTTATGTGTATGGAGCTGATAATCCTGTAAAGTATATTGATATTGAGGGATATACTATCGGAAACCCCAATGACCCAACAACAAAACGCATACAAGAGTTATTAAATAGAACTGAGGAAGGAGCTAAGCTTTGGAAGTCATTGGTCGCTCATAAAAGGGTTTTTTATTTTGAAGGAGTTAGTAAAAAGAGCGATTTGGAATGGAAAAGAAACATATCAAAACACTTAGGTCTACTTGGAGGAGGACAGACTATGCCAAAAGCTATGTTTGAGAAATTCAAAAAGGGTGATTTTAGCGATAAGTCAAAGGATTATGAAGTTTTCAATTCAAAAACTGGGAAATATGATAAAACAAATGCTTGGGATGAGACAGTAATTGTAGTGAATGAAGATGGTATTAAAAAAGTTGCAAGTAATAACATTCGAGATAAGATGATTAAAAGTGGTGAGCAACTTTCAAATGAGGACATGTCAGCTTATGAAGTTGCAGAGTATGCTAGAACAGCCGGACATGAAGGAGAACATGGTTTACAAGATTCAGAAGAGTGGGAAGAGGTTGATTTTGACCCTGCCAGCGGTACATATAAAAGAAGAATAGGTACTGAAGTCCTATATAGAGAAAGATCACATGAAATAGGAGCCTTTTCTATTGGAGATGAAATATATGATAAGACATTAGAGAAATTATTAAACCCGACTAAGGGGAATGCTGGAAGTATACATAATCGATCTCAATTGCCTGAACATCCTGGGAGTGCAGGCATTTATAAACCGTTACCTTTAAAAGGAAATTAATACGTGTAATCTTTAAATTATGAGCATACCATTTCTTTTATTTTTCTTTTTCACATTTACTGGTAACACTGATTCCTTACAGTTGCCAATAAAGAATGGAAAAATTATTCAAAATAAGCCCGGAGTAGATAAGCTGAATAAAGCCTTATTAATTGCTCCAACAGATGACTTTACTATACGTTCATGTTTGGATGGAAGAATTGCCGTCATCGATAAGGATGAATGGGGTTATATAGTTGGAGTTGAATGTGATAGCATAAATATTATCTATTCAATTTTTGATTCAGTGAATGTTAAGATGAATCAGAGTATTAAGAAAGGGGATGTTATTGGTGTCAAGAGTAAATCTTTGAACGACGATAATTATATTATGTTTTCTGTTTTTTTAGGTGGAAAAGAAGTTGAGGCAACGGATTATTTAGTGAAAAATAAAGATAGTCAGTGAAAGTGCGAAAATCATTTGTAATAGTTAGTACTTTATCTGACAGTCAAGATTTTTTTAGTTTTATTGGGTAAGAGTATTTCACTCCATCTCCATTCACCTGGCAATATAAGGTACAAGCTTTACTCCACCAGCATCCTTTGCGCCTCCTTCACCTGCATGCCCAGGTAATTCTGCACCAATCCCAAATATTAATAAAACACTCCGCGGCTGATTGATCGCTTTATTGGAATTTTAAACTGTCATTTTTATATTTAACTTAGTATGTAGCAGAAAAGCGGATTTGTTCTTTGAAAGCCTCGTTAAAACTACTAATGCCTCATTTTCGAAGAATTGAATTATTCCCCGTTCGGATTAATAATGTCCGGCCTCTCTTCCAAAGCCCTGGCTTTCGGCTCTCCTGAAAATAAACTGAAATACAACGGCAAGGAAGAGCAAAAAGCAGAGTTCAGCGATGGCAGCGGGCTTGATTGGCTGGATTATGGGGCGAGGATGTATGATAATCAGATTGGAAGGTGGCGTGTGGTGGATCCTTTGGCTGCTAAATACTTTTCATGGTCACCATATCATGATGTGTATAATAACCCATTAAAATATGTTGATCCAAATGGAAAAGAGATTTGGATTTATTATGATGAGGAAAGAGTAAATAAAAAAGGTAAGACAAAACTAGTCACCATGTCTGTTCAATATAAAAGTGACGGTAAATTATATGACAAAAAAGGCAATGAGTATACAGGCAAAAATAAATTTCTGCTTGATACAAAAGCATCGCTTGACTATGTTCAAAAAAATAATGCCGATTACTACTCTATTGATGGAAAACATATTGTAAACGAAATCATTAATAACAAAGAGAAGTTTTCAATTTTTAAAGGAAGCACATCATTATATTCAGCCGGGCATAGCAGTATGACCTTTGACAACGAGCATGCACATAAATTCATTGAAAAGGAAACCAATAAAGTTTTAGGAATTCAGTCAGCTGCATTAGGAGTACTACATGAATTGGGTCATTATTATAGAGAAAAATTTAATGGTATAAATATTCCTCTTAGCAAGTTAAAGGAACGATTTGCAGAAGAGAACTATGTTACAGATTTTATAGAGACTCCTGCGGCTATAAAACTAAAGGAATTTCATAGAAGGGGGTATAACCCGGAAGGAATAAAGCTGGAATATGTGCCAGTTGTCTCAGTTACAAGTACTGAAGAAAAATAAAAATTAAGTACTTCAATATGAACTTCATTTACTTTACTTTATTGTTTGCTTACATTAATTGTAATCCGAAAATTACCAAACAGGATGATTTAATTCTAAACGTAATTAATTCAAAGCCAAGCTTAAACTATTCATCTAAAAATATTTCAAACAGAATTTTGAGGGTTTACGAAAAAATATATCACATAAAATTAGTTTTATCTGACCCAGGTTCATCATATAACATAAGTGATGTTGTCTATAAAAAAGAACCCATTGGCATGTTATTGTTTTCTGGGCATGAAAAGAATAAAAACGGATTCATTTTATTTGAAACCAGAGGTGTGTCATCACAATGCAATTTTGTATATTATAAAATGAAACGGCTTAAAGTTGTTGAAATGAAAATGGTGATATTAAAGAAACAACCAAAAGATTTTACAGAATTAAAGAATCTTGTGCTAGAGAGTTCTTACTTTAGGTAAAGACTTTTGCTGAAAACTTTTATGTGATTAAACATAAATTATTAATCTACTCCACCAACCTCCTGTGCGCCTCCTTTACCTGCCTGTCCAGGTAATCCTGCACCAGCCCTACATATTTATAAAACTCACGGCTGCCGGGGGCATGGCCTGAAATACGCCGGACCATATTTTCCTCCACCCCCAGCAATAACAAAGTGGTAATAGCAGTACGCCGGCAGGTATGTACTGTGATATGATCACAAAAACGCCAGCTCTTGCCTCCCGGTTTTTTCAACTCCACCGGTTCTCCCCTTCGGTTCCGGATCTTGGGTAACGAATAAACCCATCCGGCCCGCTCCATCAATGTCTTAATCTGTAGATTGAGATTGGTACCGGATATACGCGGTAAAAGATACGTTCCAGCCTGGCCCCGGTATTTACGGATCAGTTCCACCGCCCAGACCGGCAAAGGCACGCGTATCATGGAGCCGGTTTTCTGCGTATGCACCAGCAGGTTCACCTCTTCTTCTGTATGCTGAAGATTCGGAGTCCGCAAATTCATCAGATCACGGAATCGCAGTCCCGTAATGCAGGCAAACACAAAAATATCCCGGGTTCGTTGCAGGTGAAGCGGCAGGCTTGCATAAAAACAATGGTCATTGATCAGGAATTTCAACTGCTCCGGACTCAGTATCACCGGCGTGAGAACTTCGGGCGGCACCCGCATCTTCTGGTAAATGCCCAGGGCCGGGAAACCGCGCTCGAGCTCCAGGTAACGTAAAAAAGTCCGCAAGACTTTTAATACCGAAGATAAATACTGGTCATATCCCCCTTTCTCCCGGTATATAAACCCTGTAAACTGTTTTAATACCCGCTTCCAGTAGACCCGCTCCTTTTGCCAGTCACGGGTCGTTATCCTGCTTTTCCGCAACAGCCGGACAACAGTGCCGGCCGATTGCTCAAATTCCAATAGTAACCGGTACAACACTTCATACTGGGTAAGGGTGCCTCTTCTCAGCCTTTTCCCGGAAGGCATCAAGCGACGACCCGTTGCAGAAGCTTTTATGAATTTACTTAGTTCGGGAAGGAGGGAAACATAGTGTGATTTCATTTGATGGAGATTTCCATCAAATTATACCTCACCCGGCTACACACTCTTCATCATCCCCACCACACTCATATACCCCATCGCCACCACTACCATCCACCCGATCACCTGAAGCAATAAAGAATGTTTATACTCCCCCACCACTTTTTGCTTTCGTGCAGCTACCAATATCACAGCTAGTGCAATGGGCAGTATAATGCCATTGACCGCACCGGCCAACACCAGCAATTTCACCGGCTGTCCGACCAATAAAAAAATACAAGTGGAGAATAATATGAAAGAACTGGTCACCCATTTTTCATTCCGCTGAACAAAAGGTGAAATGGTTTTCCAGAAAGAAACCGATGTATATGAAGCCCCGACCACTGAAGTAATGGCAGCACTCCACATCACAATACCAAAAAAACGATAACCGAGTTCACCAGCCGCGGATTGAAATACAGAAGCCGCCGGATTAGTGGATGATAACTTTACGCCCTGCCATACCACACCCAGTGCAGCGAGGAAAAGTATATACCGCATCAATGACGTGATCAATATCCCACTCACTGAACTTTTGGTAACCTGGCCAAGCTGTTCCTTTCCCTTGATGCCCGCATCGAGCAAACGATGTGCCCCGGCAAAAGAAATATAACCACCTACCGTTCCCCCTACCAGGGTCACGATCTTCATCATATCGGTCTTCTCCGGCCATACAGTCCGGTAGAGTGCTTCACCCAGTGGTGGATGGGAAACAAAAGCAATGTACAAGGTGAGACCGATCATCAGCAAACCCAGCACTTTTACAAACACATCGATCAGGCTTCCGGCTTGCCTGGACCAGAAGATCCCAAGGGCGATCCCGCAACTGATGACCGCACCAATCTTTACATCAATACCAGTGAGGACATTCAGCCCAAGGCCCGTGCCGGCGATATTGCCGATATTAAATACCAGTCCGCCAAAAGCAATCAACGCCGCTAAAAAAAAGCCGAGTCCCGGCAGCATCGTATTGGAAATATCCTGGGCCCGCTTACCACTGACTGTAATAATGCGCCAGATATTCAACTGTGCCCCGATATCCAGCAATACGGATATCAATATCACAAAACCAAAACTGGTGAGCAGTTCGCCGGTAAACAGACTGGTCTGGGTAAGGAAACCCGGACCAATAGCCGAAGTGGCCATCAGGAAAGCGGCACCGAGGATCACGCCTCTGGTCCCTTTCCTGGGGGAATTAGCTGAACCGGATGTCAATGCCTTTCTCTTTTAAGGTGCGATGAATTGTGGTGGCAAACTCCAATACATGTGGACCATCACCATGCAGACAGATCGATTCGGCCACAATCGGAATTTTTGATCCGGATACGGTGGTCACCGTACCTTCTTTTACCATCTCCAATACCTGGGCCGCGGCTATAGAAGCATCGGTGATCATAGCCGCCGCTGTACCCCTCGGTGTAAGCGTACCATCATCCTGGTAGGTACGGTCTGCATAGACTTCACTGATCGTATTGAGTCCGGTTTCAATAGCTTGTTCAATAGAACAACTGCCACTGAGTCCGACCAACCAGAGTTTACTGTTGAAGTTTTTAACGGCTTTGGCAATCACCTGTGCCACCAGGGGTTCGCGGGCCGACATATTATACAATGCTCCATGCGGTTTTACATGCCGCAGGGTTACTTCGGCCATATCCGCCATTTCCTGCATGATCAGCAATTGCTGGATGATGAGTTCATACAATTCCGTAACCGGTAATTCCATTTCCCGGCGGCCAAAATTAGCCCGGTCCAGGAAGGAAGGGTGTGCCCCCGGGGCCACATTGAATTGTTTACAAAGTTCCAGCGTATGCAGGATACTGTTAGTATCTCCCGCATGATAACCGCAGGCAATATTGGCGGAAGAAATAAAAGGCATCAGGGCTTCTTCATTACCCATGCCCTCTCCCATGTCGCAGTTGATATCAATATGGTCACGCATATGATTGCAATTTAAATAAACAGGCGTTTTGCAGTTGCTTTATATGTTGTTGCTGTTTTTGCAGCAGTTGTTCAGCAGTCATCAAATCCGTTA
>DAORKK010000105.1:0-10784 GCA_035439525.1 Chitinophagaceae bacterium
CCGGCAACCACGATGAAATGTTGCGCCGCTACAGCGGTATTCAACTCAGCAATTTTCAGCTTACCGACAAACTGGTCATCGAGATCAATGGCAAGATGACCTGGATCTTTCATGGCGATGTATTTGATAATACCACGAAAGGAAGTGCGAAGATCATAGCCAAACTGGGTGGCTTTGGCTATGACTGGCTGATTCTGCTGAACCGTTGTATCAACTGGACACTCAAAAAGCTGGGGCGCCCTAAAATGAGTCTCAGTAAGAAAATAAAAAACGGCGTGAAAAAAGCAGTCTCGTGGATTGCGGACTTTGAACAAACCGCAGCGGAACTGGCCATTGAAAAGGGGTATGACTATGTGATCTGCGGACATATTCATCAGCCACAGAAAAAAAAGGTAGAAACCAAGGATGGCAGTGTAATGTACCTCAACAGTGGTGACTGGATTGAAAACCTGACCGCCCTGGAATATGTAAATAATGACTGGAATATATATCAGTACCGGGATGAAGACTACAGCAAAGCCACTGTAATCCCGATCACCAAAAAAATCCCGGCCCTGAATGTGGTCACCGACGAGATCAACTTATTTATGAATTCACTACAATAATACAACCCATGAAAATATTCTATGCTGTACAGGCTACCGGCAATGGCCATATCAGCCGGGCGATGACGCTTCTTCCCCATCTTCAGCAATACGGAGAAGTGGATATATTCCTGAGTGGGGATAATGCACATTTGCCACTTAACGGTCCGGTTAAATACCGGAGTAAAGGCATCAGTTTGTTTTATAATTGCAATGGCGGACTTGACTACTGGGAAATCACCCGTAAACTGAGTCCTTTACGGATCAAGCGGGAGATCCGTGACCTGCCGGTGGAGAAATATGACCTGGTACTGAATGATTTTGATTATATCACTTCCGCCGCCTGTGCACGTAAGAAAATACCTTCTATACATTTTGGTCATCAGGCCAGTTTCTATTCAGTACATACACCAAGGCCAGCCAAGCAATCAAAGGCAGGTGAATGGATTCTCACCCGTTTTGTAAAAGCGGCCGTCCATACCGGCTATCATTTTGAAAAATATGACACCGGTATATTTGAGCCGGTGGTAAAAAAAGAAGTCCTGGAAGCAGTTCCACGAAATGAAAACCATATAACCATTTACCTTCCGTCCTTTTGCGAACCCCAGTTGATTGAATTGTTTAACAAATTTCCGGACCACCGCTTCCAGGTTTTTTCCCGCGAAACAACGATCATCCGGGAAGAGAAAAACATACAATTTATTCCGGTTGACCGTGACTTATTCACCCGCAGCATGATCGGCTGTGCCGGTATTATTTGCGGCGCTGGTTTTGAAACGCCTGCTGAAGCCATTCACCTGGGAAAAAAAATGATGACGATTCCCATTTCCGGCCAGTATGAACAGCAATGTAATGCCGCCGGACTCGAAAAGCTGGGCATCCGCTGTCTCCCGGCTATTGACGTTACTTTTGAGCAGCATTTTAATGTCTGGGTCAATGATCCGGCACCTGTTATACAAAGAGATTATTCAAACAGCATCCGTGAGTCCCTGGAATACCTGTTTTCGTTCTCTCCCTCCCGACTCAAAGAATCCGTCCAGTCAGCGTATGAAAACACAGCAGCCCTGCTGTAACAAACAACCGCCCCGCATGGAAATGCGGGGCGGGGACTGAATGAGAAAATAATGCAACCGGTATACTTACCAAAATTCATTTCCCTGTACCGGGTAAGAACTGGTGCAAAGCTGAGCCTTTCCTGTTATCCCATCATTACTTCAGCATTACCGGTAGGTTAAAATATTCTATGAAGCGGATGGCGGCTGTGCCGCTTTTTTAACTCATAGGTACATAGGAACATAGGTTACACATAGCATAGAAGGTGTCTATGTGAAATCTATGTTCTTCTAATTAGGCGGTCCGCTAAAAAGAGCGTTGTAATTATTGTTCTTCCAAACCTAACACAAAGCAACTAATCCTATGTGTTAAAAAATTCCGCGTAGCGGTAGTTATCCGTCACAAAAAAAAGGCTGTCCTTTTAAAGGCAGCCTCTGAAGTACGGATAATGGTTATTGATCTGAAAAATTAATTAAAGTTAAATTTGGTCCAACCTTTCCACCAAGTTGCATTATCACCTGAAGTGGCAATACCGCCACGGAAGGTAGCTGTCTTATCAAAGAAAGTATCGCCGGTGAACTTGGCATCTGAGAAACTTCCACCAGTCAGGATTTTCTGATTACCGTTAGAACCGGCAAACGGAGTTGGATCCGGAGCCGTATAGTTGAACGGCTGGATCAGTTTGGCATCTGACGTATTGGTCAGAATATCATTATTGTAGTAGCTGTTTGTATACCAGCTTGTAAATGCAGCATCATTGGTGATGGTAGCACCAGCTGTTCCGCTGAAACGGGTGGCCGTGGCACAACCGGCAATAGTAATATTGCGCAGACGCATAGTGCTGTCTTCAATATTCAGCGCGGTGGAATTACCATTGGCAGCATCTACTTCAACGCCACGGGGCCATCCCAGGAAAATGGTATTGAAAATAGAAACACCGGTGTTACGACGAAGATGGGCCCCACCTCTGAACAATGAACTACCTATATTGGTTAGCGTGGCCCGGGGTCCGATGGCCGTGATATTACTGAAAATCGCAGTTGTTTTAGGATTTACCTGCGTTCCGCTTGCGTTATTGTCACTTTCAAAAGCTTCAGAGTTGGAGATATCCGCGATCAGAGAATCGCGCATCACCAGTCCAAACTGCACTTTACCACTGTATCCGTTATCGGTATCAAAGTCATCATCCTGTGTTTTAAAAGCGATCAGGTATTTGGCATTCACCGTACCACCAAACCACTCAAAAGCGTCATCCTTTGCATATACCACCTGGATATGATCAAGTGTAGTTCCGCTACCAACGCCGGCCATAGTCAGACTGTTCACTTCTTTATCAGGCTGATAGGCGTAACCGGCATACTCAATACGTACATAAGAAAGAGTACCGGAATTATCCGCAGGCACAGCAGTGGGAACAGTAGCGTCACCGGAACCGGCCAGGCCATCACCGTTTGCATTGTCAATACCACCTTCTACCTGGAACAGACCGGCTGTACCATTAAAACTGGAATTGATCGGTGCTTTACCACAAATTACAATACCACCCCAGTCGCCTGATTGCGGATTGGGAGAAGCAGAAGTGAATATGATGGGCTCAGTGGGTGAACCCTGTGCGATAATTTTTGAACCACGGGTAATCACGAGAGCGGCCACATCAGAGCCACTGAAAGATCCTTTAACTGTAGTACCGGCTTCAACGGTCATGGTATGATTTCCGACCATATACACCAATCCTTTTAGGATATAGGTGTTTTTCTTACGCAGAATGGTATCTGCATTAATACGGCCCTGCAGGGTGATTGTCTCACCGGTTGTAGTGCCACTGCCACCGCCGTTCACCACGACCACCTGGATCTCACCATCCGTTTCGATTTTACGGCAACCCGTTACGGCAATTGCTGCAAAGGCTGATAATAAGAAAATGTACTTTTTCATTGCTGTTTATTTAAATTTTTGTTTGTACTTGTTTATAAAGAGTAATTGAAGGTGAAACTGAACGTAGTTCCGTTTGTCCGGGTAAACCGGTAAGCGTCTTTTCCTTTATCAAGCTTTTTTTCACCATTTGCGTTCTGGTAGAAATACTGGGTGCTGTTCAGGATATCGGAAATATTCATCCGGATCTCGGCTTTTTTGTTCAGCAGTTTCTTGCTCAGCTGGAAATCAAGCAGTGCCCTGGGCGCTTCATAAATGTCCGGGGAACCCGCACCTGAGGTAAGGTCACCCACCAGGTAAATCCTTTCACCGATCTGATTGAAAAGCAGGGTGGCATTCAGGCCTGATTTTTCCAGGTCATACATCATCCCAACGTTTATCACGTAGGGCGACTGACCCTGCATCGGACGGTCGATATTTAATCCATCATCCTTTACATTGCTCTTGATATAAGAAGCATTGGCCTGCAGGGTAAAATTTTTGAAAGCATTGATAAAGTCCAGCTTCTTTCGGAATTCCAGTTCAGCTCCCCAGGTAGTAGCCTGATCAGCATTCTGGTAACTGAATGTACTGGCTCCACCAATACCTTCATTAAAGAGTTGTTCAATCGCGTTCTTGAAATCTTTATAGAACACCCCGGCTGTCAACACTTCACCGGCCTTAGGATAGAACTCATACCTGAAATCGAAATTGGAAACCTTGGTGCGTTTCAGCAGCGGATTACCCTGCACTGAAGCATTCAGTTCAAAGTCATACAGGTTCAGGAATGAAAGTTCGCGTAACTCCGGACGAATAACGGTCTGTGAACCGGATAAGCGGAGATTCACTTTATTATTGACCTTCAAGGTCGCATTCAATCCAGGAAGAAAATCCGTTACTTTAGAATAGGTATGACGTGGATCCCAGGTCTTCACACTACCTACCAGCTGATCAAAATGCTCAGCACGGAGTCCCCATACCACCCGGAACGAACGGCTGAACTGGTTATCAAATTGCAGGAAAGCTCCATTCAGAATGGTGTTGGCCAGGTAACGGAAGGTTTTACCCTTGATCGCATCAAAGGCGAATTTGTTACCGGTACCGTCTCCGAAATTATCCGTATTAAAGACCTGGTCTGCGGGTAATAATGTAAGTACCGGGTTATCCAGTGGCAGGTAATTGGCAAATAACTGGGCATCGTATAAGCGGTCCTTGATCTGCAGCATGTATCCGCTTTTCAGGGATTGCTTCTGACCAAAGAGGGTGAAATTATAGGTCAGGTCGCCACCGGCTGTATAAATATAATCGGATAAACTCTGATAAATCCGGCTGCCGCTGTTTTGTGACAGGGTATTTGAAATCAGCAGGCGGTAAGGGTCCTGGGTATTCGTAAAACGGGAATAAGCAAGGCGGCGCTGATCAGGAATATAACCATCCAGGATATTAAAAGCACCATACCATTTCAGCTTTACTGATTTGGCCAGACTATGATCGCCGTTGGCCTGTACGGTAAAGAAGGTGTTTTGTTTAAACGACAGTTCTGTACCGGCAATATCCTCATCGCGGGTAAAATCAATTCCACTGCGGCGGGTAACCGACGAAGGCGAATTCAGGTTAATGATTGATTTAACGGAAATCTTATTCAGGGAATTGATCTGCATGGATAAACTTCCAAGCGCGCCTACAGTTACTTCCTGAATATACCGGTCATCATTAAAATCATAGTTGGTCGTAAAGACCCCGTTTGACAAAGCGTTTGAACGGTTCACCAGGTCCACATACCGGTTGTTCCTGTTGTAGTTGATACCGAAAGTACCCCCGATTGTTTTACCAAAAAGTTTTCCACTGAATCCGCCATTAACCTGAAACGAATAGTTGAAAGGAACAGTCGAAGCGGTGGGCGCCCAGGCATTCCGCATTTGTTTACCAATTGCGGTTTTAGCAGCCGGTGATAATGTATCAAAGGCCGCTTTACGGGTATAACCTGCAGGTATGGAACGGGTACCATCATCAAATCCCAGCCAGTCTGTTTTGGATTTTGCGTCTTTATAAAAAGTATTACCCATGGTCTGTGTATTAAAACCAGACCCAACCTGAATATTAAAGAAGTTCTTGGAAGGAATATCTTTTGTATTTACCTGGATCAGACCGCCGGCCCACTCCCCGGGATATTCCGGAACAAATGCTTTATTGATAATGATATTATCAATCATAGCGGAAGGAATCAGGTCAAAGGAGAACGTCTTACGATCCGGCTCTGTACTGGTCAGCAGGATGCCGTTCAGCATGGCCTGGTTGTAACGATCAGCCAGACCGCGGATTACAATGAACTTTCCTTCCTGTAAGCTTGCGCCGGGTGTACGTTTCAATACTTCACCGGTATTGCGGTCGGGTGAACGACGGATTGTCTCCGCAGAGATGACCGAAGCAACCGTATTTGTATTTTTCTGGAAAGCGATCAGGGAGTTAACAGATTCCTTACGGGCCGTTGACACTTTGGTCGTGATAACCACATTATCGCCTGTTTTTTCCTCTACATCCAGGGTTACATTCAGTTCATTGATTTGACCACCAGTGACTTCCACTTCCTCAACTTCTTTTTTGGAATAGCCAACAGCAGTAAAAATGAGGGTGTATTTTTTACCGGGATTTAAAGTCAGCGAGAAACGACCATCCACTTCCGTGGTGGTACCGCCAGCTGTACCGGAAACCTTAATAGTAACACCTGCCAGCGGTTCATTCTTTGAATTGGTAACCTTACCGGTTAATTTGGGGGATTGCTGTGCCACCGCCATAAGACCGGAGCACAAGAGAAACAAGATCAAACGCAGCCTGCGAACCATATCAGTGTATTTGCCGCAAAGGTGCCTCCGGCAAGTTACCGGTATGTTACTCCCGGGTTAACCAATTGTAAACGGAATATTACCGGAATGTTAATTGATTTTCGTTCGGAACCAACCCGTTTATTCATTGTCAGCTACTTATGAAATAAAACTCCACCGTTATGTTCGGACACGAGGCTGTTTTGGCTGTTAATGTTACCAGAATATTACTTAATTGAATACAGGATTATTTCGCATTCCGGTAAAAGAAATGACCGGTAAGCAGAAAGGAGGCGAATACAAAAACTGCAAAAACCCAGCTGCTGACGGCTAACTGAATCCCGCCTGATATAATATGTCCGCTGGTACAACCACCAGCCAGTCTTGCACCAAAGAGTAAGAGAAAACCTCCGGTAAAAGCCCAGAAAATACGCCCTGCTGAGGAGCTTCCTTTCATCCGGATCCAATTATCATGCAGGAGCCGGATCTTAAATTCTCCTTTTATTATAGAGTAAACCAGGCCGGAAAGAAAAGCACCGGCCAGAAACTTCATTTCATAAAATCCGGATTGCTCCACCTGTTTTATATAATAAGCATTATCCGTCAAACCGGTCAGCCGGTCTGCGATATAGGGATAAAAAGTAGAAGCTCCAAGCACGCGGTCTGAGACAATAAATATGGAAACGGCTATTGCCGCAATGCCGGCAGCAGCAACCAGCCAATTCAGTTCTTTTTTCTTTTCTTTCCGTTGAAGCCAGAAGGCTGCAGCAATCAGACCACTCCCAATAATTACTGCCAATATATAATAACCGGCAGAACCTGACTGCACAAGAGAGGAGAGGGCTATTTTACCCATATCAGGACCTATCGTTCCATGTAAAGTCGGACTTAACAAGGTGTATAGTAATGAGGCAGCTAAACCACCCAGTATACCTATCAAGGCATCCAGCGAACCTTGTCCCAATGAAACAGGCAATGTACCCGGACAATACCCGAGGATGGCCATTCCTATACCAAACAGGAGTCCGCCAATAATTACCGCCCCGGCCAGAAAAGGCTTAATATGAAAATCCGCATAACCCAGTCCGATAGCCATACTCAGTACAATGGCCCCGATGCCGATGGCCGCAGCAATGGTCTTGGCTACGGTAAAATCGTTGAGTACCGCCATCCCCGAAATGCTGTTATAGGTATTGACCTTCGCATATTGAAGGAACAAGCCAAAAAGAAAACCGAGGGAGATAATCAGGACTGTCATAGAAGTTATTTACAGGATCATATTAAACAAGTAACCGGAAAGTATCATAAAAAACGCTATCGTTCCAAAGTAAATGGTGATCAGTGTCCAGGTCATAACCTTTTTCAGCAACATAGCCTCGGGAAGAGAAAGTCCGATTACCCCCATCATAAAGGCAATAGCTGTACCCAGTGGTATTCCTTTCGCCACCAACACCTGCACCACGGGTATTACCCCTGCTGCATTACTATACATCGGCACGCCCATGATCACGGCCAGCGGCACGGCGTACCATTGTTCTTTATTAATATATTGTTCGAAGAAATCAGTGGGCAGGAAACCGTGCATCGCGCCGCCAACCGCAATGCCGATCACAATATAAATGGCAATGCCTTTTACGATACCAAACGCTTCTTTTAGAATACCCGGCATCCGTTGGCGAAGGCTTCGTTGTTCCGATTCAAGTTTGTCCTCTGTTGCCGCATTCGTAATAACGCCCTGGACCCAGGGGCTGAGGTATTTTTCCAGTTTTAATTTACCCAATGTGAATCCGCCAAGTATCCCCAATATAATACCAGTAGCCACATAAATGGCAGTTGCTTTGAGTCCAAAAGCACCAATAAAAATGGCGATAGCTACTTCATTTACTAATGGGGCTGTAATCAGATACGTAAAGGTGATGCCTAAAGGAATACCCCCTTTTACAAATCCGATAAAAAGCGGTACTGAGGAGCAGGAACAAAAGGGAGTAATCACTCCGAAAGCTGCTGCGAAGAAATATTCCAGTCCGTACATTTTCTTACGGCTCAGGAAATTTCTGACTTTCTCCACCGGGAAATAGGAATTGACGATCCCCATGATCGTAGTGATAAAGAACAGGAGCAGAAAAATCTTCAGGGTATCAAATACAAAGAAATTAAGGGCCTGCCCCCAATGGCTTTCAGCAGACATCCCCACAACTGAATAAATCAGCCAGTCGGCAAAATATTGCAGCCAGTCAAACATGATTCCATTTTACATTAACAACAACCTGAGCCTTTATTTCCGCCATGATCGCAACAACCACCGGTATTCATATCCACGATCCCTGATAAATCACCTTTGGTAGGAAACCCTCTTTGTACCCAACGCAGGATGCCGTGCTTCATATTCACCACTTTTACGGGGTCGAAACCATGATTAATTAAAAACCCGGCAGCCCGCAAACTTCGGCTTCCACTCCGGCATACAAGTACCAGTTCTTTATCCATGGCTAACTCCTTGTACCGGATTTCAAATTCGCTTAATGGGATATGAATAATCGCCGGCACATCAAAAGCCAGTTGATCCACTTCGTTCTGTTCCCTGACATCTACTAAAATGGCGCCCCGTTTTACCCAGGCCTGGGTACTGGTGGGGCATATTTCGTTTACCAATGACTGAACCTGTTCCATAAAATAATTATTGGGTAAGTAATTCTCTGATCTCTTTTACATCGGCCACCCTCCCTTTTATCCGGGCCACCTCATCGATCATCAATACAGGTGTGGTCAGTACATTATATTTCATCATCTCTTCTATATCTTCTATTTTCTCCACCTGCGCTTCCACCCCTGTTTGTCTGATGGCTTCGAGTACATTATTATAAGTGGTTTTACACTTGGCACAACCGGGTCCCAGTACTTTTATGTTCATGGCAATTCTTTTATTTATCAAAAAATACAGCAAAAGCTTTTTTGGCTTCCGCCCAGGCTTTCTGATTGATGCAATATTTCACCCGGGGCGGCATTACATCGCCCTGGATCAGTCCCGCTTCTTTCAGCTCTTTCAGGTGCTGGGAAATAGTGGACTGTGCCATTGGAATTTCCTCTGTAAGTTCACCAGTAAAGCAACAGGACTGGCTGTCGAGAAACTGAAGGATTCGTACGCGTACAGGATGCGAAAGCGCTTTGGAAAACCGGGCAATCTGTTCCTCCCGGGGAGAATAATTTATTTCATTGCTGGTTCGTTGCATACAGGCTGATTGTTCATCGCAAATAGACGATGAATCTTTGCAACTGAAAATGACTTAAGTCACCAATGCTGATGATTCGGTTAAAACCGGAAATGCAGCCTGCAGGTAAAGATATTATCCTTCAGATCGGTCTTATACACGGCAAGATCCGTGATTTCGTTCTTTACAATATCGTAATAGAAGATCAGCCTCGTCTGGGAATTCAGGTAATAGGAATACCCGATACCCAGGGTTGAATATTTAACATCCGCAGTTGAAAAATTAGTACCAGTCTTTCCAATCTGGGTTTTACTGACTTTGGTATTCGGATCGTACCAGTCATACTTAATCATCACCTGGTGCCTGTTATTTACAATATTCTGAAGAAAAAGAAGGAAAGCTCCATCAAAATGCCGGATATAAGTCGGCAATGGAATCCCGTTTGCCGCGGGAAGACTACCCGGGTTAACGGTAGTGGAGTTGGTGCCGGGTTGTTTGCCAAACCAGTACTCTGACCTCCATTCAGTTTCACCCCAACCATGCTTCAGTTTTACCTGGATATCGGCCCCATAATAATGACGCGAGGCTGTTTTACCCAGATTGCTGATTGCCGAATCGACCACAAAGACCGGATCGCCATTCCCTTGTTTCCGGGTTTCATACACAAATTTTGTCCCGTTACGCCAACCACCAGCCAATAAAGACAATCCGCCGGATAATTCCAGTTTCTTCTTAACATCCGGACGTACAAAAATCCTGGATATCAGGTCTTTCCGGCTATCAAAATCCGTGGTGCCAGAGAGACCCTGTCCGTTAAATAAACCCAGGTCAAATTTAAACCGGGATTGTTTCTTTTTCTGATCCTGCGGTTCATGTGAAACCATTACCCCCAGATCCCGTTCAGAAGGCATTAATATTTGCGACATGCGTCCCCGCTCCGGTGTTTCACGGAATGCGGAGGATAAATTTACTTCATATCCAAACGGACGGGCAAATAAGCCAGCCGTCATTGTAAACCGGTTGGTTTTAGTATCAAAGAGTTTCAAAAACATATCCCTGACCACCACCCCTCTTTCAGTCGCATCGATCTGAAAAGAAAATAAAGCCACCGGGTATTTCATTTTTGAGGGAAGTACATAATCGGTCTTTACCCTGGCCCGGCGCAACATAAACCGGCTTTTAGAAAAGGTGGAAAAATTCCCGCC